>DAIOTP010000144.1:0-8195 GCA_036751905.1 Cryomorphaceae bacterium
CCAGCAAAAGTTCTTTTGCCTTGCTGTCCAGGTCACTTTCCCGGATCAACTTGCCTGGACTGAGTTCACCAAGCGGAAATGGATAATCTGTACCAAGTGCCACCCGATTGGCTCCAAAAAGTGACACCACATATGCCAGCATGGCCTGATCATGTACAAGGCTGTCAATCCAAAACTTCCCCAAGTACTCCTTCGGATGCACATTGTTGTCAATAGCACAGAGGTCGGGCCGTACGTCGAAGCCATGCCCTATGCGGCCCACTGTTGCAGGAAAACTGCCTCCTCCATGTGCAAAGGCGACCCTTAGTTTTGGCAATTTCTGAAAAACACCACCGAAGATCATGGAGCAAATGGCCAATGAGGTTTCTGCGGGCATACCAACGAGCCAAGGCAGCCAATAGCGCTCCATTTTGTTCTTTCCCATCATGTCCCATGGATGAACGAATACGGCCATATCCAAATCCTGACATGCTTCAAATACAGGAAAAATCTCAGGATCGTTGAGGTTCATTTCGTTTACATGGGAGCCAATTTCAATGCCAGCAAGGCCTATTTGTTTGCAGCGTTCCAGTTCTGCAATGGCCATGTGGGTATCCTGCAAAGGCACTGTGCCCAAGCCTATAAACCGCTTTGGGTAGCGCTGTACAATGCCGGCTATGTGGTCGTTTAGAAACTTGCTTACCTCGAGGCAGTCATGGGGCTTGGCCCAATAGCTGAACATGACGGGTACGGTACTGAGCACCTGTACATCCACGTGGTGGAGCTTGCACTCCTTCATACGGGTTTCAGCATCCCAGCAGTTGTCTTCCACCTCACGAAAAAACTTATTGTCGATCATCATCCTTGCGCAGCAAGGCTTGTGGTGATCAAGTGAAATAAAGCCCCCATACCCAAACCTCTCCCTGAAGTTGGGAATGTGCTCAGGGAGAATGTGGGTATGGATATCAATGGTAAGCATAGCCTTCTTTCACAAGTGTGGCGTACTGCTTCGCCCAATAACTCAGAATTACTCGGGCACCTGCGCGACGTATGGACATCAAGGATTCCACCATGGCGGCTTGTTCATTCAGCCATCCATGTTGGGCGGCAGCTTTGATCATGGCATACTCACCACTTACATTGTAAGCCGCAATAGGTAATGTGCTGTGTTGACTCAGTGATTGTATGACGTCGAGGTAGCAGAGTGCCGGCTTTACCATGAGAAAGTCCGCGCCTTCATCTTCATCCAGAGCGGCTTCTCGCAGTGCTTCCAGGCTATTGGCGGGATCCATTTGGTACGTTTTTTTGTCGCCACTTTTCGGGGCGGAGTCCAGTGCTTCCCTGAAGGGGCCGTAGAATGCGCTTGCGTACTTGGCGGTGTAGGCCATGATGCTCACTTCCGTAAAATCGGCTGCATCGAGCTTTTGCCTGATATAGCCCACACGTCCGTCCATCATATCGCTGGGACCTATGATGTCGATGCCAGCTTGTGCCTGTGCCAGGGCCATTTTGCCAAGGAGCTCCAAGGTGTAATCGTTGATGATTTTTCCGTTTTGCACAAAACCGTCATGGCCATCACTGCTGTAGGGGTCGAGGGCCACGTCGCTCATGAGTATGGCTTCAGGAAATTGCGCCTTGATGGTACGGATATAACGCAGGTAGAAGTTGTCATCCGCATAACCATAGGTGCCTTTTGCATCTTTATACGCTTCTTTTACAGCCGGAAACAACACAAAGCCTTTTACCCCTAATTCCATGCAGGACTCTATTTCCTGGAGCAAGTCGAGAAGCCCCAGCTGGTACTGCCCTTGCAATGCGCCGATCTCGTTTTTTGCGGAAGCGGCATCTACAATAAACAAAGGGTAGATAAGCTGTGATGGGTCAAGGTGTGTTTCCCTCACCCAGCTGCGTACGGTAGGATCCTTGCGGTTGCGGCGGGGGCGTTGCATCATCGCTGTTCGTATGCTTTAATGGTTTCGAGCAAGTTGCTAATTTCGACGCGCACCTCATTCAGTCGGCTATTCAAGGCTTTTTGCATATCCAGCACTTCCTGGTCTTTCATGCCCTTGAGCAATTGGTCATTGTCGCGCCCATGGTGATGGTGGTGACCGTCCTCTTCATCATGGCCGTGGTGATGGTGCTCGAATTGATATCCTGGAACCCCAATCACGGATTCCTCCCAGCCTTGCAAAATGCTCAGGCTTTTGTTGATGCTGCGCAGCATACTTTCATTGGCCGAACGCTGATCACCAGCCAATTCATCAATGCGTGCATTAATTTCCTTGCGCTTGTCCAAGAGTGCATGGTAGATGCTGTCGTATTGCATCATCATCTCCTCGTGAATCTCAGCGGCTTCTTGCAGCTTTCGGTTTGATTTTTTCCCGTCGCAGGCGCTCAGGTTAACGAGCAAAATGGAAAGAACGAGCAGTTTAAGCGTTTTCATAGACTTGGTTTATTTTTTTCTTCTTCATGTTTCTTCGGAACGGGATCCCACCCAAGCGTACCCCATGGGTGGCACTTTGCAATGCGTTTTGCGGCCAGCCAACTGCCCTTAAAGGGCCCCCATTCGCGCAGGCTCTCAATGGCATATGCAGAGCACGTGGGCTGATGCCTGCAATTGCTTCCAAAAAGCGGTGATAGGGTATACTGGTATACCCTAACAAGGAAAATCAATGGTATGCTGAGCACTTTCACTGGCCACAAAAATACACTTTCTGCGGCAGGGGCGAATGGCTCTTCAACCCATTAAGGTTTATTCACATCCCTGATGGGCTGGATTTCATACACCACAGCGCAACGCATGTGCTGCCCGCTGAAATGAGAAGATCTTCGAAGAGATGCTTATAAGTTCAATTTTTTGGCAATATCTTTTGGCAAGGCCTCCTTGTGGAGGAAAATGTTCATGGTTTTGAGTTTTACATAGGCCTCACTCGCCAGAAAATACCCCTCAAGGCTGTTGTAAGCAGTTCCCCATGAGTTTTTCACCAAAAAGTACCTGTCTCCATTTTGGTCTTTAACCAACCCGGTAACCTGCATGCCATGGTCATCGGTGGTTTTCCAGTTGTCAAATTGAGTTTGGCGCATTTCCTGGTTTACATCCAGTTGCTTCACGGGTGTATCAAAGGCATTGCTGATTTTTTCGGCACCGGCATCACTGAAGTTGCGGTTGTCGGCACCTTTCACCTGAATGGTGTTTTCATCTTCAGGCAGTATGGCCAAGCCTTCGCGAAAGGCAAATCCTTTTTCGGATACGTCGGCACCCCATGCAAAAGTATGTCCATTCATTACAGCATGTTCCATAATGTGCATGAGCTCATCAATGGGTACGTTGTAGCTGTGCACGTGCAACCAATTGTCGGGAATTTCGAGCATAAAGCTGCCGTAAAAAGGGTGGTGGGTATAGCTCGTCACAGAGATATAATCGTCCATGTTGAGGTCCAGCTCGGCTGCGTAACTCTTTGGGGTATACTTCTTGCCCCTGTATTCAAATTCGGTAGGCAATGCGCCCAGGTATGCATCGACTACGGCATTGAAGCCATCCTTCCAACGCGGACTCAGATTCCGTTTGTCATTTGAGATCACGGCTTCAACATACGCTTTGAGGATGTCATTGAGCTCGTCGTGGTTGTGCTTGTCGTTGCCATAATTCAGACCTGTGTACACCCCTTCAGGCACTATCCCGTGGCGTTTCCATACATAAGGTATATCGGCGAAGGCTCCGCCAGCATCGAAATTGGTGTGGCCGTGCATGCGCACATACCTGTCGGCTTTTTCCTTGTAGGTGTGGTTCACAACGTACATTTCGCTGAGGTTGTGCTCCCCTTTGCCTCGGCGTATAAGCTCGCTTTCGAAATAGGCAAGTGCCGAAAAACTCCAGCATGTTCCCGTGCGGAATTGATCTTGCACCGGTGTGGCATCAAGGGTTTTCACTACGGTAAATTCGTAGCCGCTCTCGGGTTTAATTTTTAGTTTATCCCCATCTTGTGCCATCATTATACCGATGGTGCTGCTCAGGGCAATAAAACATGTAAAGAATAATTTACGCATTGATTTCTGGGTTGGACCTTATTTACAAAGGCTGAAAAGTACACAATATGTCAACAATCACATCCCTCTGTATGTAATTTGACACATGATAGAGCCTGTTGAAATCGCTACTTTTGTCCCTATGGATTCCCATGCTGTTGAAGCCCTTGATTTTGAATTGTACCAGCTGCCTTTCCGGCAAACGGGTTACTTCTCCGACCTCATACTCGACTACATCGATGGGAATTCCCGGTTGAAGAAATTTTATGGCAGACCGCCTCAATTGGCACATTTTGCCGCACAGGCAAACGAAAAGGCAGCCCATTACGCGCACCGCGTAGCCCTTTTGGAGGCGCTAAAACGGCAATACGCTGCTGCAAAATTGCCCATTACAGCGGTTGAACCCCTTGCGAAGCCAACGGCATTTACCATCACCACAGGCCATCAGGTATGCCTCTTCACAGGCCCTGTGTATTTTATATATAAGATTGCCACAGCCATCAAAACGTGTCGTATGCTTGCCGAGGCACATCCCGCATTGCAATTCGTTCCGGTGTTCTGGATGGCCACTGAAGACCATGACTTTGAAGAAGCCAACCACTTTGGCTTACCCCAGGGAAGCCTCAGTTGGGAAAGCGGGCAAGGCGGTGCAGTAGGGCGCATGTCAACGGAAGGAATGGCTGATGTGGCCGCCGAATTGAAGTCGATCCTTGGGCTTGGCTACCACGCTGCCGAGCTCGAAAAGCTCTTCGAAGATGCCTATTTGAAACACGATAACGTAGCTGCTGCCACACGGTTTCTGGTGCACAGTCTTTTCCATGCTTATGGCGTGGTATGCGTTGATGGCGATGATCCGGCCCTCAAGCGCCTTGCTATTCCCGCTTTCGAGAAAGAGCTTTTCCAGCAAATGGCCAAACATGCTGTTGAAGTCACTTCCGCAGATTTAAGCGCGCACTACGCGATACAAGCGCATCCCCGCGACATCAACTTGTTTTATCTGGGCGATCAGTTCCGCGAGCGCATTGTATACAAAGACGGCCAATGGCATGTGCTCAATAGCCAACTGACCTTTTCAGAAAAATCACTGCGTGATGAATTGCACAACCACCCGGAGCGTTTAAGCCCCAATGTAATCCTAAGACCGCTTTATCAGGAAATCATCCTGCCCAACCTGGCCTATATTGGCGGAGGAGGCGAGCTTGCCTATTGGTTTCAGCTCAAAGGCATGTTTGATGATTTTCAGATTCCATTTCCTGTGCTCATGCTGCGCAATTCGGCCATGGTCATCGGCAAAGAGGAATCAGTGCTGATGGAACAAGTAGGCATCACAGCTATTGACCTGTTCACAAATACCATGGAGCTTGAAAAAACCTTGCTGAAGCGCGATAGTCCACAGGCACTTGAACTCGATGAAGCGAGGGATGCTTTGGATGCCTTGTACGGTCAGGTAGAGCAACGCCTTGTCGCTGTTGATGCCACATTGACACGGTCAGTAAAGACTGGATACACACGCAGCGATAAAATTTTGCAAGCGCTTGAAAAAAAACTGCTGCGCGCAGAGCGGCGAAAACAACAAGTGCTGATGAACCGCCTTAAAAAACTGCGCGATAAACTCTTTCCCGGTGGAGGACTTCAGGAGCGAAAGTGGAATTTCGCTACGTATTATCACCCTTATGGCCCTGGTTTTATTGAAACATTGGTTCAGCAATTTGACCCTTTCAACGGCCAGTTCAGCGTACTCAAAGAGCGCGAATAGGGCCGCCAATGCTCAGCGCAGCAGGCTAACATGCCCTGTAAGCTGCTTTACGCTCAAGTCTTCGTATTCCAGTTCGATCAATACCGTGTATATTCCAGCCGGGCAATAGTAGCCGCTGTTTTGATGGCTGCCGTTCCACGCGGCATTCAAGTCGCGGGTTTCAAAAACGCGGCTGCCCCATCGGTCAAATATTTGCATATGGAAACGTTCAATGCGCTCACCGTACACCCTGAAGAGATCATTGAGCCCATCGCCATTTGGAGTGAAAGCATTGGGGATGTAGATATGTTGAAAGCACTCTTCATCCTCCACGGTGATGGTTACCCTGCTTTCACCGCATTGGTTGCTGGCCGCAGCCGTATAGCTGCCTGGTTCGCTTACTTGAATGCTGCGGGCTGCAATGGCATCATTCCATGTCAGTGTATTGGCACCAAGCAGGGTGGGGTTGAGCAGTATGCTCCGACCTGCGCATTTCACAAAGCGTTCCGCAGTCACAATGCGTGGAGGCTGCTGGGCTGTGGTACGTATGCTTGCGCTACCCGTGCATCCTGTGGACGCATCGGTGCCTTCAACAACGATGAGTCCCTCAAGGTCCATGGCAATCGAGGGTGTATTTGCCCCATTGTTCCATTCATAGCTGTCGGCTCCGGAGGCGGTAAGCAAGGTGCTTTCCCCCACACAGAATGTAGGTTCCCCCTCAATGCTGACTACCGGACCTGGTAAAAACAGCACATTCACGCCATCTACAAAGGTACAGCCGCTTGCGCTTGCTGTTGCTTCATAGTATCCACTCTCGCTCACGCTGATTTGTTCTGTGGATTGTCCGGTATTCCATACTATGGTTGCGTCCGCAGCATTTGCCGAAAGGGCAATTGGGCCTGAGCCACACTGCTCAATATCGGGGCCCAAATCAAATGTAGGGCGGGGAGCTACGCTCAGGGTAATGCTGCCTACACCGGTGCAATTGCCTGTGCCTCCCGTGGCTGTGTATGTGCCTGCCTCGAACAACTCGCGGATCGCTCCCGCTGTGGGACTGTCGGCCCAGCTAATTTCTAAGCCTGTAGCGCTCAAATCGACAAGGAAGGTTTCGCCTTCGCAAATGCCTGCTTCTGAAGGCATATTCAGTTCAGGGCTGTCCGTAAAGTTCACGCCCACTTCATCACTCGCTTCACAAGGGCCATTGGTAGCGGTGACACCATACATTCCTGATTCATTGACCGAAAGGGTGGGGCCGGTGCTGCCATTGCTCCATAGCAAATCGCCCTCGCTTTCAAGGGGAGTGATTGTCACAATTTCGCCTTCGCAAGCTTCCAGTAGGGTGGGTAAAGTCACCGAGGCGGATATCACCGACACAGTGGTGCTCTGAGAGGTAACCTGATCACACAGGTCAGTAAAGCTCACCGTAAATTCGGTGCTAACAGGTGGCGATGCAATAGGATTTGAGATATTTGCGTTGTTTAGCAAGCCAGCAGGCTCCCAGCTGTAGTTGCCGGCTGTGCTACCAGTTGCGCCAAGCTGCACCGTCTCGCCCTGGCATATTTCATAGGAGTCGGGCAATCCCAAAATATTCGGATCCAAACACACTTTGTGCTGGTTAAATAATCCCCCCGTAGCTGCAGTAAATCCCCAAAATACGGTTTGGTTATTGGGGAAAATTTCAGAGATCAAGGGGTAATTCACAAGTATTTTCAGCTCGCAGTCGAACCATACCTGGATTTCGGGAATGGCAGGATTCCAGAAAATATCGATCACATGGTCTTGTCCATCTTTGATGATCGGGCTTGTACTCGATGCTTGTACAGCAGTGGAAATGGTGTTAAAAATATCATTGTGGTTTACATTGCCATTTCTCAGCATGGCGATGTGGTCATAGGGTGGGTCGTTGAAATCGAGGTTTTGATACGTGTCGAATTCTATTCCAAAAGAGGGTTGAAAACCAGAAAAACCCATCCCTCCACCATCCTCGCCGAGTACATTGTTTGCAACCTGTTGCATTACAAACACCATACCGTCGGCACCTCCTGTATTGTTGCCAAAGCTGGCCACGAATTGCAGGTGAAAAGATTGGTTGAGGTCTATGCTTTCATTGTACCATATGGCGCCATTTTGCCACGGAATTGAGGGTGTTATTTGGTAGCAATTGTTGCCGAGGGCACTGCTGCTGCCTACATATGTGTACTGGGCCTTGGCCTCGCTTACACAAAAGCAATGGAACCAGAAAAACATAAATAAACAAGCCCTATTCATGCTAACGTGTCAAAGTAATCTGTCCTTCTTTTATGTGTCTTTGCCCATTGCTGTCGGTGTATCGAAGTATGTACTGATACACACCATCGGGGTGATCATCAGGAAACCATAGCGAAACACGCTCTGCATTTTTGGTGCTGATTTCAGGGGTGTTGAGCAATTCATTGCCCCAGCGGTTGTACACCCG
>DAIOTP010000145.1:0-6023 GCA_036751905.1 Cryomorphaceae bacterium
AAAGTGTGAATGGCGTAGTTACAGGCAAGGTATTGTTCGTAGAAATTACGATGTAGTACGTTTGTCCCGCGGCGATTGGTAGGTTTTGTATAGACCTTGGCGTTGAGAATGACGTTGAATTGCTGTAAGCTACGAGCGTATTGAATGGACATCCAGATATTACATGCAAACCTGTAGTGTTTGTGAAACTCGTGCCTATTTGCGGTACGCTTACAGTGATGTTCAAACAGCTGTTGGTTGGCGAAGTGTATTCATATACTGCCTCTGCTCCATTCATGTACGATGTAAGTGTACTGCCATTTGATACCGGCGCAGGAAAGGTGGCCGGTTGGGGAGGAACATTTGTTGAAGTGTAGGCATTGCTGAAATTCGCAGTGTTGTCAGTCAACACGATGGGCAATGAAGTAATTACAGCCGGAGCGGTACAGTCGTCACCGCCTGAAAGTGGGGCACCTATTGTAAAACCAAGAGGAGTACAGCCTGTGGCAGTTCCTAAACTGTTGCTTGGGATAATCAAAGCTTCATAGGCACCAGGCGTAAGTCCGGCCAAGAGTACAGAAGTGGAAGTGGTATCTCCGCTGAAGAACACCTCAGAAGTGGTGGTGTTTGTCACAGTCACGTTATAACTTGACGGCAAACCCGCGGGTGCAGCCCAAGTCAATGTGAGGCTTGAAGTAATTATACTGGATCCATTCGCCGGATTGATGAGTGTGTTAACACACTGTGGTGGATCTGTGGGTTCTTGAAAAATAATTATATCGTCCAGATAAACCCAGTAATCCGGATTGGGCACGAGGTTGTTTGGGTTGGCCCATTGGCAAAACCAGCGCAGGCGCATGTCAGAACCAGTCGGTGCATCAGCTCCATCGATGGTTAAAGCGATGTTCGCACAGCTTCCAGAGGTTACGTGGTTGTCATCATTGATGGTAAAGGCAGTATTCCATGTGGCACCTGCATCGGTAGAGTATTCCACGTTGATAAAACCCCACCCTGGAGCAGTAGGTGGATTTAAGTTGGTTGTAGAGAAGTCAACAATCTTGTAATCGAAAGAAATGTCAATATCCTGTCCATTTGAAATCCAACCCGGAGCTGTGAGCTGTCTTTGGGGCAAGCTGACCCATGGATTTGTACGTGCCGATCGCAAACCCTCACATACTGGAATGTTGGTGGTAGCCGGAGTGGTAAAAAACCCAGTCACAGTGCTGGCAGGGGGGTTGAAAGAATTCCAGCCTGCGGGGATTGTTGTTCCCACTTCAAAGCCTTCGTTGATGTTCGTTTGTGCATTTGCGTTTTGGCTTGGCCATAACAGCACGGTGAGAAAAAGGCCGCAACAGACGGCAGCCCACTTTGTAAAGTGCATCTTCATGATTAAATGATTTGGTTTGAAAGAGTAAAAACTTAGGCGTTAAGCGTGGATTCTCGATATACCATCAAATAATAACGACAGAGTAGCTTAAATCCGGCCTGAAGGTAGGACGTTTTTGCATGGAATGCAAGTTTGTCTTCTTGCGGCACACCAAGATATTTTGGTGAAGATGCCCTTTTGTTCTGATAGTGATGTCATAGGCTTAACAAATACGTCAAAAAAAAACTGCCCCCACAAGGAGGGCAGTTTTCAAATTGCTAAAGCGTACTGCTTATCGGGCAATCATGAATTTCTCCACAATTACTTCGCTGTCGGTAGTCAACCTGTAAAGGTAAACACCATTGGGCAAATTGCCGCCGTTAAATTCGAGGCGGTATTCTTGGTCTGGTGTAGTTACCTGATTGAAGAGGCGCTCTACCATACGTCCGCTCATATCGTACACTTCGAGTGTAGCGTACTCTTCACGTGGGTTGGTGAAGGTTACAAACGACTGGCCAGGAGTTGGATTCGGGCTAGAGCTCAAGTCAGCGGTAAGGCAAGCAACAATGCTGATTGTCACTATATTTGAAAGGTCAAAACATCCTTGCAGCTGGCTTTGGAACTGCACACCAGTCAAATTCACACCTTGCTGGAAGCCGAGTGCTGCTGCACGGTAAGTTCCTGCTGGCAAACCATTGAGGTTGAAAGTTGCATTGGTAGCTGTACCAGTGGCTTGCAACACTACTTGATTTCCGAGTGCTTGTGATGTGATCACATACCGTCGATTTTCAGCATTAAAGCCAGCCAATCCAAGCTGAATGCCTGTTGACGGACCCGCATTGGCACATACTGTGGTCGGGCTGAGTGCGGTCAAGGTACCTGCATCTGGCTCAGGACGTAGGAACACCGATATGGCATTGCTTGTGCCGAAACAGCCTTCGAGCGTATTGATAGAGGCAAGGCTGGTAATCTGCGTGATGTCCACATCAGCTTCGTAACGGATGTAACGGATGGTGTAGTCACCCGGGGCATAAGTATCGAGGTTAAACTGCGAGTTTGAACCGCGTGAATCCACGAGTTGCCCAGCGCTGTTGAAGAGTCCCCATCGCTGGAAGGTACCGCTTGCACCTGTTACGGCTATATTGATACCCTTAGGCGTACCTGTACCTACACAGAAGCTGCGGTTGCCTTCCCAGACCAATGTGCCACCGCTGGCGGTACATCCGGCGTCAACCGGAGCGCACTCACATGATTCATTGATCTCACCAGCTTGAGTTTGGATGAAATTGAACGTATAGTCAACGATTCCGTTGATGGTTGGACCTTCATCGAATGACATCCTCACTTCAATGGTGTAAGTGCCCGCGGCTACGTCCAAACCTTCGAGTGTAAGGCTGCCTGTAAAAGGACCGCCTGCTGCAATTACAGAAGGTTGCCACTCATCTGGGAGGCCATCTGGAGCTCCATCAAGAATGTTAACTCCATTGGGGTCAATAATTCTTGTGCGGAATTCTGATGCCCAGTTGCCATTCGATGCTACACCATCTACATCAATGGTGAGGTTATATAGACCAGCTTGCGGAGCAGTTATTTCAAATGTACGTGTTGCATTGTCTTCAAAGGTAGTAGGTGAACCCAGTACTTCCACGTCGTTTACGTTGAGCGCAAACGCATTACCTCCTGGCAATGGCAGCACGCATGGGTCACCGAAATTGGATTTGTCAGGACAGTCAAACACTTCGCAACTCAATGAGAGTTCAAATTCACCCTCAGCGGAACCAAAGCCGTGAACCAAAATGTAATACAAAGTAGCTGCTTGTGCTTCAAAGGTTACTGTTGATAGGGTGCTGAGGGTAGGGCAAGCTGCATCATCATTGCCAGCCACGCAAACAAGCTCGCTGCAAGTACCTTGATATACACGAATTTTGGTATCGAAGTTTGAATTTGGTGAACATGTGGTGAGCGTTACGTCAGCCGGATTGGCTCCAGCATATCTATACCATACACCACCGCCTGTACCATCATTGGTGCCGCAAAGAGGTGCTACATCGGGTGCTGCTCCCACAGTGCTGCCTGTTACTGTTGCTCCGCAGCCCAAATTAATGGCTCCAGCGCACAATTGGTTGCCGGCAGCGACCTGACCACCAGTACAGTCGCAATTTTCATCAATGGTTGAACCGAAGGTGTTTGGATTGCCGTCGTCACAGGCCTCTCCAAAGTTGCCAACGCCTGGGCAATCGATGCATGAATCATTCAATGTGTCATATTGCCCTTGGCAAACAGTGTCCCATTCAACATTGCAACAGAATGGATCTGCACCGATTACAGTCGCATAGTCGGCACCTTCAGTATCAACGCAAGCAGGAGCAGCTACACATGCTCCTGTGCATGAATTGCTCAGAGCGTCGTAGGCATCCTGGCAAGCACCGCTCCATGTCACATCACAACATGATGGATCGTTTGCCGTAACTGTTTCATATGCAACGCTTCCTGTAAGCACGCAAACAGGTGTTTCTGCACAGCCTGCTGCAGGATCGCAAGAATCATTGAGTTCGTCGTAAGCTCCTTGACAAACGCTATCCCAGAAAGTGTCGCAGCAGAAAGGATCTTCTAAAATTACGGAAGTGTAGGCTGTACTTTCCGTATCCACACATGAGGGGGGTATGGCTGCACAACCAGTACTCGGTCCACCGCAGCTTTCGCTCAGTTCGTCATAAGCTGCTTGGCAAAATTCATCCCATTCAAAATCGCAACAAAAGGGATCAAAAGTTATTACATCGCTGTAAGCTGGACCAGAAACATCAACGCAGGAAGGTGGCGTTGTCACACATTGGGCTGAGGCTGATTGATAAATCAGCGTGAACGCGAACAGGCTACAACAGACTGCAAGCATCTTGGTAAAAGAAAACTTCATAGGTTAAATAATTTGGTTAAATAATTGTTTTACCCTTGCTAAGGGGATCGTCGAAGCCCATATATGAGCAAAGTGCATAGACAAACTTCGGCTAATCGGGGGGCAAGTTAGGGCAAATTGAAGATGATATCAATCTATCGTTAAGTTTTATGAAAAAAAAAACTGCGCCACTTATCAAGTAGCGCAGTTTCGTTCGGTTAACTTTTCGTTAAATCTATTGCTTGTCAGCCTTTTCGTCCTTCTCCATTTCTTCTTTCAAACCAGCCAATACGTCAAGATCACCAAGGGTGGTTTTTTCTTGTTTGGCCTGAATAGCTTTAACGGCTTTAGACGATGATTCAGCTTCCGCGCTTTTCTCGTGTTGCTCACGCACCTTTTTGGATTTTGCGTCCTCTTCAAATGTACGTGTATGCGATACCAGCACACGGCGGCTTGCTTTGTTGAATTCCAGAACTACGAAGTCAAGTTTATCATCCACCCTTGCATTTGTGCCATCCTCTTTGCGGATATGTTTTGCAGGTGCCACCGCTTCCACACCATAAGGCATAGTTACAATGGCTGTGTTGTTGTCGATTGATAAAACAGTGCCTTCATGGGTAGAACCTTCGCCAAAGATGGTTTCAAAAACCTCCCAAGGGTTTTCTTCGAGTTGTTTGTGTCCCAAGCTCAATCGGCGATTCTCCTGATCTAGTTCTAGTACAACTACATCCATTTTGTCGCCAATGTTACAGAATTCTGAAGGATGCTTGATTTTTTTGTTCCAGCTCAGATCGCTGATGTGCACAAGACCATCCACACCTTCTTCCAATTCTACAAAAACGCCGAAGTTGGTGAAATTGCGAATCGTACTTTGGTGCTTGCTTCCCACAGGGTACTTGTCAGAGATATTTGACCACGGATCGGGCATAAGTTGCTTGATGCCGAGTGACATTTTGCGCTCTTCGCGGTCGATCGTGAGTACGGTTGCGTCAACGTCATCGCCTACTTTGAGGAAGTCCTGTGCACTGCGCAAGTGTTGTGACCAAGACATTTCACTCACGTGTACCAAACCTTCTACTCCCGGCGCTATTTCTACGAAAGCCCCGTAATCAGCCATCACAACTACCTTACCGGTAACCTTGCTCCCTACGTCAATTGTGTCAGCGAGGGTATCCCATGGATGTGAGCTCAGCTGCTTAAGACCAAGTGCAATGCGTTTTTTATCATCGTCGAAATCAAGGATAACCACATTGATTTTTTGGTCGAGTTCTACCACCTCCTCAGGATGGTTGATGCGGCCCCAGCTCAAGTCTGTAATGTGAATCAATCCGTCTACGCCACCCAAGTCAATGAATACACCGTAAGAAGTGATATTCTTCACGGTTCCTTCCAGTACTTGTCCTTTTTCCAAGCCGCCGATGATTTGCTTTTTCTGCTCTTCGAGTTCGGCTTCAATCAGGGCTTTGTGAGATACAACCACATTTTTGAATTCCTGGTTAATTTTTACCACTTTGAATTCAAGTTTCTTGCCTACGTACATGTCGTAGTCGCGGATGGGTTTCACATCAATTTGCGAACCAGGTAGGAATGCTTCCAGTCCAAATACATCTGCAATCAAGCCACCCTTTGTGCGGCACTTGATTAAGCCCGTAATGATTTCATTGTTCTCCAGTGCCTGATTTACTTTTCGCCAGGCCTCGTGCATGCGGGCTGTTTTGTGCGAAATGTTGAGCTGTCCGTTTTTGTCTTCCAGACTTTCAACATATACATCTACCACATCACCCA
>DAIOTP010000145.1:6033-8137 GCA_036751905.1 Cryomorphaceae bacterium
CGTCCTTTGTGCGCAACGATGCTGGTCAGATGGTCACCCACAGCGAGGTCGGCATTGTATCGAAATTCGCTGGCACCAACTACTCCCTCAGATTTGTAGTTGATGTTGATGATCACTTCTTTTTTGGTGATATCAACAACGCTACCCTTCACTACTTCGCCTTCTTGTATGGCATTGAGTGTATCGTCGTAGCGGCTGTCCATGCGTTGACGTTGGTCTTCAGAATATAAGTCCGAGCCAGTTTCGAATTTCGCCCAATTGAAATTGGCGGCATCAAATTGTTCACCCTCTCCGATTAGATTCAACTCCTCGTCATCATCATCCTCCTCATTTCCCGCTTCATTAGGCTCGGCATCACGGCTTACCACCGGGATGTGGTCGTCATCTTCGTCGGAATCAGGAGACGCCATTTCTTCAACTTCAAGGGATTCATCCTCTAGGGAGTCCTCTTCAGAAGATACAGCTTCCTCGGCTTCAGACTCTTCGGATTTTGCTGCTGCGGTTTCAGTTTGTGCCAATTCCGCTTCGGCTACAGGCTCTTCGGTCTCTTTTTTAACTTCAGGAGCAACATTTTCAGTTGCTTCTGTATTTTGCGCACTGTTTTGCGCAGTTTCCTCTTGCGAGGTTGTTTCTTCCGAAACTTTTTTTTCTTCGTTGGCCATCAAGGCTTAAATTTTGTATCCCAAAAGCTTGCGGCCTGTTGGGAGGATTATTAATGGGCTTCCGCAGTGCCCTTTCCAAAAGGAGCGCAAAAGTAGCTATTTTTGATTGATTTCGCTAGAAATGAATTGGTTTTTTTGCATGTGCTTGCATTGCCTCATCGTAGGCTGGTTTGCAAGCGCAAAGTGAGCATTGAATACCTGCGTAGTGCCATGGCCGTGGCCATTTTGCAGGAAAGCGAACTACCTGCCTGCGCACAACAAATGCACTACCTTTGGGGTTTTGAAACGAAACGAAATTGTATGAAGTCATTCGAGGTGCCCGTTTTTTACAGATCGCCAATTATTGGCCGGGTCAAAGAAGCGCGGAAAATTACTGATCCGCGCAAAAAAGATTTCAGCCCCACATTGCTGGATTTCGGTCCAGTTCATTTTCTGGTGCCGAGACATTTCGGGTTTTGCTACGGTGTTGAAAATGCCATTGAAATATCCTACCGGGCCATTGAGGAAAATCCAGGCAAGCGGATTTTTTTGCTGAGTCAAATGATCCACAATCCTGAGGTAAATGGAGATTTGCAATCAAAAGGGATACAATTTATCATGGATACCGAGGGCAAACAGTTTATACCTTGGGATGAAATAAACAGTGATGACGTTGTTATCGTACCCGCCTTTGGCACCACAGTAGAAATAGAGCGGCTCCTGGAAGAAAAAGGCATCGCAACCACAGCGTACAATACAACATGCCCTTTCGTGGAAAAAGTATGGAAAAGGGCGGCCAAACTCGGAGAAGATCAATACACCGTAATCATTCATGGCAAGCACAAACATGAGGAAACGCGAGCTACTTTTTCACACAGCTACCAAAATGCCCCTTCAGTGGTCATAAAGGATATGGCCGAGGCGCAATTGCTCGCTGAAGTCATGCTTGGCAAACGTGATGCCTCCTTCTTTTTCTCGTATTTTGACGGAAAGTACAGCGCCAATTTCAATCCCCAACTCGACCTGTTGCGGGTTGGGGTTGTAAACCAAACCACCATGCTTGCTACCGAAACACAGGCCATAGCAGATTTCTTTAAGCAAGTGGTCATAGATTTACATGGCGCCGAAGCATGGAAAAATCACTTCGCCGATACCCGTGATACCTTGTGCTATGCTACCAATGACAACCAGCAAGCAACCCATGGTGTACTTCAGCACGCAGCCCACCTCGCCCTGGTAGTGGGTGGGTACAACAGTTCCAACACTTCGCATATTGTGGAGCTTTGTGAAGAGAAAGTTCCTACATACTTTATAAAGAATGAAACGGAATTGCATGGGCCCGAGCTCATCCATCATTTCAATTATCCAGAAAAGCGCATGGAGTCAACAGAAAATTGGCTGCCAATGGACCGTGAGCCTTTGAAAATCATATTATCGAGTGGCGCTTCATGCCCTGATGCCAC
>DAIOTP010000146.1:0-2012 GCA_036751905.1 Cryomorphaceae bacterium
TGGATGCACAAAATGTTGGGCAGGGACTCTATTTCGTGGATGAAGTGACGGGTACGGGCCCAAATCCAGGTTCATCGTCTACGGTGAGGGTGGCCTATAGCGGGTATTATCCCAATGGGCAGATTTTTGACGAAAGTGAATTTGACGGCATCGTCTTCAGCCTGAACCAGGTGATTAGAGGCTGGACTTTGGGCATTCCCTATTTCAAAAAAGGGGGCAGGGGCATGCTGCTCATCCCCTCAGGCCTGGCTTATGGCAGCAACCCACCGCCCGGCATACCGGCTAATAGCGTGCTGATTTTTGATATTCATTTGATTGATATTTTGTGAATTGCCCCATGCTCATTTCCTGCTGGCTGCAATATTGAGGCGGCAGCGCAAGGGGCGGCAACTAGAAGAACGAATACTCATAATCCAGCCTGACGCGAAAGTTATACTGTTTACTCCAGTAATCCTTTCTGATGGTGCGGTTCCCCTCATCGTAGGTGAAAATAAGGTACTGTACCAAGCCCAAATTGCCCAATATCCTTCTGTAGATATGTTCTGAGATGATGTTGTCATGAGCATCGTAAGTCCACTCACAGCGCTCTTTCAACACTTCGTTGACGTAGAGCGCTCTTTGAGTCAGGTTATCACGTGCATCGTAGCTGAAATCCATGCGCTCCAGGCCCTCACCCTCCGCATTGAGCCTTGTAGCGCGCAGTTTGCGTCCCTGTTCATTGTATTCATTTTGCCAGCGCTCACTGTCGCCCTTCTTGTTCAAGTAATCCACAGCGGAAACCTGGGCTGATGAGTCGCGCTCAATTTCTATCCGCTGCGATTCGGTATTTCTTTTCAAATCCTCTGTTCGATACCCTGTCAGCTTGCCTTCGGCATCGTAATTGGCTTCCAACCTCGATGTTGGTTGGCCTCTTACGATGACTGTTGTTCCTGTGCGCTTGAGTTCTTCAGAATATTCATGCAAAATTTGGTACTCAACTTCCTTCATCTTGTCCAATTTAACCAGGCTGGAGAGCAGGGTGTCATTGATATACGTGTATTTCCACTCAGCGATTTGTTTTCCTTTTTGGCCTTTGGTCAATTTGATTTCATGGATCAGGGTATCGCGCAGGTACCAGGAATGTCTTTTCGAGGTTGGGCCGGCCACCTGTTCCACGTAAATATCATGTTCGTTGGCGTAGGTGAACCGGTACTCTTCAATGACCTTGCTGGCAACGTCGTTGTAGTTTTTCCAGGAGATCATTTGTTGTGCCTCATTCAACGTGATTTCATTTTCGAGATATCCATTCCAATCAAGCGGCTCCCGACCCATTCCGGATTTTTCAGCTTTATAAATTTTGACTGTCTTTACCGAATCGAGGTTTTCGAGGTTCAATGCCGGAGGCTTGCGGAAGTCATAGTCGCGGATGGCACCTTGTCCAAAAACACTGAAAACGATCACTACCAACAAGGCTGCGAGGGCATAGCATTTCATGGGGATAAATATAATAGGTTTGTGGTAGCTGTGCATCAGGCACTGAAATGCAACACAACTTACACCAAGGCATTAAAGTTAAGTCCATCCGAGAATATTGCCTGGGATTGGGATTGGCAGCGGCGGGGTTGCTGGCATGATGCATGTGAAAGAGCCAGCTACGGGTGTTTCAAGAGAGTCGGAACCTCCAGAATTGAGGCCGACGGTATATTCACCAACGCTTCACACACCATCTACAGATAACATCGTCCGCGCTAAATCAACTCATTTCTCTTCCCCTCCAAGCGCTCCAGAAGCGCCACATCCCGCTTCCATTCTTTCAGAGCGCGCTCATAGGCTGCTTGCGTTTTGGTGATGCGCAGGGTGTGTGGCGAGCCTTTTTTGATGGTTTCGGTGCGCAAATCGACCGTGGCATTGCAGATGGCGCTCTCCATATCGCGGCGCTCATCTTGCCTGCGGCTATAGTCGAAGGTGGTTTCAATGGGCGAGGCGAGGAAGGCTTTCAGGATGCCCCATTCCTTTCGGTAGCCTGTAGTTTC
>DAIOTP010000146.1:2022-8104 GCA_036751905.1 Cryomorphaceae bacterium
ACGCGACCAATCAGCCGGTGGCATTGGTTTATTACTGACCAACTGCTGCATGTATGCAGTGCAAATTTCGGTGAGCCTGTCGCTGAGCACCGATCTCGCCTTCGTGGCCAGGATTACGGGGATGAGCGCATCCCTCACATAGGTTTTGTGGGCATGCGCTGTAAGTGCTTCGGTGGTGGCTTTGACCAAGACTTCGTCAGGAGTTCCTTGCCGGAAAATCCAAAGTAGGTCGCTCAGCGCCTCCGCACTGATGCCGTGCTTGCTTTCAGCCGTGACGGATTCAATATACCGGGGCAGCGCTTTCATTTGCTCCGCAATCACCGATTGCAATTGCGCTTGGTCGGCAGCGGCTTTGATGATGCCGATGATTTTTTCCAGCACCGCTTTGCTGATGCTTTGGGTGGCCCTGTCGAACAGGGTTTTGACATCGCCTTCCGGCAAATTGCCCAGAAGCTGTGTCCAGTGGGCGGCATCGATTAGCTCAAAATACAATTGCAATCTTTCGAGGCTCAGTTTGAACAAAAATGGTTCAGCTTGCCGCCGGATGAGCCAGTTTACTATCGCGTTGTAATCTGCTGAGCCCTGCGAGGGCCTTTGCTTATGTAAGCCGGTCATCAGTACCTGTTCTACCGCACTCAACTCATGGCTTGTTATGTCCGGGGCTTGCGTGCAATACGATATCCACTTCAGTTGATTATCCGTACTTTGCGAAAGCAAAAGCTCGGCATTTTGCTCCGGTGACCACAGCATCACCGCACCATAATGGTACCAGTACATCAGCTCCGGGCCGTAATTGCCCATGTATCCGGTGTTTTCTTTCTCTACCGGCTCGCCCTCGTCCAGTGCAAATGAGGTGATAATATCATCCGCTTCCAACCCGATATGGTCAAATCCGGGCAGCCCATCCTTGGCCCAATGCTCAATGCGCAAATCTTCTTCATACACCTCGGCCATTTCCATATCTTCTTCCTTCCCATTGCTCCTGCCGTAACCGTAGCTGTCGTATTCGGGCATGCCCATTTTGTAAGAGGTGGCCAGGCACAGTTTGGCATAATAGCCTTTTATTTCAGCCGCCTGCAGCAAGGCTTCGGCCTTGGCGCGGTCGTCGAGCTTCAGCGCTTCACGCGAAAAATTTTCGGGGGTGTATTGATGCCCGAGCAGCACCACATAGGGCCCGGGGGTTAATCGCTCTTCCGCTTCTGTAAATGCCCGGGCCAGCTTGCGCGCATGCACATACAAGGACTGCGGGGCGATGGGCTCAGCCGCCTTTTTCTGAATCAGGTTGTACACCAGGCACACGCGGTGGCCTGAAGTTACGGGCTTTACCTCGTGGTCGCAATCGGCGTAAAAGGCAGCGTACCTGATGGCGTGCCTGTTGTTCGCTTCCGCAAAATCGGCTATGGCCTGGCTACCCTCGAAGCTGATGACCAGCTCCCCGCCCGTGTGTTGCGCCGGCAGGCCGATGATGAGCGTGCCAAACATGCCTTTTGCTTTTTCAGAATCCTTGTGCGGCAGGAAGAAGTCGCCCTCCTCGTAGATGAGCAGTTTGTAGAGCTGCGCTTCAATGGTGGCTGCTTCCAGTCCGAGATCAGATTTTACCGTGTGTATGGCTTTCGCCAAAAATTGATCCCAGGCGGGGTTTGTGAAGGCAAGGCGATCCGCATCAATTTCCCGGGTACTCCGCACCGTGGTATCGACGATGGTTTCCCTTCCTTTGCCGAAAGGCGCCTGATGGGCCACTTGCATGAGCGCTTTGGCTTGCAGTGCATTTACTGGAAAAGATACCTCACCGAGGCCATCCACCACGAGGCCCGGAAACAAAAAATCGGTGGTGTGGATGCTGGCAAACGTACCGCTGCCCTTGATCTCCCGGAGACACTGGAGGATGTTTTGCTTGAGTTCTTCCATGGGGTCGAAATTAGAAAAAGTGCGAATATTAAACATATTTAGTTCTTTTGAAAAAGGCCAGAGGCCAGAGTTAGCGTCACTCGCCAGAGGCCCGTAAGCAACCCGGGAGCGTGTGATTACTTTATGTGGCCTCCGGCCATTACATCATCATTTTTAGCTCAAATTACACAGCCGTTACTAATTTAAGGGCAGTGATTCTTCAGAAAAACGGCCAGAGGCCGAATGAAGCGTCACACGCCCCTGCTTCGTGTTCGGGCAGGCCAAAGGCGAGCGACTGCGGGTGGCCGTCGCTCGCCTCTGGCGTGTGACTACTTTATGTGGCCTCCGGCCACTACAACAGAAATTCTTCACCCGCTCCGCCCTTGTGAATTACGTGTGAATTACTCGCTTCCGCAAAAGTGAAAGGCCCTCCCGCTGCGCCTTACCTTCGCAATATGGAAACCAAATACGATGTTGCGGAATTGGTCAGTGACTATCTGAACAAGCATGTGAAAGACGCAGTGTTCAAGCGCGGTTTCAATTATTACGAAGAGGATAGGGTGATTGATTGGAATTTAATTCCCGGCGAATCAACACTGAGGATCGAAGTGGAAGGCAGCGATTACTACACCGTCGATATTGACTTCAAAGATGCATCGCTCACGCACATAAAATATACCAACTGCAATTGCATCGCTGCCCTCAATGGGGTGTGCAAACACCAGGTAGCTGCCATGTTGTGGTATGCGGCCAATCATGATGAGGTGACCGGCGGTAGCCACGGCATCAGCCATGAAGGGCTCGAATTGCCTTTCCGGAAAACGGATTCCGGAAAAACCCCTGAGCCCTCAAAAACACCTGCCGGAAAACAGCGCCTTGCCAATGAGCCCTTCACCATTGCAGATTTCCACAATGGTGTGGCCCATCTCATGCCCACTGATTTGGTGGCGCAAGTGCAGCAGGACAGTCCATGGCTATCCAGGTTGACTGCCCAGGAAGCAGCCAGCCACTTTGATGGCCACATCACCCAGGTGGAACCGCACAAATCAGGCGCGTATGTATTGACCTACCAGCTCAAGTCGAGCCACTACCGGGCGATGGCCAATGAAGTCTTTATTCACTTGCATTTTCACCAAAAGGGCCTCGAAGTGAAATGTTCGTGCCGTACCCCCGTACATAGGCTGTGTGGTCACGCCTATATGGCACTGAGCGAGGCGCATGAAAGTGGCTTGCTCCAACGGCTTGTACCACTGAGCAAAGCCGAAATCGAAGCTGCAGGCCAGGAGGCGCTGCGCAATTACGGCTTCGATCCTGCCAAAGACTGGCGCTCGTACTTTGAATATACCCATACGGCCAATGGGAATATTTTTAAACCACTGCCTGCTTATGCCAATTACATCGCCCCTTCTTTACTCAACCATGACTTTATAGGCAGGCTAGGCTCAGCCAATGCCGCTGACGAGCTCGCACTTCTGGGCAGGACGGATGAGCCCCAAAAGAGCAAGGCGCACGAGGTGGGCTTTGCATTTATTATTGACGCCCGCACCGAGTATGGCGTTACAGTCGTCCCCATTTGCGGTAAGCCAAGTGCCAAAGGCGTACCCATGAGCACATCCCTCAAGCTGCTAGAATACATCAGCGGCAATACGGAAGTGGACTACGGCCCCCATGACTTGTCCATCATGCAAGTGGTGAAATGGAGCCCACTGAGCCGTACCCACCACAAGGAAAGGATGACCACTGTGGCTGCCCTGAGCAGCGTGGCATCCAAGCTCGAAAAACATCCTTACCTCTTCCTGGGCGATGGGCGTATTTATGGCAACATTGGTAAGAAGAACTTTAGCCCATTGCGCTTTATTGCTGGCCTTCCCGCCATACGCCTGGTGATAAGCGAGGACGAGAATGGCTACGAGGCAAGAATTTTCATTGCCACTGAGGGAGCAGAATATAAGCCGCTCGAAACCCTCATCATCAACATAATGCACCAACACTTTATCCTGATAGGTGATGAACTGTACTTTGTAGAATCATCCCGGTTGTGGCATTCGGCCCTCGCTGCCATCCAAAGCCAGGGGATGCGCCTTGCACACAGCAAGCTGCAAGAAGCTTTTGAAACATTTTTCAAAAAGCTCGGCGATGTGGTTGAAATCCAATTTAAAGACATGAAGACCCTCGAATTAAAACCAGACCAAAAGCTCCAAGCCCTCTCAAAGGAAGTATACCTGAGTGAAGTGGGTAATTTTGTAATTTTTGAGCCGTTCGTGCGCTACAGCGAGGAGCTTGTGCTGCCTGCACAGCACCAACCCCAGCTGTGGCAATTGGAAAATGCCGGGCTGCAGCGCAATAAGTTAGACCCCGAAGAAGGACGCAGGCTCATGGAAGCGCTCAAGTCGGCGCATCCCACTTTTGCGGAACAGCGCCGCTCCGACTTCTACCACCTCAGCTACAAAGAGCTGCTCGAGAATGATGCGGCTATTGCGCTTTTCGCAAAATTGCGGGAAGCCGACATCAAGGTATTTGGTGAGAAAGACCTGAGCCGGCTCAAGGCCATCCCGAAGCAAGCCAAGGTGAGCTACAACGTAAAGAGCGACATAGATTGGTTTGAGATCAACGCCACCTTCGATTACGGCGATGAAATGCTCAGCCTCGCGGCCCTCAAGAAGCGCTTTGGGCCTGGCCGCAACTATGTAGAGCTCGGGGGCGGCGGCAAGGGCCTCATTCCTGAAAAATGGCTGCAGCGCCTGGAGCGCATACTCAAGTCGGGCGAAACGGCCGGCAGCGCTGTCCGCGTGTCGTCCATGCATTTCAACCTCATCGATGAACTGTTCAGCGACCTGGACGAACCCGACCTGCAGGCCTTCATTGCCGAAAGGCGCGACAAGCTGCTCCACTTCAAAGGCATCGAAGCCCATGCACTGCCGCGTGGCATCAAGGCCAAGCTGAGGCCCTACCAAAGCGATGGCTTTCAGTGGATGTGCTTCCTGCACGAATTTGGCTGGGGCGGCATCCTCGCTGACGATATGGGCCTGGGCAAAACCCTGCAAGTGATCACCTTCCTCAAGCACATCTTGCGCAGCAACAAGCAAATGAACCTAGTGGTGGTGCCCACCTCCCTGCTCTTCAACTGGGAAAATGAATTGCAAAAGTTTGCCCCTGCCATCAAAGCTATTTTCCACCATGGTCCTGGCCGAAGCACCGATGCCAAAGCACTCAGCGCAGCACAGCTCGTGGTGACCAGCTACGGCACCATGCTCTCCGACATCGACTTGCTGCGCCACATCGATTTTAATTACGTGGTGCTCGACGAGTCGCAAGCCATTAAAAATACCGCCAGCAAGCGCTACAAGGCGGTTCGTCTGCTCAAGGCAAATAACCGACTGGCCATGACCGGCACGCCCATCGAAAACAACACCTTCGACCTGTACGCGCAGTTGAGCTTTCTAAACCCGGGCCTCCTGGGCAGCGCGAAGCAGTTTAAAACCGATTTTGCGAAAGCGATAGACAGCCACCGCGACACCGAAAAGGCCGCCCAACTGCAAAACATGATCAATCCCTTCGTGCTGAGGCGCACCAAGGAGCAGGTGGCCACCGAACTGCCCGACAAGGTGGAGGACGTGCTCTACTGCGAGCTCGGTGCCGCCCAGCGCAAGGTGTACGACGCCCACCGCAACGAAATACGCGAAACCCTGCTCGGCAACATGGACAGCGAGCTGCTCAACACCGAGCGCTTTGCCGTGCTGCAAGGGCTTACTAAGCTGCGGCAAATTTGCGACAGCCCCCTGCTCCTCCCCGGCAAAGACAAGTACGTGGGCGGCTCGGAGAAGATCGACCTCCTGCTGCGCCACATCCGCGAAAAAACCTCCAACCACAAGCTGCTCATCTTCTCACAGTTTGTGCAAATGCTCAAACTCATCGAGGAGCGTATCACCGCCGAGGGCATTCCCTACGCCTACCTCGACGGCAAGAGCAGTACCAAGGAAAGGCAGGCGGCGGTGGAGAAATTTCAGGGTGACCCTGCCTGCCGCGTCTTCCTCATCAGCCTCAAGGCCGGAGGCACCGGCCTCAACCTCATGGCCGCCGACTACGTGTACATCGTGGATCCCTGGTGGAACCCCGCCGTCGAAAACCAGGCCATAGACCGCTGCTACCGCATAGGGCAAGACAAGAAGGTGATCGCCTACCGCCTCATTTGCAA
>DAIOTP010000147.1:0-1210 GCA_036751905.1 Cryomorphaceae bacterium
CCGGCTGGCAATGGGGTGCGGAGTGGGGCGCGGGCCTGGTGTATCAATGCTCTGGGAGGTTTTCACTGGGAGCGCACGCCCATGTGGGCTTAAATGCGGTTTCCGGCATCGAACTCGCCTTCATATCCCAAAGCAGTGAAACTACCCTGGAGTCCTTTGACTACCGCTGGGCCAGGGCCGGGCTGGAGCTCATTTACCATTTCCGGTAAGGGCACTTGCAGTGCAGCACTGCCTGTTTTTTTGGCGAAAGCCACGGGGAATTGCACCTGAAGCCAGTTCCGGCAGCCCACGGAGAAGAGCTACAGAGATGAACAATCCAAAGGCTACTTCGATAAGAATACCGCCATGAATACACCTAAATTGCGCATGGAGGAATAGGGACTGTAAAGAATACTTTGGTATTGCGATGCCTTAGCACTATCTTGACATGCAGTTAACATGGGTGTTCCATATTCGCCCAATGAAAACAAGGACTGCATTTCCGGGTATTGTTTTAATGGTTGCGTTGGTCCTTTTAAATGCATCCAGCACCTGCGCCATGGCCCAGGACAGCACACAGATAGCATCCCATATAGCTCATTTTCATAAATTAAAAACTGTATTGGGCAGGGCGAAAGCTGCCAGTGACAGTCTGGCTACTGCGGAGTCACACTTTTTTATTGGACAATACTACTTTGAAGGCGGGCGTTATGAGCTGGCACTATCACATTACCTTGAGGCAGAGCGTATTCTCGATGCCAAGACTCCCATGGTGCTTACGGCTGCATTGAAAGCCAACCTGGGAACCACTTACCACAATATTGGCAACGAGAACGAATCTCTGGCGCATCTCAATGAAGCGTTGCAAATATACCTGACTTTTGCTGACTCAAGCGGCCTTGCTGACGTGTATGGCCGCATAGGGCACTATCATGAAAAATTACAGGATTATGAAAGTGCGCTTACCTACCAACACTTGGCTTTGAGCCATATACTTCCCTTGAATGACCCATTGGGTATCGCATTCATTTATGAGAATTTTGGAAGCATTTATGAGGATTTGGGGGATTACGACCGTGCTTTACAATATTTTGAACAGGCACTGGTGCTGCTCGAGGGCACTGACGCCTATTACAGACTTACCGGCGTCTACAACAACCTTGGCGATGTGTACCGCAAGCAAATGCAGTACCTAAAGGGACAGTATTATACGCGGAAGGCACTTGCACTG
>DAIOTP010000147.1:1220-6781 GCA_036751905.1 Cryomorphaceae bacterium
CCCAGCCTTGTAAAAAGTGCGCTACGTGACTTGTCCAAAAACCATGATGGTTTGGGAAATTACGATTCTGCATATTATTATCTGAATGAGGCGTATACCGCATTGGACAGCATATTTAGCCTGGAGGTGGCCCGGAGTATGGCTGAAAGTAAAGTGCTTTATGACTTTGAGAAACAACAAGCCCAGCTGGTACTGCAAACAGCGGAAATATCGTTTCTTGAAAAAGAACGAAAGTTAAGTTTGGTCATTCAATACACTTTTGGTGTGGCGTTCATTCTCTTGCTGCTCATTGCCATTTGGATCATTCGTCTGCAAAGACAAAAAATGCGCAGCAATAAGCTCATTTTCAAGCAACGGGAGGATATCTATGAAGCCCGCCGGGCCCTCGATACAGAAGAACTCAAAAATGCGGCATTGAATGAAGCCAAGCTCAAAGCCGAACTTGAAAACAAGCGTCTGCGCGAAATATTCCTCAATGAGGAGCTGGAAGTACGCAGCAACGAGCTCACGAATCAAACCTTGAAAATAATCCGCAAAAACAAGGTGCTCTCCGAGTTGCGTCACCGAATTCAGGATGGCGCCAGTGAAAAAAACTTAAAAGATATCGGACGTATTATAGACGCTCAGCTCAGGGTGGACAAGAACTGGGAGAATTTTCAGGACCTCTTTGAAAAAGTTCACTCCGATTTTTACCGGCAGCTGCTTGAAAGATGCCCTGAGTTGACCCCAACCGAAATTCGATTGAGTTGTCTTCTCAAACTCAACATCCCTTCCAAGGATATCGCTTCTATGCTTGGAATTAGCCATGATAGCCTGCGTGTAGCACGCTACCGCCTGCGTAAAAAACTACATCTTGATGGCACAGAGAAACTCGGCAAGTACATGATGAGTCTCGGTTAAGGGTTCACACCTGTTGTAGCAGAGCGAATAAAGTTTATTTGTTGTTAATTAAGTGAATGCATGTGTGATGTATCCCTTTTGTTCACGCTTATCGCAATGCATGTTGCCTTTTTATTGCCCTGTTATTTATGCTGAGGTAACCTTCGTTGTTGTGTTTTGCATCGAAATCAAGATGCCAAAAGGATGAAATTTAAAATTGCTTATCTATCCCTGTTGTGTTTGCTCATTGGCTCGGCCTTGCATGCACAACAATCACTCATCACAGGCGTGCTTCGCGATGCATTGACCGAAGCCCGACTGCCTGGAGCTACCATTCGAATTGATAACAGTACCGAAGGCTCCTTTACCAATCTCGACGGAAAATTTGCCTTTCGAACCAGTCGAACTGGTGAACTTATGCTCGTCGTGTCATACATCGGGTATGAAAAGCTTGAAATCAAAGTCAATGTAACACTTGGTGAAGAAAGCCATGTGGAGGCATTACTTCAACCCATCACAGGCGAGCTCTCCGAGGTGGTTATCACGGAGAATTTGCAGGGAACTGCACGGGCCATGAACCAGCAGCGCTCTTCCGATGTGATCATGAATGTAGTAGCAGCCGATCAGATCGGTCGCTTTCCCGACCCCAATGCCGCCGAAGCACTGCAGCGTGTACAGGGCATTAACATTGAGCGGGATCAGGGAGAGGGCCGATACGTACTCATCCGTGGTCTTGCGCCTCAATTCACGAACATCAACATCAATGGTGAGCAGATCCCGAGTCCCGAAGCGGGTGTCCGTTTTGTGGCGCTCGATGCCATTCCTTCTGACCAGCTCGCTTCGATGGAAGTCTTCAAAACCCTGCGCCCTGACCTGGATGGTGATGCCATTGGCGGCTCAGTTAACCTCATTACCCGCAAGGCGCAAAGCGCTAACCCCAACATTCGCGGAAGTCTGGTTGGTGGCTTTAACAACCTGATGGGTGAGCCCAATGGCCAGGGTAGCCTGGAGTATGGGCAGCGCTTTTTGGACAATAAGCTCGGCGTGATGCTCAATTCAAGTTACTATGTGAACAACCTCGGATCACACAACTGGGAGCGCGATCCCCGCGATGACTTCAGCAATGTGGATGAACATGAGTTCGAGCTTCGTGACTACGAACTTACCCGTACGCGCCTCGGCTTGAGTAGCACCATAGACTATAAGTTCAACAACCGCCATGAGTTGTATTTCCGCACCATGTACAACCGATTCACTGACCGAGAATGGCGCCGTAGGTATGTTTTCGTGCCCGATGATGAAGAAGTGGAGCAGCTCACCAAAGACCGCTTCGAGTCACAAACAGTAACCAGCTACAACCTTGGAGGTATCCATCAGTTCAATGGCTTCGCACTCGATTACGAAGTGGCCTATGCTTATGCAGAGCAAGATACGCCTTATGATAACGAGGTGGCATTTATCGCAGGTGACATGGGAAGTACCATCGATTTTTCGAACAGAAAATTCCCAGGCCTCTCCACCAACCCTTCTTATTTGAGCAACGATCTGTTTGAGTTTGATGCGTTCGAAAATGGAAATACCCTTGCTCAAGACCGTAACTATACCGGCAAGTTTAACATCAGCGTACCCTATAATACCGGAAGCTCAAGCGGCGTGCTCAAATTTGGCAGCAAGTTGCGCCTCAAAGAAAAATCATTCACCATCAACCAAAGCGTTTACGAAGCCATTGCTGGCGTGCCCAATGCCGACGCATTTGCAGGAGGACGATTTAGTGACAACTTTCTTGATGGCAATTATGAGCTCAATGAATTTCCGGATGTGGGTCAGTTCATTGAATATTTCAATGCCAATCCAGAACAATTCGAATTGCAAATTGAGGACAAAGTGATCGACGAGGCACTCGAAGCTTACGAAGCCACTGAAGATGTGTATGCAGCATATGTCATGGCTACCCACCGCTTTAACAAGCTTACGCTGGTGGGTGGTGTGCGCTATGAGTACACCAATGTGACTTACAATAGCAAGGAAGTGGTATTCAATGCCAATGACGAGCTCGAAGTCATACTCCCGGTATCAGGTACCAATGACTATGGCTATTTGCTTCCGCAAATGAACCTCCGCTATGAACTGAATAAAAACACGATCCTAAGGGGTGCAGCGACCTACAGCTACGCCCGACCCAATTTTGAGGACATCATTCCCGCTCAGGAAGCCAACATACGTGACAGAGAGGCCACCGTGGGGAATCCCGATTTAAAGCCGGTGAGCGCATTGAATCTTGATGCCTTTGCAGAGCACTATATGAGCAACCTCGGTTTGGTCAGTGGGGGTGTTTATTTCAAAAAGTTGGATGACTTTATCTACACGCGACGCTTCAGGGCAGGTTACCCACTCAACAGCCCTAACCCGATAGCCAACGACCTTATATTTACCCAATCGCAGAATGGTGGCACAGCCAATTTGCTGGGTGCTGAGTTTGGCTTTCAAAGGCAATTGGACTTCCTGCCGGGAATCTTTAAGAACCTCGGCGTATACCTGAATTACACTTATACCAATTCCGACGCACAATTCCAACGCACTGACGATGCACGACTTGAAGACATCCGCCTGCCTGGTCAGGCTACCCATGTAGGCAACTTCTCATTGGCTTACAATGACAAGAAGGTATCATTGCGCGCAGCGCTCAACCTCAATGGTGAGTACCTCGATGAAATTGGTGCAGATGCTGATAACGACATCTTTGTGAACAGCCGCTTGCAAATGGATGTGACCGCTGGATACCGCATCAATAGCAATTGGCGCGTGTTTGCCGAATTCATCAACCTCACCAACCAGCCTTTTGAACTCTACAGCGGCAACAGCGAAAACCTCATACAGCGCGAATTTTACAGCTGGTGGACCCGAATAGGGATAAAATTTGACCTCAATTAATCACTTCGAACCCCATGAAAAACTTGAATAAAACGTTTGCCTTGCTTTGTGCCGCTTTCTTGATTGGCGCATGCAGCCGCCTCGATGAAGACCGCATCGACCCCCGCAATCCAGAAGATTTCCCCATAGTAATCATCCTTTCAGATGATGGAGATGGTGACTTGGAAGACAACGACGAAGTGGGTATCGACCTCGAAATACTTCCCATCTGGGATCCTGTAAGCCGCAATCCCGAAGGTGTCGTGCCTACACCTACCGAAGATCTGATCATTCAGTTCGAGGTTTTCGATCCACGTGGATTTTCTGAGATTGGAAGCTACATCCTCGGTGCTGAAGCCATTTACGAAGTGGATGATTGTACCGACAGCGATGACCTCAATACTCAATGGAATCCATCGACTGGACAAGGTTCCTTTACCTGGCCTGCCGGGATCGAAGAAGTGGAGTTGGTGCTGCTGCTCGATGAAGACTTTTTTAACGATGACATCCTGAATACTGAAGACCGGGGATTTTCGGTGAGACTCAACGGTGTACAAAGTACTACTGGAGTACGTGTCAATACCGACCTCGAATTCGGGTATGAGGTGCTCGATGATGAGTCTATATTCGGAGATTGGGAGCTCGACCATACCGACCCTTTGCAGTTTGAGCGTTTTATGGCTTTGTTTGGCAGCCTCAATGAAGACTTCGATGGCCTCAGCGCTGATCAGGTCGACAAAATCGAAATCAGCTTCGGTTGGGAGGCCATGGAAGTAAAAGTGGAACTGATAGAAACAGAAGAAGACGAATGCGAGCCAGGCGAATTTGAACCCCTTGAAATTGAAGTAGAGTGCGAATATGATTTCTCCCTTTCAAGCCTTTTTGGCGTCCTCAATGGTGAACTCGCTTTCGAAGGAGAGGCTGAAATAGACGGGCTTGAATTAGAGTTTGAGCTGGAAGGAGTCTTTGAAATTTCACCCGATGGAAGCACACTGCAACTCACACTTGGCGGCGAGTTTGACGGCGAGGATATTGATGAACAAACCCTTACATTGGCAAGATGAAAAGCATACACTTCTTACTACCACTCGCATTTTTGTTGGCCATTTCCTGCGGCCAGGGTGATAATACCGCAGAATCGGATGCCGAGCAGGATAACACAAGTACCGATTCCACATCCATCAAGGTGATTCAGCCGCGTGTGGTTACCCAAGCTGTAGAGCACGATACCGACGACCCAGCCATTTGGATCAATCCCAAGGATTTGAACCAGAGCCTCATCATCGGCACCGACAAAGATTCTCTCGGCGCACTCTATGCATTCGACCTCGACGGGCGCATCGTGAAGCGGTCGGTAACACTCAACCGTCCCAACAACGTAGATGTGGCTTATGGGTTAATGGTCAATGGGGTAGCAACGGATTATGCCATCACAGGTGAGCGTCATTCCCACATGATGCGCATATTCAGCCTGCCCGACATGCAGCCCATCGACGGAGGTGGAATCCCCATCTACGAAGGTGAAGAAGGCCCCGAGTACCGTGACCTCATGGGTATGGCAGTTTATGTAGCTCCTGATGGTGAGCACTATGCTATTGCTGGCCGCAAAAATGGCCCCACCGATGGTACTTACTTATGGCAGTACCGCCTTTACGGCAAAAACGATGGAACGGTAGGCGCGGAGCTGGTTCGCAAGTTTGGTAATTTCTCGGGTCGGAAAGAAATCGAGGCCATCGCTGTAGACCACAACCTGGGCTACATTTACTACAGCG
>DAIOTP010000147.1:6791-7925 GCA_036751905.1 Cryomorphaceae bacterium
GCAGGCTGGCGTGCGCAAGTACCACGCCCATCCTTACAAAGGCAATGAAGAGCTGGCCTTTTTCGCCACCGAAGGTTTTCTGGACGACCATGAAGGCGTTTCCATCTACAACCTTACCGACAGCACCGGCTACATCATTGTGAGCGATCAGCGCCGCAATGCCTTCCGCATGTTTCCGCGTGAGGGCAGCAATGGCAATCCACATGCACATCCGGAAGTAGGCGTGGTATTCACCGCCACCAACAACAGTGATGGAAATGAAATCACCACCGAAAGCTTCAATGGCCGCTTTCCCGGAGGCCTCTTCGTAGCGATGAGCGACGACCGCACCTTTCAATATTACAGCTGGAAGGACATGGCCGAAGGGCAGTTTGAGGTGCGGATGGATCAGTAAGCGCACAAGTATATAGCTCAAAACAAGGCCCGCAGTGCTATTGCACTGCGGGCCTTTCATAGCTAAAGGAAGGTGTATAACTTTGTGTCAATCGAAAGCAACATCCATTGCCTGACCCATGACAACTTCGGATCACTCCACCATGAATGATTTTACAGGATTGCTGAACTTGCTTGCGGCCCGTTTTGCCCAAAACCCAAAACGCCATACTGGCCTCAAATGGGAAGCCATAGCCGAAAAGCTCCGGGCAAATAATGAAAAACTTTGGTCGCTGCAGCAAATGGAAGATTCCGGCGGCGAACCCGATGTCATCGTTTTTGACAAAGCCAGGGGCGAATACCTATTCGTCGACTGCTCAGCCGAAAGTCCTGCTGGCCGCCGTAGCCTGTGCTACGACCATGAAGCACTCGAATCGCGCAAAGCGAACAAACCCGTAAATTCCGCCACGACGCTTGCCGCCGAAATGGGCATTGAAGTGCTCGATGAAGCCCAATACCGCGAACTCCAGCAATTGGGGCCCTTTGATACAAAAACCTCCAGCTGGCTGCACACCCCCGATGAGGTGCGAAAGCTGGGCGGAGCCATTTTTGGTGACTACCGCTTCGGGCGGGTATTCATTTACCACAACGGTGCAGATTCGTATTACGGCGCAAGGGGATTTCGGGGCTTGCTGAGGGTGTGAACTTTGCTCCGCTTCGGCTATAGCCAATTTTACGGAAAGTAAAAACCCTCAGGGCAGC
>DAIOTP010000148.1:0-7726 GCA_036751905.1 Cryomorphaceae bacterium
GGTGGTGTTGAAGAAGAGGGCCAGGGCTGCATCGGGATGCAGGCCGGCGTTCATGGACAGCTCCCAACTCAGGGGCAACATCAGAGGATATACGATGGCCATGGTGCCCCAGGCGCTGCCTGTGCTGAATGATACCACCGCCGCAATCAGGAAGGTGATGGCCGGCAATGCCCAGGGAGCTACGCTGTCGCCGGCGAGTGAGGAAAGGTAGGCGGCGGTGTGCATTTGCTCGGTGAGTGCGGCGAGGGCCCAGGCCAGGATCAGGATCACCACGGCATTCACCATGGTTTTGAAGCCGTCGATGGCCACTTCTATGGTTTTGCCGTAAGGCATAATGCGCTGCCCTGTGGTGAGGAGTACCGCCGCAATCAGGCCCGATACCGAAGCCCATATCAGCGACTTGTAGCTGTCGGAATCGCCAATGGTAAGGCTCAGCTTTTGGCCAAAGCCCAAGTTGGCATCGGCCCACACCTCCGGCTGGTATCCGGTGACGAAGAGCCCCGCCATGGTGCCAAATACCACGATGCCTATGGGGATGGCGGCATTGCGTTTCCGCAAAGGAGCCCCTGCAATGGGTGCGAACTCATCGCTTTCCTCATGGCCCTGCGCCACCTCGCCGGTCACGTCGCCGGAGCGCGCGCGGACTTCAGCGCGGTGCATGGGGCCAAAATCGCGGTTCATCAGGATGAGCACCACAATGAGAGCCAGTGCAAATACAGGATAATAAGCGTATTGAAGGGAGTTGAGAAACACGGCATAAGGCCCCATGCTGATGGCTTCGGGAAAGCGGGCCTCCAGGGTGGCGAGGGCGCCTTCGATGTAGCCCAGCTCGGCGCCTATCCAAGTGGTGATGAGCGCTATGGCAGCTACGGGCGCTGCGGTACTGTCCACAATGTAGGCCAGTTTTTCCCGGCTGATGCCCAGGCGGTCGGTGAGGGAGCGCATGGTATTGCCCACCACGAGGGTGTTGGCATAATCGTCGAAAAAGATGGCCACGCCCAGCACCCAGGTGGTGAGCTGCCCGCTTTTGGGCGTATTGGCCTTGCGCGCTACGGCATTGACCACCGCCTGCATGCCGCCATTTTTGCTGATAAGCGCCACAATGCCACCAATCACCACCGAGAAAAGCACCACGCTGATGTGGCCCCGGTCATAAAGGGCATCCACGAGGTAGCCATCCATGGCATCGAAAAAGCCCGACACAAGGCCAATGGGCCCCGAAGCGTACCAGGCCACAATCATGGCGCCCGAAAAGATGCCCGCGAGCAGAGAACCCACCACTTCCTTGAAAGCCAAAGCCAGGAAAATCACCAAAAGTGGTGGTATCACGCTCCAGCCCAGCGGCATGGGGTTCACTTGCTCCACGTATGTGAAAAAACCCACTTTGATCCCCAAAGGTTCTTTGCGGTCAAACCGCACTGCGATGCTTGCCTTGTCATGGATAAAGTGGGCTGTGCTGCGCTCCCCGTTCACCACGATGGGCAGCACACCGCCATAGGCTTGCAGCTTCTCAGGGGCAAGGCAGCGCAGCTCAACGCTGTGCTCGAGGCCGAGCACGAAAAAGCCGGGGCTCGCTACTTCAAAATCATCCGGGCCGAATTCTTCGGTCAGGTTTTGAGCATACGCGATGATGGGGCAAAGAACAAGCAAAAGGGCGCTACACAATGCGCGTAGGTGCTGCGGCATGCGCCAAAGATAGAATTTTGGTGGATTGTTGGAAGCGGTAGGGTATCGGTTCAGCTGCCTGCTTTGCGCAAATACATTTTCGCTGCCATTCGGTATTTGGGGCAATCCCAAATAATCAAGGTTTAGGGAATATTTTGGGTCCATGACTTCGCTTCGTGGTAAACGCCTATGGAGTGGAAGTGGGCAGTGCATGGGCCATGTCAATTGGTCTGTTTTTACGCTTGAGCGGTCCTAACCGCAGCAGGCGGCGGGTGTCCATACATATGACTAAAATATTTTGTAAAAAAGTGCGAATGTATTGTTCTTTTAACTATTTTAGTCCTTCCTATCGGTCTTAAAACTAAATGCCTGCTTAACGCAGCCAGGCAAAAATTTAATTCCTCAAGGGTACGCTAACCAAAACAAGTTTTTATGAAAACCATACTCGCACTTTTTCTGAGCTTCCCAACTTTTGGATATACCCAAGTAAGTTTTACTGATGTTGCCCGAGCCAATAATATAAGATGGCAAGGCAAGTCATTCGGGTCTTCCTGGGCCGATGTAACGGGCAATGGGTATCCTGATTTGTTCATGCAATGTCATGCCAATGCGTTTGATCCGTATTTTAATGACGACCTCCCGCGGTACTATTTCAACACAGGTGAGATATTTATCGAGCAGCCTCTTATTGATGCCATTGATGAGGACGACTGGCATGGGGGTGTGATGTTCGACTTTGACAACGATGGTGATTTGGACCACCTTTCCGTGACGGGAGGGAGTTCGGGCAATGTTTTTTTCGTGAATCAAAACGGCGATTTTAACTATGTAAATCAGGCGTTTCAATACAGTATTGTAAACGATAGAGGCGTGGGAAGAACTCCGACGCTGATCGATGCGGACAACGACGGATTTCTTGATGTGCTGCTCAACAACTTAGATGGAGGTTTGCCTGAAAGGGGCCCAAGGCTGTTTTTGAACCTGGGCGGACAAGGTTTCAAGGACGGCTCCACGGAATACAATCTTGATTGGCCTAACTCCGTCTTTTCTGTTAGCGCAGACTTGATCGGAGACAGCAGTCTCCATGTGGTTTATTTGCAAAACCGAATCAGGATAGCCTCACTGGACAATGGTCAATTCGCTGATATGATGGAGCTTCCGGCTGCAAGAGCAAGTGATTTTGCTGTAGCCGATTTTAATGGCAATCTTTTGCCCGACATCTTCTGTGCCGTAGGGCAAAGGCCCAATGTTGTAGAACAAATCCATGATGATTTGGTACGTGGATTTATTGCCATAAGAGCCCAGGATGGGTTGATAGAAACAAAATTCTCCTCGGGCAGTGAATCGATAAAGCTCAGGTTGTTTGGCCGTACCATAAATTCGAAATATCTTGTTTCACTGGGATCTGAAGACGCTAACATTTTTGTAGGCGAAGAGGCCGCTTTTGATTTAAATTCTTCTCAGAACAGATACCGGGCTATCCCGGCTATCGTGGATACCCTGAGTATGATCCATGTTTACATTGGTTTCGATGAGGTGGATAATTTATGGCATTTGAGGTTAAAAAGTGGAGCGAATGCCAGAGAGGTGGTGGCAGTTGAAATCAGTGGAAGCCAAATTGAGTTGCTCAGTAAGTCTGGTTTTGTTAATCAAGCACTCAAGGATGTATTGTACATCAACAATGGCAATATGGAATTCACTCCTTTACTCCAAGATGTCTTTGACCCCACTGACAATTCAACTTCTGTAATCTGGGCTGACTTTGATAACGATATGGATCTCGATCTGTATGTGGTCGTATCCAGTACGGCCATGAATAAAAAGAATATTCTTTACGAAAACGTCGACAATCAATATTTCGTCAGGCATGAAGGTGCATGGGGGGCTACGGGCGATGGCCCTGGAATCGGTGAGTCGGCCAACAGTGTTGACTTCAACAATGACGGTTTTATGGACATTTATGTGAACAATGGTTCCAATGTTTTCTTTTTGGACAGTGCCCGCACCAACCTATACCAGAACAATGGCAATGACAACAACTGGATAAAAATTGTGCTCAAAGGGATCATAAGCAATCCATTGGGCTTACACGCAAAAGTGTTCGTTTATGCGGGAGGTATAGCCCAAATGAGGTATCAGGATGGCGGATTTCACCGGTATTGCCAAAACGATAGCCGACTTCATTTTGGCCTGGCACAACATAGAAGTGTTGACTCCATTGTCGTGCAGTGGCCCTCAGGGATTCGCCAAAAGTTGATTGACTTAAATGCGAACCAAATACTTACTATAAAGGAAGAGCAGACCAGGCCGCCCGTGATATTCACTCCCTCCATTGTGAATAAGATCTACTTGCGCATTTATCCCAACCCTGCAAGCAGCCATGTGACCATTTCCATACCAGGAGGAACAGTATTCGAAGTGAGGCTGTACGATGCGACAGGAAGAAAGGTTCAGGAAAACCACAACGACAACAATGATTACCTGTTTTACATTCCGCTGCAGGTGGGTGAGGGCATATTCATTGCCGAAATTGTTACATCGCAAGGCGTATTTACAAAGAAGATCATTGTGCTTTGAGCACAATGACTAAGGAAAATTGCTCTTTAACGTGGGCATCCCTTACAAAGCCTTGAAATCTATAACTCGCCTGTAAAGGCTGTAAATCAACTACGCCAACTGAAGGCGCCATACTTCCTGGGCCGGTCTATTCCAAAAATAAACTGTTGCGCTCCGCAGGGTAGGCATTGAAGGTGCCCAAGCCCTGACATACCAGCAATCCTTCGCGGTTTTCAGCAATGATGCTGCCCGTGCTGCTTAGCAGTCGGCGGCCGCTGTACACCACCTTGCCGTGGCCTACCAGCATATCGCCTGGGCGAATTGGGGCGTAAAAGTTGATTTTGAACTCCACGGTGCTCACCAACTCGCCCCGCTCTACTGCAAGTGAGAGGGCGGCCACGCCCAGCACTCCATCCATCAATGCCGAAATGGCCCCACCATGGGCCGCAAGCGGATTGCTCAGGTGGTCATGCCGCACGCGCATGCGGTAGGTTATTTCGCCTGGTGCAATGACTTCAAAGCGCATACCCATCCATTGGCCAAAGGCATTTACTTCATTGTACTTCTCGAGTATGGGGTGTAGCTTGTTGTTTGTATTCATCGGTATCCAGCTGCTGTATTGTCACTTCGGGTGTCGCCGCAGGCATCGAGCCGGCCATCGGGCTGCACCATGATGGCATCCACCCGGCCCAGACTGGGCAAGTTTCTAAATTCGTGCCCCATGGCTTTCAGGCCATTTACCGTAAGGCTGTCAAAACGGCCTTCCTCCACCATGATAAGGTCGGGTAGCCACTGGCTGTGAAATTTCGGCGCATTGATCACCTCACTGAGGGGCATGGCATGGTACACTGCGTTAAGCACCGTTTGCAACACCGATGTAATGATGGTGCTTCCTCCTGGACTTCCGGCCACGAGGTAAAGGGCATCATTTTTCAGCACAATGGTGGGCGTCATGGAGCTCAGCATCCGCTTGCCGGGGGCTATGGCGTTCGCCTCGCCGCCTATGAGTCCGTACATATTAGGCAATCCTGGCTTTACGCTGAAATCATCCATCTCGTTGTTCAGGAAAAACCCCGCCCCATGTACCACCACTTTGCTGCCATACAGATCGTTGAGCGTGGTGGTCACCGCTACGGCATTGCCTTCTGCATCTGCCACGCTGAGGTGGGTGGTTTCCGTGCTTTCCGCAAATGGGGTTCCGGATTTGATGTCGGTGCTTGGCGTAGCACGCAGCGGGTCAAATGAAGTCAAGTGCTCGCGCAGGTACTTAGAATCAAGCAGCCCTGCCACCGGCACAGGGTGAAAACCAGGGTCGCCGAGGTGCTCGGCCCTGTCGGCGTACACCCTGCGCTGCAGCTCTACAAGGGTGTGGATGTAGGCTACGCTGTTGTGGGTGAGGGTATCCGCTTTTAATTGTAAGTACATATCGAGCAATTGGCACAGCGCAATACCGCCACTCGAAGGAGGTGGCATGCCTATGATGCCTATGCTGTCGAAATCGCAGCGTATAGGCGTTCGCCAAATGGCTTGATAATTTTGCAAATCTTCCAGCGTAAACCAAGGATCGCCATTGGTTTGCATGGTGCGCTGCACGAGGAGCTGAGCGGTTTCACCTGCGTAAAATTCGCTGGGGCCTCGCTGCCTGATGCGCTCAAGGGTGGCTGCGAGCTCGGGCTGCTGCAGGGAGTCGCCCGCTTGCCATTGCTTTCCTTCCGGGCTGAAGGGTGTGGGTATGCCATTGGCCCAGTTCATGGCATCGCGGCTGCGGTTGAGGTTATTGGCCTGGATGGCGGTGATGGGGAATCCATTTGCCGCAAGGCGTATGGCAGGTGCCAACAAACTGTCCATGGGCAGCAGGCCCAGCCGTGTATGCATTTCGTATAGTCCGTGTACGGTACCCGGAATGCCCGCCGATTGTGGGCTGCGCGTGCTCATGCCTTCGATCAACTGACCTTCGGGGTTGAGGTATACATTGCGGTGCGCTGCGGAGGGGGCGCTTTCCCGAAAATCGAGGGCATAGGAGCTGCCATCGGCAGTGCGGGCCACCATAAGGCCTCCACCTCCCAAATTGCCCGCTTCGGGGAAGCATACGGCGAGCGCCCATTGCATGGCCACAGCGGCGTCGGCGGCGTTGCCTCCATATGCCAATATCTGGGCGCCTATGCGTGCTGCTTCTGGGTGGGCACAGGCTACGGCGGCGCGTTGTTTTTTCAGGCACTTGCCCTCTTCAATGGGGGGAATGGCATCGGCTACAACAGCTTTTTCCGTGCAGGAGTGCATGCAGAGTGCAGCCACCATGACGCATTGCCATGAGCGCATCATGGCAGCACCTCCATGTGCATTACGAGGCTTTCAAGGGGCCAGTTGCGTTCGTCGGTAGGGGTAAGGGCCATGCTGTCGAGTACATCCATGCCTTCTACTACTTGCCCGAATACGGTGAGTTGTCCATCGAGGTGGGGTGCGCCGCCGGTTTCGCGGTACAAGCTGCGCTTCCATTCGGGAATAACCATGTCGTGCTCACGCTCTATGGCCATAAGTTGCGGTTCGTTGAATGTGCGGCCCACCACGAGGTAAAAGTCGTAGGCCGAGGAGCGCTTTTCGGGGTTGTTGTCATAACTGCGGGCCATGGCGAGGGCTCCTTTTCGATGGGGGTACTTGTCGTGTATTTCGGCGGGGATGAGGTAATTGCCAATGAGCAGGCGTTTGATTTCATCCTCCTCGCGCTCGCTGTTGCCTCCTTGTACCACAAAGTCGGGAACAATGCGTGTAAACTCTGTGCCACTGAAGTAATTGCGCTTGGCCATCATCAGGAAGTTGGCCGTATGGAGTGGGGTATCGTCGTAGAGTTTAATTTTCAGGCTGCCATGCCGCGTGTTGAGGCGTATGTGCCGTTCTGTATTTTCACGAAAGTAGGTTTCGAGAAAGGGCAGGGCATTGTCGTTGCCAAGCATAGGGAATTCGGGGCTGCCTTGGGTTGCAGGTTGTGCTTGCTGCCGTGCGGTTTTTAAGCTGTCGGATGGTGGTACTGCATCTGTTTCAGCTTCATGACCAGGCGTCGAGCATGCCGTTGCCACAAATGCACAAAAGCAGATCCCCAGAATACAATTTCGACCATACACACTCATTCCAGGGTATCGTCGTATTCGCCTTTGATCTTTTCGTGGGTTTCCATTTGCTCAGAACCATTGAGGGTGGCAGGCCCCGGGCGTTTGAGCTCAGCCGAGCCCGATACGTCCAGAGGAGCGGTGTAGGTTCCTTTTTCAATAATTGCGTGCCAGCTCCCTTCAAAAGGTACGATGAACTCCATCGGCGATTTCTCAGCATGGCCGCCCCGGTATTGATAGGTGCGTCCTTTCTTAAAATTGGCAAAGTGAGAGCTATGGATGAGCTTGATTACCGTGGGCTTGTCGAAATGAATTATGATTCGGTCGTTGGCTTTGGCGCTAAATGCCTTGTGTAGAAATCTCATGGTAGCAATAGATCGAGGCCGAAATTACAACAATTC
>DAIOTP010000149.1:0-7520 GCA_036751905.1 Cryomorphaceae bacterium
GACCTCCTGAACCACAATCAGGCGCTCTAACCAGCTGAGCTACAACCACCGTATTTAGGAGCGCAAAATTACAAAAAATTGCGGAGCAGATATGCAGTACAACAAAAAATTATTCCGGGAAGCCCTTTCCGGCAATCACCCTGATCTCGGCGAACAGAATCCGCTCTTTTGCAAGGAGTTGGAAGAATACATTCTCCCCATCCACAAGCTGTGTTTCCCTAGCATTTATGAGAAACAAGCTGCTTTCGCCATTTTGAAAGAGCTGCCGTTCTCCATCGAGCAAACGGCCAAGGTACGATACATTGGTTTCAAAAAAATTCACTTGATCACGCAAGTTGCGCATTTCAACCAAAGCTGAATTCAAACTGGCATTTAGGCTGGCTTCCAAATTGAAATAATCCTGATCAATCATCTGCATGCGCACCTTGGTCATGCCTACCCTCCCCCGGGCTTCTCGCACAAAGAGCGGCATGGTAACCCTGGCGCCAAAATCATAATTGTCGACAAACAATCTGGAATCGCCGAACCAGTCAAGCTCCGGATTGTTCCATGCATTTTCCGAAAGGAAATTGTATTTCAACATCACCCGCGGACGCAAAAATTCCGCAGCCAGGCGTCTGTCGATGTCCACTATTTCACGTTGGTTGCGCAACCTGTACAGCTCAGGGTGGCGACCATCAATGACAAGTGACATTTCGTCGAGAATCAATGGGGAATTGATCAAAGTATCAGGCCTTACCCCTGGGGGTACTTCCATAGCACTGTAGTCATCATCCCATAGAAAAACGTTTACCACATTGACGGATTCCACCCACTTGGTTTGTGCTTCGCGCACGCGAAACAGCCTGTTCAACACTTGAGTATAGGCCTCGACGGTATCAATAGCCGGCAAATCCCCAAACTTATAGCTCTGCGTGGTAAACTCATATCGGTTGTTTGCCAATTCCAGTGCGTTTTCAGCAATGCGCAGCGCTTCTTCTGCAAGCGCCCAATTGAAATACGCATTCGTAGCTTCGAAATACAATTGATTGAGGAGTAAGGTTCGTTCTACCTGCCCTTGTTCCAAGCCTATTTGGGCTTGGCGCAATGCTGCCCGTCTGGAATCCATGAGCAGACCTGCACCAAGCTCGGCCGTGACGCCGGCATTGATAAGGCCAGCACCGGGTGTTACTTTTTCAGGATTTAGAAAGTCCCCACCGGTTGATTGGTAACCTGCCTGGAAGCTCAGGCCCATCCATGTGGGGACAACGATGCCCGCGTTGAGATCCTCATAGTAGCCTACATTTTTGAACTGTTTGGTGCTGTAATTTCCATACAAAGCCGGATCAAAACCTCCGCGAGAACGCTGTAAATCACGCTCTGCCATTTCCACTTCCAGGTTGGCAATGATGGCCACCGGATGGTTGGCTTTCACAAGGCTCAGATATTCATCATAGGACAATGTACTGTCACGCCATGCGTCTGTGTAGGCATCCGTTGTGGGTTGAGCCACAACCGTCGCGCATCCAACCATTGCCACGATTCCTAGGAGGATTCTAATCATTTCTGTCGTTTCCGGATGGAGATGCCTGTGCAGATAGTGAATGATAGTAATCAGGAGGGAAGCCATTGAGTTGCCGCCATAGCTCGTACCATAGGGGCACATCCTTGAAAAGCAGGATTCCGTCACTCCCCGATCCGAAGCGAAGGTCTTGCGGCCAAGGGATGTCATTTTTGTCGGGGACCACCATAATTCTGTATTTGCCATTGGGTGAAATAAAGTTGTCAATGGCAACGATTTCCCCGCCGAATGTACCATTGCTCACCTGTGGCCATCCGGAAAATACAATGGCAGGCCAGCCGTCAAAAATAAGCCGCACTGCATTTCCAATCTTGAGAAGAGGAAAATCTACCGGATCAACAAAAAGCTCGGCAGCAAGATCATACCGGGCAGGCATAATGCTGATAATCTTGGCACCTGCTGCAATATTCTCGCCTACTCCCACAGAGATAGCCTTCGTCAAATATCCAGCTTGCGGGGCCGTGATGTAGTAATTCTTTTGCCGCATTTCAAAATTTGAAAGTTGATTTTGCATGCGTGTTACCGTGGCATCTGCGTCGTAATAGTCACTTAGGGCACTGTTGCGTTCTGAGCGTGCCTTGCCCAGCTTTTCAGCAAAATCGTTTTCGACGCCACTCAATTCGATACGCGCGTTGAGGTATTCATTGCGTGAGGCGAGCAAGCGGTTTTCGGCGCTGATCATCCGCGCCTGTGTCTCTTGCACGATCAATTTACGCGATTCCAGATCCAGCAGCGATTTAAGGCCTTGTTTAAAAAGTTCGTTGATGCGGTCGTAGCGCTCTTGGGCAATTGCTTCATCAAGGCGGGCGGCTACTACATCCATGCTGTCGGAAATGACCTTTAAGCGGGTTTGTTCGAGGCGGTTGACGGCTTGCTCAATTCTGTTTGATTTATTGATGGTGAGCGCTTGAATCTGATCAGCCAGAGCTTCTGATTTTTGCAGATAATTCGACATGGCGTTCTCCTTGGCTACGATCTGTCGTTGGGTGCGTTGTATGAGCTCAGGATCAAAAAAGGCATCCTGAATTTCTGCTATCCTGAGGATGGTATCCCCCTCACGAACGAAATCACCTTCTCGTATGTACCATTTGTCAATGCGCCCCGGTATGAGGTTCTGCACCGTTTGAGGGCGCTGTTCAGGATACAGCGTAATGACCGAGCCGGGAACCCGTACGTTCTGCGTCCATGGAACAAAAAGAAAAAGTATAAAGCCGAGCAAAATAAATCCTAGCAGGCGCAGCTTCTTAACGGGCTTGCCCTGGTCATTGACCTCTTGCAGACTGGCATAATCCGGGAGGTATTCCTCAAAAATGACACGTTTATCTGAAAGGTTCAGCATACGGGGATGCATTAAATTCGTTATAATTTCCATCAAACACTACCTTACCGCGCTCCATGTATATGATGCGGTCCATACGCTGAATGGCTTCCATTTGTCGGGTAGTGATAATGGCTGTACACTTCCTGCTCAAGACATAATCCATGATTCTGTCCTTCTCAATTTGACTTAAAAAATCAGTTTCAGTTTCGAGCAGCAGCAGTTTAGGATCCCCGATGATGGCCCTTGCCAACACTATTTTCTTCGACAATGTGCGGGGAAGCTTCATACCCATGGGAAACAGGGTAGTATCCAAGCCTTTGTTCAATCGATTGATGGAATCCGTTGCTCCTACCAGTTCGAGAATATCGCGAATCATGCTGTCACTGATGTCCGCACGCCCGATGGTTAAATTTTCCCTGAGCGTACCCTCGAAAATGGTCTCTTTCCAAATGTTGTCGCCAATTTGTGAACGAAGCGCATCATGTTTAAGCGTTTGCAGGCTGATATCGTTGTATGTAATCCGGCCGGTGTAATTTTCAAAAAGACCAACCAAAAGCTGTAGGAATGTGCTTTTGCCCGAGCCAGGCATTCCGATGAGGGCCACTTTTTGGCCACTGGGTATTTTGAATGTCACTTTGTTTACCGTCGGTTGATCCGCATCAGGATATTGAAAATACAAATCCTCCACCCCCAGGTCGAATCCCTCGGATGCCTTAATGTCTCTCGGATGTTCAACCCTGTAGCCTTCCATATCGAGATCAGTGATCATGCCCACCTTTTCAAGCGCGGTGAGTGTGTCATACACGGAGGCCAGTCCCATAATAAGTTTTTCAATGGCTCCAATGATCAAAATAATGACAATCTCAGCTGCCACAAATTGGCCCAAACTGATTTGATTGTCAATCAAAAGCAAGCTCCCTACAATCAATAAAGCAACTGTCGTAGCGATTTTGAAAACTATCATCACCTTGTATTGGGTGAGCAACACGCCAAAATGCTTTTGACGGTAATGCAGGTAACCAACGATCAAACGATCAACCTTGAGCAAGGGCAGGTTGGTGACTCCAGCGAGCTTAAATGTGCCCATGGTGCGGCCGAGTTCTTCCAGCCAATGGGCTACCATGTATTTCTTGGTCGATTCCTTTAGGGAGGTTTCAATACCCTGTGGACCAGTGAATCTGAACATTAAGTACAGAATGAGCGCCACAATTACCGAAAAGAACATAAAATACGGGTGGTAAACCGATATAAGAACCAATCCAAAAAACACTTGTAAAACTGCCGTTGGATAATCGATTACCAATTTGGCCATGCCTTTTTGCAGGTTGATGGTATCGAAAAATTGGTTGATGAATTCTGGAGCATACCGATTGTCCATGGCTTCCAACTTAATCTTAGGAATGCGCACGGCAAGCTCAAAAGATGACTTTGCAAAAATACGCTGCTGCAGCCGCTCGACCAGCTTTAATTGTGCAATCTGAACAATGCCTGAAAGCGTTAGACCGAACGTAATGATCACAATGAGAATAAACCATGAAGAACTCACCCTTCCAGCCAAAATGAAGTTGATGATGGCTTGAATTCCCAAAGGAAGCACCAAACCAATGGCTCCATATACCAGGGCGTAAAAAAGAATCAAGTAGAGCATTTTTGACTCACTCCTCAAAAACTGCCCTAAGCGCTTTATCGGGCGTTTGGTGTCATATTCTATTTCGGCCATTGCTCGAGAACGTTAAAAATCAAGGTGTGAAAAAAATGCTTGCGCACTCCCTGTTCACCGCCCACTTCACTGAGCGAGGGCAAATGTTGTGAAAAATATACCTGTTCAAGATTGGAACCAATCAGCACTGAGGCCAAAGAATGCGCATAAGGATATGAAGGATTCACACCCTTCATGATGTCGGCAATTCTTCGGCACAGCGCCTTATGTCGGGCAAACAATCCTTCCTTATTCTCTTCATCTACCAACTTTGTTAGGTATGACTTCGATGATTCGGCCACTACAAGCCGCTGAAGCATCTTGAGATCAAACAAGGTTTCCTCGCTGTGTTGCGCCTCACTTATTACGATGCCAATAGCCCGCTCCAATGCCAGTGCATTGTCCTCCAGGTTGGCCGTGGCAAATGCGATTTGGTAGTCGAGCCATGCCCAGTACCACTCTACAAAATAGAGCAAGAGCCTGTGCTTGTTCTCAAAATATCGGTACACCGCGCTTTCTGTAGTTCCTATTTCAACCGCCAGCTTTCGAAAGGAAAACCCTTCAACACCATACGCATCCATCATTCGGATGCCTTGCAACAGAATGTCCTTGCCTAAAGTGGATGAAAGAGGATCTTTCAAATAGACCTTTTCACCTACTTCAATGCGAAGCTGACTGAGCTGTGGCGCCATAAGAGCAAAATGTGCTTTTTTTGCGATAAATGCACGCAAATGTAGAAGCAATAATCGCTGTCTGCAGTACAATGTTGTTTTTTCTCATGAATTTAACTTTTGTTAAGGCCTCCTCCAAAGTTCAATCACCAAAAAGTGGATAACGCTTCGGACTAAGCTCCAGGGGCTTGTCATCATTTTTGCAAAAAGGCAAAAATGCCGCCAAGCCCCACATCACCCATAATCTATCACAGCCCCAGTTATCGCCGCCCGCTCCGTACCTTTGCACCATGCCCACCCAGGAAATATCGCTGAAAGTAGAAGGCATGACCTGCAACAACTGTGCGGCAGGCATCAGCAAATCTTTGCATAAGGCTGGTTTTAAAGATGCCGACGCCAGCTTCATCGATGGGGAGGTCACCTTCAGCCTCATCGAAGGCCGCAGCCCGCAGGAAGCCATCGACAGCATCGAAAGCCTTGGCTACAAGGTGAAAGACAGCGCCCTGGGCAGCGACCGCGGCTTGGCGCAGATTGAGAAAAAATTTCTGGTTAGCCTCCTGTTTACCCTGCCGCTCTTCATGCACATGTTTGTGCCCCACGGCTGGTGGCTCAACCATCCGCTGGTGCAAATAGGGCTCTGCCTTCCAGTGTACATCATCGGTTTTTTGCATTTTGGCAAGTCGGCATGGGGATCGCTCAAGGCAGGTGTGGCCAATATGGACGTGCTCATTTTTATGGGCTCCACTTCGGCATTCCTGTACAGCCTTGTAGGTACGTTCATGTACTGGGGCACTGCGGAGGTGCACGAGTACATGTTTTTCGAAACGGCAGCCACCATCATCACCCTCGTACTGCTTGGCAATGTACTGGAAAACAGATCCGTGCAGCAAACTACCAAAAACCTTGGCGAGCTGACCAAAATGCAGGCACAAGCGGTTGCGCGCATCGTAATGCGGGTGGGAAGCAAAGAAAAAATATTTGAGGCCGAGCCCAAAAGCGTAAAAATCGGGGATGAGCTCCAGGTGAACGAAGGCGACCATGTGCCGGTAGATGGGCGCTTGCTTAGTGGTACCGCACTCGTTGATGAATCGGCGATCACAGGCGAGTCGGAGCCGGTGCGCAAGGAAGTGGGCGACAGTATGTACTCAGGCACGCTCCTCCTTTCGGGAAATGTGAGGATCGAAGCCACGCAAGCTGCCAAAGATTCGACCCTGCAGCAGATCATCGACCTGGTAAAAAGGGCCCGCCGCGACCAGCCGAACATCCAAATCCTTGGCGACAAGGTGAGCGGCATTTTTGTACCTGTGGTGCTCTTGATTGCCGCCGCGACCTTCAGCGTGTGGTATTGGGTTTTCGACATCGGCCTTACCATTGCGCTGATGAATGCTGTAGCGGTGCTCGTCATCTCCTGCCCTTGCGCCATGGGCCTCGCTACACCCACCGCGGTGGTGGCCGGCGTGGGCCGCGCTGCGAAAAACGGCATACTCATCAAAGGCGGCAGCACCCTGGAGAGTTTTGCCCAGGCGCGCACCATCATCTTCGATAAGACCGGCACCCTGACCACAGGCGATTTTGCCGTAGGCTATACCCACAACGACCTCGGCACCCGCGCCGATGCCCTCATCAAAGGACTGGAACAACGTAGCTCCCACCCCATTGCCCGTGCGCTTGTAGCCCATTTTGCGGAAGCGGACACTGAGACCCTCAGCGACGTGAAAGAACTGAAAGGCGAGGGCATGACCGGCCTTTCGGCAAATGGGGAGCGCGCCAGCCTGGGCAAGAGCGACCCCGACCAACATCCGGAAGCCGACCTCCTGCTGCGCATCGACGGCGCAGTGGTGGCAGGCCTCCGCATCAGCGACACCCTCAAGCCCCGTGCGCTCGAAATGGTGGAACTCTACAAAGCAGAGGGCTTCCACACGGTACTCCTCTCCGGCGACCGCAAAGAAAAAGTGCTGGCCACCGCCGAGCTGCTCGGCATCGACGAGGCCCACTACGCCATGAGCCCGGCCCAAAAGCTGGAATACATTGAAACAGCCGCCGCCAAAGGCACCGTGGCCATGGTAGGCGATGGCATCAACGACGGGCCCGCCCTGAGCCGCGCGCAGGTGGGCATATCCCCCGGGGGTGCTACAGCCCTGGCCATTGACTCGGCCCGGGTGGTGCTCATGGGCAGCAAAGAAATGGAGGCCCTGGGCCTGAGCTTCAAGCTATCCAAGCACACCTACCTCACCATCAAGCAAAACCTCTTCTGGGCTTTTGCCTACA
>DAIOTP010000150.1:0-7492 GCA_036751905.1 Cryomorphaceae bacterium
TATCCGCGCCTGAAGCAATACCCGTTTGGCACAAAAGAATCAGTAAAATAAACGAAGCGCGGATGGTACGCTTGGAGCGGTACATGCGCAATCTTTTCAGTCGGCAAGGTATGGGCCGATCTTCGGTTGGGGTAGCAGTTGAGGATGGCAAGGGTCGAAAACAGATAAAAAAAGCGGAATCCTATACCGGACCCCGCCTTCTGCATGTTCAGCTTATGGAGCTTACTGTTTTGGACGCTTGAAGATGTAGCGGGTTATAAAAATACCCTGTCCATCTTGCTTACCGGCATCACTCTCTACGCCGGAGGCCACAAAACTCAGTTCCCATCCTTCATTGGCCAATGCATTGATGGCCGAGCCAATCATGGCATCATTCGAAGCGATGTTTTGAAAATTGATACCCACACCGCTGAAGAAGTTGAGCAGCTTGGTCTCGTTGAGCTCATCGACCTTAAGGTCCTTGCGCTTTACCTTTCCCTGACCACTGTCGGTACCATCGTTGCGCGCCGTGGTATACATCGAAGCATCTACTTCGGTGGTGTTTTCAACAATGCGCGAACGGCCCAGACCCATGGGAACGATTGATTCAACGCTTGTGATGATTTTGTACTCAAAACCTTGGGCAGATGCATCGAGGCACAGCATAGTGGCTACAGATGCTGAAAGCAGGAAGTGTTTTAAAATTTTCATTGTTTTTCTTTTTAGTTGGTTTGAAGGCAATGTTGAGCATGCCTGCCGACATACCAAAATTCGGGCCAAAAAAAACCGTCCCCGAAGGGACGGCCAAAAATATTATTTTTCATTGTTTTATAGTGTAAAAGACAGACCAAGACCGAACACCTGCCTGAACTGGGTGCGTGGCCCTCCGCCAATTACCAAACCTTCATCAGTGGTTATCCCGCCTATGATGATGTCATCGTCATAAATGAGCTGTGTAGTAAGGCTTGCCGCCAACCAAGGGTTTACCTTGAAGGTGAGCAGTACTTCCCAGTTTACATCGACGTTTTTCGGATTTTCGAAATAGTTCGAGAAAAGGTCGACACGGGTAAGGAGGTTTACATTCTCAAAGATGTCATTGCGGTATTCTGCGCGCAGGTAGGCTCCTGCTTCCCAACGGGCTGTTTTGTCAGCATCCACCCCAAAATTCTCTCGCAATTCTTCGATGCGCACCACGGTCAACTTGGTGGTAAGGGGCGATACGAAGAAGGAAAAAGTATTGTTGGGTTTGTATTCCGCTCCAAGTGCAAAAATGGAAAAGGCGGGTGCCAGCCAACTTGAGATCGGAGCGCCCACCTCCACGGCATCCACAATTTCAAAACCATCTCTGAATTGGGTTCTGAAATTGAATAGACCCGTGATATACCAAGCCTTCTCTTCATTTATCCGATATCCATATTTGGAGATCAAGTCAATCCGGTCGTCAGTTTTGATCAATGCTTTTCCATCCTGACTCAAAAGTCCGAAGGCAAGGTCAAGGCTGGTATCCCAACTTGAGCGCCGGCCCCTGTGCTTGGCATACAAGCTGGTGAGCGCCGTAGTAGCAATGGCGTTCTGACCTCCAGCTGCCCAATTGGAAAAGGAGGATTGGTTGAGATTGAGCCCAATTGTACCACCAAAATCCCAGAAAGTACTGTCGCTTGCTTCTATTTCGAGGGCCCTCATTTTCTGTCGGTCCTCTTCGGTGATTACCTCATCACCCACTTGTCCAAATCCGATTGCGGACCAAGATAAAGCCCAGATTGCCAGGCCAATTCGTAATTTCATGTGCTTTTTTGTTTATTTGTTGATTAGTTGCTGTGCACATGCACATCCATCTGCGGGAACGGAATTCCCACGCCTTCTTTGTCGAAGCTCTTTTTCACATTTTCGTGGTAATCGAAGTAGATACCCCAATAATCGGAAGCATTGCACCACAACCGCACTGTGAAGTCTACCGAGCTGTCGCCCAAGGCGGAGAGTACTATTTGTGGAGCGGGCTCTGTAAGCACACGGGCATCGGCAGCGGCGAGGTTGTTGAGTATGGCTTTGGCTTTGTCAATATCGTCACTGTAGCCTATGCCAAATTTCATATCGACCCTGCGCTGCGCCTCAGCCGAGAAGTTGGTCACAGGCCCGGTCGACAAAGGTCCGTTTGGAACAATGATGGTCTTGTTGTCGATAGTTTTCAGGATGGTTGCAAATATTTGTATGGAATTCACTGTGCCCATAAAGCCTTGGGCTTCTATGAAATCACCCACCTTGAACGGCTTCAGAATGAGGATCAATACCCCACCGGCGAAGTTTTGCAAGGTTCCCGATAGGGCCAATCCCACCGCCAAACCCGCGGCTCCCAGCACTGCAATGAAGCTGGTGGTTTCTACCCCAAGCATCGAAATAACACTGATTACCAGTACTATTTTAAGTATGGCGTCAGTGAGCGACTTGAGAAATGGCCTCAGCGAAGCATCTACATTCCGCTTTTCCATCCCCCTGCCCAGGGCATTGGTAATTGCTTTGACAATGCGCAATCCTATGAGCAGTACGACGATAGCCAACAGGGCACGAAGTCCATATTGAACTGCAAGGGCCTTGCCGGTTAAAACGAGCTCCGAGGCTCCTTCTACAACTTCATTGACATCTTCCATGGTTATAAATGCTTGGTTTCATTTGGGCTGCAAAGAAAATAAAAAAATGTTTTTTGAACACCTTACCCCACTGTCAATCTCCAAGCGAGCACTTCAATCGCATTTTAGGCAGCTCTGACATGTGTAAGCCTTATCTGCCTTCGAAACCTTCTTTGCCCCTAAGGATATCAAAATACAGCTGAAAGTCACCGCGCAGTGACATAAATGGGTATTTGAATGTTGCCGGTTTGTTTTTTTCCACGAAAAAGTGGCCAACCCATGCAAAAAAGTAAGCAGTGATGGCCCCATACAGGATGTGCAGTGCTGCAAGGTTTACAACCGCCGAAACAACCCACACGAAGAAAAGGCTCGTTCCAATAAAGTGGCTTATCCGGGTGCCCCGTTTTTTGTGCTCAGCGAGGTAATAAGGATAGAATTCTTCGAAAGTCTTGTATGCCATGGCTAAAGATCAATGAAATTGTTGCATAAACTGCTCTACATCTGCCAAGTCTTCGTTGCGCTCTTCGGCGAGCACTTTGGCTTTTTCAGCCCATTGCTTGGCAACCGTTTCATCTTCGGCTTTCAATGCCAATCCGGCCCGGGTGAGCAAGGTTTTCACTGTCGGAGCGCTGTTGAGCAATCCATCCACCCAGCGTATGGCCTCTTGCACTGCAGCCGGTTCATTGCATCGGTTCATGATGCTTTGGCTGGAATACAGCAAAGATTCATCACTCAGCCTGCCGCTTGCCCGCTCACTGTTCACCAAGTCGGTGTACCCTTGCCACTGCTCCGTCATTTGATGGTAGTACAGGCGGTACCTGAATGTGTAATCCGCGGCTTCATCGCCCAGGTAGCGCCCGCAGGCATCGAGTGCGTTTTGCAAAACATCTTCGTCGCGGTCCTTGATGGCGGTTTTTACATCATTGAATATCAGCGCAGCTATTTTGTCGTTCACCTCGCGCTTGCCGTAGCGTGCCACGAGGGCATCCCTGTTTTCAGCTATTTTTGCCGCATAAGGCCCACCTTGCACAAAGCGGTGCATAACTCCCCAACTCGCTTCATCCAGCAGGCTGTTTCTGCTTGCCAGCCAGTCGTTCATCTGCTCCAATGAAGGGTATTTGCGTTCCTTGTTTTTCAACAGCGACAAGCGATACCAGTCGGGATAATCCATGGCAAAATCCATTGGTGCGCTGCCTTTCGGCAAATGGGCTTCTTCGTAAACCACAGCCTGTACCTTTTCCATAAAGGGATTGGGCTTCAAAAACCCGGAAATGCGGCCGATGAGCTGCCCCTCGGCATCAAAAAACAGGTACTGCGGAAACTGACCCACGCGGTGCTTCATGGCCATATCCACCCCGAATCCCTCTTCCATGTTGAGCTTGGTGCTCACAAATCGCTCATTGATATACACTCCCGTGAGGCTGTCATCGAAGGTTTCCTTGTCCATTACCTTGCACCAGCCGCACCAGTCGGTGTAGGCGTCTACCATCAGGTACTTTCCGCCCGAATCGGCTTTGGCCAGCAGGGATTCAAAGGACCCTTCAACAAACTGTACCTGCCCCGTGCCGGGCAAACTGCAGAAACATAATAAACATAGAACAGCAAAGCGCATGGAATACTTCTTGGGTAAAAATGGATTCATAATCATTGGTCAAATATAAAGATTCATCAGTCATTCCAGATTTGAGCAAGCATGGCGCCCATATCCAAGCAGTGCGCCGCGCAACTGTGGCATATGCTTTGATGATGCCCGTTGAATCAAAATGTAAAAGCCATGCCACAACGAAAGTTTTCTCTGCTGTTGCTGCTTACAGCCTTAAGCGCAATGGTGTTTGCGCAAGCACCTGCTGAAGAAGCCAAACCCCCAAAATCACTGTTCAAGAGCCAGGAGCCATCACAGCTCAGTGCCTCTTTCGGTTGGGTCGACCTCAAGTATTCCCACACCTCCTTGTACGGCCTGGATCTGCCCGGTGTCGAGATGAACCTCGGGGTAGTACTCAATGACCACTGGCTCACTGGACTTACCGTACACGGCGCTGGCAGTAGCCGTCACAGTTTTGGTACGCCACCCATTGATGTGGTCAACCCCAGGCTGGGATACTTTTTCATAGGCTGGAACAATGCCCTTGTCATTGCCCCCTACTCCCTGATCAACGTATCATTTCCGCTGCGTATGGGTGTAGGCGGGGTAACCTACAGTGACCGTTTTCAACAAGGGGTATTCAACAGCGGCCTCATCGACCAGGATTACTTTTTTGCAATAGAGCCGGGAATTGATCTCACAATCAATGTTTCCAAGCACATAGGACTCACCCTTGGGGCGAGCTACCGCTTCGTAGAAGGGGTGAACAATGCAGGCACCAAGGCCGATTTTCAGCAGCCTTTCTACACAGCCGGCTTGCGTTTCCGCATATTTTGATGGCCTTACGGCAAAATAAAAAGGCCTCATGCGCAGGCCTTTTTGATGCATTCTGGGCGCTTGCTTGTGCTTAGAAACTCATCATCATGCCAAAACTTGGCAACAAAGGCAGCTGATTGATCCGTGAGCCACTCACCCGATCCACATAGAAAATGTTGTCGCGGTTGTACAAATTGGTAACGCTCGCCACCACATCGAGGGTACTGTTGGGACCAAAAATGAAACTGCGCTTGATCGTAAGGTCGAGACGATGGTAATCGGGCAGGCGTCCCTGGTTGAGCTCAGCGAACTGTATGGTCACATCATCGCTGTTGGTTTGGGTGATGTCGGTGCTCAGGCCACCACGGAATGGCTCACCAAGATAAAATCCCTGGTTCTGGGTAAAGGGAAATCCGCTTCCATAATTCCAGCGTCCGTTCACCTCCCATGTTTGGTTTTTGCCGAAGCGGTAGGCCATTACGAGGTTGGCATTGTGGCGGCGGTCAAAGATGGGGCTGTACGTGCGCACCCCATCCCAACGGTCTACCTTCGAGAGGGAGTACACCGCCCAGATGTAGTACTGACCTGCCTCGTATTTCAAGGTCATGTCTATACCGCGTGCCAGTCCTGTTTCTACAGTGAAAGGCCTGAAGGTGATGGGGTCGGCACCAACCGGTGCCGTTTCGGCTGTGTAAATGCGGTTGCGGTTGATGTCGGTGAGCTGTCTGAAGTCTTTGATGTACCCTTCCACATTTGCCGACAGGCGATCGTTAAAGTCATACTCAAAGCCTACAAGGTAGTGGTTGGCAGTCTGCAAGGAGTTGTTCACATCCCGTATGCTGCCATCGGGCATGGTGAGGGTGTTGGGGAGGCCCGTTGGGGCAATGAGAAAGCCAGCAAAGAGGTTCACCACATCCTGATCGCTGTTGGCTGCAATGAGGTTTTGGGAATAGCGGCCGCCTGCTGCCTTGATCCGGAACTTTGAACTGAGCAGGTATTTGGCACCAAGCCGCGGCTCAGCCCTGATCACCCTCACGCTGCTGTAGTTGTGAAAGCGCATGCCCAGGTCGAGGATGAGGCGGTTGCGCTGAAATTTGTACGCTCCGTAAGCGGCCAGCTCTGCATTGCTACCCCGCTGCGCTATGCGCTGGCCCACAGGGTTGAAATAGCTGAAGTCGGTACTGAAGGTCACAATTTCGATACCATAACTCACTTCGTCTTCTCCGGCGAATACTTTGAAGTCGAGCCCGAGGTTGAAGTTGCTGATTTCACTCGTGCGTGGCTGCAACAATACGGCCTCGGTACCGGCTCCCTCTGTTCCGGAAAGTTGCACTGCATCGCGCTCCTCATTGAGTTCCACAAAATAGTTGGTGCCCGATACCCTACCTGTAAGTACAATGGGTGAACCCGGCAAAGTCACCAAAAAGTTGGATCCTGCACCGTAAGCATCCCAATTGAGGTTGCTCAATGACTGAAAGCGCGCCTCGTCGATGAAGCGAAAGCCGAACACATTCAACTTGCTTCCGCTCCCGGCATTGAATGACATTTTGCCGTAAAGGTCAGTAAAATTGAAGGGCAGCCCATCGGGATCGATCCAGTCGTACAGCAGTTTGGAACTCTGGTCGAGGTATGAATGCTTGGCCGAGAGCAGATAGCTGATGGAGGCATTGCCCTCATTGGTTTGTCGGAGCAGTGGACCCTCCAGCAGTGCATTGGCCTGGAAGGTGCTGAGGCCTACCTTACCCGAGGTGCGCCGCTTGTTGCCATCGCGGGTGGTAATGTCCATAACCGACGACACACGGCCTCCGTAGTTCGAGCCAAAGCCGGCCGTATAAATATCGGCGCTGCGTATGATTTCGGTGTCAAAAACCGAAAAGAGCCCTATGCTGTGAAAGGGATTGTAAAGCACCATGCCATCAAGCAATACGAGATTTTGTACCGGACTACCCCCACGGATGAACAGCTGACCGCCCTGGTCGCCGGTGAAAATCACCCCCGGCAGGATTTGCAGGTACTGTGCAAGGTCGGCTACACCTCCTATTGTCGGTATTTGCTTGATTTCTCTGGGTGTGGCTTTGGTCACAGCCATCGTTACATTGGTGAGGCGGTCTTGCCGTTCGGCGCTGATTTCAACGGCCTGCATTTGTACACTCGACTTTTTCAGGAAAAGCTTGATTTGTACCATGCGGTCAGCCTGTATCGAAAGTGCATGGCGCAGCGTGTCATAACCCAGGTAGGTAATGACGAGCGTATACTCGCCTACGGGTACCTGAGAAATCATAAAGAAACCATTTACGTCGGTTGAGGCACCCCTCGTTGTACCTTCAATGATGGCATTGGTGAAAATTACCGGCTCTCCAGAGTCTTCTTCGTAAATAAAACCACGCACGGAACCTGTTTGGGCCTGGAGCTGCAATGCACATCCAAGCACGATAAATAGGGCGGCGCCCAAGCATCTGTAAAAATTCATGTAAATACTGTGCAGGTGAGG
>DAIOTP010000151.1:0-7078 GCA_036751905.1 Cryomorphaceae bacterium
CCTTTTTTATTGCCTGCAATTTATCTTGTAAGGACAAATCCGTAGGGGAAGCGAAGCTGTGGAATCACTACTGCGCCCGTTATAGAAGGAGGTGTAATACCCTACGAAGTATAGGTGTTATGAAAAAAAAGGCCTGTAGCCATAGTCACTTTCACCACACCCTGGCGCGCCAACTGCGAACCCTATCCCAACACCTCCACGTACTTCTCTTTCCAGGCTTCCACGGAGTAATGCGACACGATGCGTTGGCGCGCCTCGGCGCCCATCTTTGCACGGAGGGTATGGTCATGGAGCAAAGTGCGGAGGGCCGCGACCCATGAAGAATCATCGGCTAGAGGCAAAGGCGGGCAAATGTATCCCGTGGTTCCATCCAGCACAATTTCCTCATTCACCCCCACTGCCGATACCACGGCCGGCATGCCCAGTGCCATGTACTGCAGGGCTTTGAAGCCGCACTTGCCGCGCTCCCAGTCAGTATTGAAGAGAGGCATGATGCCAAAGTCCATTTCCATCAGGTCGTCAATTTCGCGGGCTTTGTTCCATTTGCGGAAGCGCACAAAATCGGGCAAGGGCTGAGGTGCCTCATCGCTGATGAGCAGAAAATGGAAGGACAACTCGCGCTGCAATTTTTCCAGCAGGGGAAACAAAGGCACCAACTGCTTGAGGGTGCTGTGGCTACCCGTCCACCCGATAACGGGTGTGCGGCCCGACTTGTGCTGTTTGATGCTGTTGTGCAGCAGCTCCGTATCGATGGTGGTGGGCACGGTGTACACCTTTTGGCAAAATTGCCCGGCATATGCGGCCAGAAAGGCGTTGCCGGCCATGACCGCTTCACAGCGGCCGATGATGCGGGAGGTTTTGCCATGAGTTTTGAAGCGGCCTACGAGTTTTTCGTTGGCAGCGGAGTTGTTGGGCAGCCATACGGCATCGTCGAAATCGTACACGAGGGCTTTGCGCCAGATGCGCGCCGCGGCCCACTCCCACCATGCGGGACCCAGGGGGGTAGCTTCACGGTGAATCAGTACTTTGTGGTAACGTCCCAAAGTAAAGAGTAGGAAGAAGCGCCTTAGGAATCCTTCAAGGGTGGCGTAAATTTTGAGTGTCAGGGCACCTTTGCGGTAAATGGCGGGCCAATGGCTGTTGCGCCAAAAGGAAGCCACTTTTACTTCAATGCCGGCTTTTCGCAGGTGGAGGATGTACTGCTCAAAGCGAAAACGCTGTGATGGGGCTTTGCCAAAAGGGTAAGGGGCTACGATGAGCAGGCGCTTCATGGGTCGCAAAGATGGCAATTTGCCGATAAGGCAGGCAACATGGGATTAGTGCTGCGCGGCTTTGGCCATTAGCGCTGGCTCTACCACAGCGAGGGCAGCCCTCACGAGCCCGATAAACAAGGGATGTGGATTGGCCACGGTGCTCTTGTACTCGGGGTGAAACTGCACGCCTACAAACCACGGATGGCCGGGTATTTCCACAATTTCTACCAGACCCGTATCGGGATTGGTTCCACTGGCATTCATGCCGTGTTCGGCAAATTGTGCTTTGTAGGCATTGTTGAACTCATAGCGGTGCCGGTGGCGCTCGCTGATCATGCTGCTGCCATACACCCTGTGGGCAAGGCTGCCCGGCTCAAGTATGCAGCTGTACGCACCTAGGCGCATGGTGCCGCCCATGTCTTTGATCGACTTTTGCTGGATCATGAGGTCAATGACCGGATCGGGCGTTTTGCGGTTGATCTCGGTGGTATGGGCTTCTTTGAGGCCCAGCTTGTGGCGCGCAAATTCGATGACGGCGCACTGCATGCCGAGACAAATACCAAGAAAAGGAATGTTGTTTTCACGGGCGTAACGCACCGCTTCTATTTTGCCTTCGATGCCGCGCTCTCCAAATCCCGGAGCTACGAGCAGCCCTTGCAGACTTTCGAGGTGGGAGGCCACATTGTCAATATTGATTCCCTCGCTGTGGAGCCATACGATTTCCACCTTTGTTTCATTTTCAGCGCCTGCGTGGATGAGTGATTCTACGATGGATTTGTAGGAGTCTTTGAGCTCGATGTATTTGCCGACAAGGCCAATGCGCACCTTGGATTTGGGCTGCTTGTGGCGCTTTACGAAGTTTTTCCACTTGTCGAGTTCGGCCTTGCCTGAATTGTTGAGTCCAAGCTTTTCGAGCACTACCTTGTCGAGTTGCTCTTTTTCCATGAGCATGGGCACATCGTAAATCGTTTCTGCATCAATGGATTCGATTACAGCATTCTGGGCTACGTTGCAGAATTTTGCGATTTTGTCTTTCAGGTCTTCACCCAGGTGGTGCTCGGTGCGGCATACGAGTATATCGGGTTGTACTCCGAGCTCGAGCAGCTGCTTCACGCTGTGTTGGGTGGGCTTGGTTTTGAGTTCTCCAGCTGCTGCCAAATAAGGTACAAGCGTAAGATGAATCACAAGGCAGTCGCGGCCCATTTCCCACTTGAGCTGGCGCACGGCTTCTACGTATGGCAGGGATTCAATGTCGCCTACGGTGCCGCCTATTTCGGTGATTACGAAGTCGTAGTCAAAGTCATTGCCGAGTATTTGGATGCAGCGCTTGATTTCGTCGGTGATGTGGGGAATCACTTGCACGGTTTTGCCAAGGTAGTCGCCGCGGCGCTCCTTGTTGATTACATTTTGGTAAATGCGGCCTGTGGTAATGTTGTTGGCCTGCGAGGTGCGTATGTTGAGAAAGCGCTCGTAGTGGCCCAGGTCGAGGTCGGTTTCGGCGCCATCCTCGGTCACGAAGCACTCGCCGTGCTCATAGGGGTTGAGGGTGCCCGGGTCGATGTTGATGTATGGGTCGAGCTTTTGGATGGTCACCGAGTAGCCGCGACCTTGCAGGAGCTTGGCCAGGGATGCTGAAATGATGCCTTTACCAAGAGAAGAAGTAACCCCGCCTGTTACGAAGATGTATTTGGTCTGCTGACCCATGACTATCGGTTTGAAAAGTGTAACTACGGGAGACAAAGCTAACATTTATCTGCGGATGGCGAAGGATGTTCATGGATTAAATTAGCGAACACGGGGTGGTGGATGGAAAATCGGGGATGGCTAGGGGGGTGGTTCGCTTCGCTCAGTGATGGTTTTTCCTGGTATGAAGTTGGTTCGCTTTGATCACCGATTTTTTTGCCATAGATTGCACGGATTCCACGTATTCCACGGATTTGTTCGCTTTGCTCACCAAATTTAGGCCGCAGATTGCACTCATTAAAATATGCTTGATAGCGCACTTTGCTTGTACATGGAGCTCCTTTATTTCGATTAGGCTCGGTTGTCGCGGAGTGTTCGTTTGCCAGGGGGCATTGGGGTTGGGGTGGTGCTATTGACAGGAAATTTTATTTGGAAACAACAAATGCGCGGCCCACTTGGCTGTCAACCAATATTTAATTGAAAAAAGCAAGGGTTGAGATGTTAAAAATTTGCAAGATCCATTTTGATTGTCTATACTTACAGCGTAATCAATTACTAATCAGAACCCAACGTTATGCAAAAGTTAATTCTCTCTCTCTCTCTCTCTCTCTCTCTCTCTCTCTCTCTTGTTATTCACTATGCTTTTTAGCAAACTTGCAATAGGTCAAACTGCTGTTGAATTTACAGGTGCACGAAATATAACTGACATAGCTGATAGGTATTATTCAAGTCCGAATTACACTATGCCGGATTCTCTTAAAGGAGGACTGAATAAAGAATATGAGAGGACGCTACGTTTATGGGGCCCGAGATTATGGCCTCACGGTGATTTTAAAATTGCAAGTGATGCCATGCAAGACTTTGCAGCTTCAGTAAGCCAAGGAACTGAAGATTGCGATGCACAATATTCCAATATTGCATGGACCCAAGAAGGGCCGGAGAATTTACCGGACGGAATTGCAACCGGTATTGGGCGCATACACAGGGTTCAGTTTGGGCCAAATTGGAATGGCACGAGCAACCAAAATCTTTACGGTAGCAGTGACCACAGCGGACTATGGAAAAGCACTAATGATGGACACAAATGGTTTCCATTAGGTACGGATTTAGGGATACCCCTTACGAGTGTGTCGGACTTTGCAATTAACCCTAATAATGAAGATGTCATTTTTATAGCTACAGGACTTGGTGATGTGCCATTTACTGAAAATATCTCGGATAACAATTTTTTTCCGAATCCGATTTGGACCATCGGAATCTACAGAACGACAGATGGAGGCGCTAACTGGGAACCAATAAATCAAGGTCTAACTCAATTATTATCGGGCAACAATGCTATAAGGAAATTACTGCTTGATCCGGGCAATCCGAACAAACTTTATGCCGCTACTTCCGAAGGTTTGTTCTTTACAAGTGATGCTCTTTCGAGCAATCCAACTTGGGTGCAGAACAACAGTGGCATTAGTGAATTAAGTGAGTCGAGGGGGATTGCAATTAAGCCAGACGACGATCAAGTATTGTACTATAGTTCTACCGATGTCTACAGAAGCATTAACGGTGGTAGTTCTTGGACCACAATGACCGGAGCCGGAACAGGATTTGATTTAAGCGCCTTGCCCGAAAATTTTGTTCCTCTTCGAATAAATATTGCCGTAACTCGTGCTAATTCGGAGCTGCTTTACGCCTATACCGTTGGGAATTTTATTAGCAGTGATGGAAGCCTAAAGTGGCGAGCGTATGTTCACAAATATGATGGAGTTGCTTGGACTGAAATAGACCAATTCACTACTTCATGGGCCATTAACCAAGTATCCCCGAGTTGGATGGCTATTGTCATTTCACCAATTGAGGAAAATTTTGTTATCTACGGCCATACTCATGTAAGAGGAAGGAGAAACCAAGGTGACAGTTTCTCCTTTTTCTCACCTTATAACGGCGCGGGTTTCCATGCGGATGTACACGATCTTCAATTTGCACCAACCTCAATTAATCCACACATACTAGTTGGTCACCACGGAGGTGTTAGTAGAGGAGATGTGGCTCAGAGTGTGAGTGGTATCACCTCAGTGAATTGGAATTATCGGTATGGGGGCTTAGCCACTAGTACAATATGGTGCTTTGATATAAAGGAACTTGGGTCAGCAGGAACAGTAATTGGAACACAGGATAATGGCACTTCTGTCATTGAAAAAGGTATGCCTAAGTGGTCGCAAATTGGTGGTGGTGATGGATACTGGAACGCCATTGCTCATCCATTCAGTCCAGCAATTTATCACAATCCGGGGTTGAGTAGAAGAATACTAACCCCGTTGGGACTCTCATCCCAAGGCTTACCATCAATTCCAAGTCAGCAACACACATGCTGTAATGTGATGTATCCAAGATCATTTCCAAATACATTTAGCTCCGTTCTGAACAAGTCGCTTTTCGGACTTTCTGAAATATACTCTGTAGACTTAATCAACCAAAATGGGGCGCTGCAATCACAATTCACCCTTGAAGGGGATATTGGTCAGGTACCCATATTTTACAACAACCCTGGAGAGGGCAATCAAGACTGGAGGCATCAGCTTTCAATTCTTCAAATTTCTCAAATTAATCCGGATATCGTTTATGCTGGTGTTGGAGGGTACTTTAAAGGAAATGATAACGATCCATATGTAAAGCCAGCACTGCTCAAATCAAGTTCAGGTCTAAAGAATGGCATTTATAATCCTAATGAAACATTGTTTCAAGATTTGACTCTAAACTTGCCGAAAATACCCGGCACCAATACCTGCCCTGTGATTACAGGAATTGCAACTGATCCTTACAATGATCAAACAGTATACATTTCTTTTTCAAGCTATTATGAAGGCTTAAAGGTGTTTAAGTCTTCTGATGGAGGAATTAATTGGATAAGTAATGACCCCAACTTAAGCTTGCCAAATCTTCCTGTAAATGACATTGTGATACAAAATGGGAGTCAAGATCAAATGGGTGAATCGCGGGTTTTTGTGGCTACGGATGCGGGGGTGTACGTTAAAGAGCCTGGGAGTGAATGCTGGGAAAGGTATGGAAATATACCAAATGTCAGAGTAACGCAACTGAAATTGCGGGAATGCGAGAATAGCATCTGGGCCGCAACATATGGGAGGGGTGTTTGGAGTGCTGAAATGCCGTTGAAGTCCAAGTCTTTGTCCGAAGTACTAATCAATGTCGATCAAATTTGGGATGAGGATCGGTTTTTCGCCAACAGCCTTAGAATTACTCAAGGTACTACTCTGACAATTACAGCAGAGTTGCACATGATTGAGAGAGGTAGTATAATTATTGAGCCGGGTGCTACACTCATTGTAGATGGTGGAAAAATAACCAATGCATGTGGTCAAATGTGGAGCGGCATTCAAGTAATGGGCGAGACTTCGGCTCATCAAGAGCCTTATAGTCAAGGTCAATACCATCAGGGAAGAGCTATATTTCGAAATGGAGCAGTTATCGAAAACGCTCGTGAAGCGCTTACCAATTGGAAGTGGAACAATTGGAGTTCAAGGGGTGGCATCATTCAGGCTAATAATACCACTTTTAAAAATTGTAAGCGCGTGGCCGCATACTATAAATATCAGAATCACTCGCCAATAAACAACAATATTCAAACACATGACCGTAGTTTTTTCAGGAATTGCGACTTTGTTCTCAACGATGATTATTTGGAGGATATGAATCAATATCCACCATTTGCGAGGGTCTCGATGTGGGGAGTCAATGGAGTTTCATTTGAGGGTTGTCGATTTGTTAACCAAGCGACTGGATTCAATGGCTCTGCGAATATGTCTAAGGGAATTTATAGCAGCGATGCGTTTTACAGGGTCTCTGATTATTGCGTAAATCCCTCACTTGAGGCAGGTGCGCCTTGTCTTTCAACTCCAATTGTAAGTTCCTTCAAGGGTTTTGAAGTAGGGATTCATGCTGCTAATGGTCTTGACAACAATGGCCCATTTATCACCAAAACAAGTTTTGAAGAAAATTTACGAGGAATACAGCTTGACAATGCCGCTTTTACCTCAGTTACATTCAATGAATTTAAAATTGGAGAACACCCATTTGGGCCAACCTTTAATGATGATGCGACACAGCATACTGGTATATACTCCAATGATACT
>DAIOTP010000152.1:0-7014 GCA_036751905.1 Cryomorphaceae bacterium
TTGCGAAAAGGCAAAAATGCCGCCAAAACCTTCATGGTTCCGGCACATAACCCGCCGTGGGTACGGCGGGCCAATGTCATGTCAGCCCCGATGGGGTTATGATTTGTATCCAAAAGGTCATTTGTATGCTGAGGGGCAAACGTCCAGCTCAACATTTTGAAGCACATACAAGTTCGCTTTCGGCACATTAGCCCGCGGTTGACACCGCGGGCCTATGCCATACCACTCCGATGGGGTGCTGAAGGAAAGTTTACCGATCGCTTGTGTTGATCATCAGCGGATTGTCGGGATTGGTGATGATGATCTTGGCGTTGGGTGAGGTGGATAGCTCCCTGAAGGCTTCGATGGCTTCATAGCGCAATATTTCGGGAGTGAGGCCCTCGGCGAGAATTTTTTGTGCATCACGCACGCCTGTAGCTTGTATGCGCTGCCTTTCAGCTTCCTGACGCTCGCGGTCGAGGATGAACTGCATGCGCTGTGCGTCTTGCTCGGCGCTGAGTTTTTCCTCAATGGCATTGGCGAGCATCGGTGGCAGAATGACCCGCTTCATCAATACGGCCTCGATCACAAACCCGCGCGGGCCGAGGGTTTTCATCATCATTTCCTGTACAGCGCTTTCAATCACTGAGCGCTCGCCTGTGTGCATGTCTTTGGCCATAAAGCGCGAGCTTATATCAGCAAGGGCCGAGCGAAATACAGGCGAAATGATGTCTTCCTCATAATTGCGGCCCACTTCGCGCAATATGTCGGTTACTTTGTGCTGCTCTATGCGGTAGAGGATCGAAGTTTCGCAGCGGATGTTGAGCCCTTCCTTCGATGGAATTTCGAGCTTTACCTCCAGGTTGGTGGTGCGCACTGGTACAGTAAGGTAAGTGGCAATAAATGGATTGTAAAAGCGTGTGCTTTCGGTGATAGGCTTGCCTACCAGCTTGCCCAGGCGCCGCTTTTGTGCCACGTCGCCTTGCCTTACAACCACACAACTGCTCATGGTAAAGGCCAGCAACAGGGCCATGGTGATGGAGTATTTCATGATCTTTTTATTTATAGTTGAATGCTTTATTGCTTTCCTGCACCCTTCAACAAAAGAGAGGCCATAAGCTCCATATATAGCCCTGTAGCTTGTTAAAAATGGTGAAACAGGATGACCCAAGCCCCCAATGGGCACAAAACCCAAATCGCATAGGCCTCATTGTGCGCAAGGTAAATCAAAATAGCGCGCTATACAAGCAGCCACTTCGTCGCCCCTTTCATAGACCATAAAGTGGTTGCCGCCGGCTATCACATTGCCTTTGCCATGCGCGTCGGTCACCCATGGCTTAGAGGTATGCAGGGGAAAAACTTTGTCGTTATCACCGTGTATGCGCAGGTAGGGCACCTCAATGCCGGGAGGCTGCCAGTCGAGAACCGCGGCGGCGGCCCAAGCCATAAAATCCTCATCGCATAGGTGGAGCATTTGCTGAAAAAGCGCCCTTCCCTCGGCGCTTTTGCTCACAAAGCGGTCGCCGAGGCCTGCAAGGGTCACCAGAAGCGGCTTGTTGAGCACAGGACCAACACCCAGAGCGGAGGCGGCCCTGATGAATACGGCCATATCGCTCCTTGAAACAGCAGTCGATATCAAGACAAGGGCTTGTGGCGGGGCTATGCGGGCCCACTCTTGCGCAAGCATGCCTCCGAGCGATACACCACCCAGCACATAAGGCGGCTCAGGCTGGTAGTGGGCGTGCAGAAGGGCGGCATAGTCGCGCAGATTGGCGGCGCTGCCTGCGGGAATCCACGGAAGTGCTATCAGCTCGAAGCCATCACCGGGCAGTATCCGGTTGAAGATGCGCACATCGGCTCCGAGACCGGGCAGCAGGTACATGCGTATTGGAGAAGCCATGGCTGTGTACGAAGGTAGGCATTGCCCGGCTACTTGCTGTGGCGGAAGGTAGCCGGTACGCTGGGCATGGGTTGAGGGACTTTGCGCCCCAATTGTTTGCTGTAAAGCGCTACCGGATTCATGCTCAGAAGCGCACGTTGACACCGGCAGTCACGAAGCGGGGCAAGCCCGCGCGGATGCCCTGTGGGCGGCGGCTCACCATGACGCGCTCGTCGAGCATGTTTTTGCAGCTCAGGGTGAAGGAGGTATTCCACTTGGCAATGGTGTAGCGCGCCGTACCATCGAGCAGGAAGTAGGCATCGAGGCGGCCATTGCGGCCATCGGGTGTGGGTGCTATGGTGTTCATGGCATCGGTAAACTGATCGCCTACATAGGTTCCGGTAAAGCGAAGGCCGAATCCGTTTTTCATTTCAAAAGTGAGTGCCGAACTCAGGAAGTACTCAGGGGCATAGGGGGTGCGGTTGCCCTCTACGCTTACCGGGATTTCATCCACCACCTGCACGCGGTCGCCGGTGAAGAAGGCATTCACGTAGGTGGCATTCACATCAAAGTCGAGGCGGAAGGGCAAATCAGCCAACTCTCCCAGCCCCACCACGAGGCCGATCTCCAGTCCGCGGTGCATGGTGCGGCCACCGTTGATGAGGCCCGCGCCTGTGCCTCCCGCCGATTCGCTTACGGGGATAATCTGGTTTTCAAAATCCATCGCAAAGGCCGTGGCCTCTACCGTGAGGCCGCGCAGGGGTACTGTGCGTATACCGAGCTCGCTGTTCCAGCTCAGCTCCGCTCCCAACTCGAAGGCAACGCCCGCAGAGGTGATGGCATCTTTGAGTCGCGGGGGTGCAAAGCCGCGGTGCAGGCCACCGAATACATTGGTTTGCTTGTTCACTTCATAGTTGAAGCCTATGCCCGGTATGAGCGCGGCTACATCACTGCCGCCAGTGATGAGGGTATCGGTGGAGGCAGTACGGAATATTTCGCGCCCGAAGGTGTAGTACTCTGCGCGCAGCCCGGCCGAAACCATAAAGCGCTCATGGAGCCAAATGCGGTTTTCCGCAAATGCGCTCAAGGCGCGGCCCGAGCGAAATTCTTCGTTGACCAGGGTGCCGCTCAGCGCTGTGGGGAAGCTGCCGTTTACGCGGGTTTCGAGGGCATCCTCGTACTGCGCGCGCAGTCCGGCGTGCAATTCAGATTTCATACCGCCTAGCTCATATTTGTGGTTCAGGCGGCTTTCTACGCCGGCCACATTGAAGCTGCGGTTCCGGTTGCCGGTACCATTGCGCATGAACAGGGCCCCGCCGGGTATGGAGGCATCGCCCCATACTACGCCCGTTTGGTTGGAGGCATTGGGATTGCTCGAAAAATCTTGTCGGCGCCAGTCGCGGCTTACGGTATAGGCAAAAAATGTAGTCTTGAGTTCCGTGGCGGCATTGAAGCGCAGGGCGTGCGTGGCGCTCACACTGTAGCGGTTCACATTGAGCCTGTCATCAGGTGCAATGCGCACATAGTCCATGCCGCCCATGTCCCACATGCTTTGGGTGAGGCCTACGTAGGTGCTGTTGGAGCTTTCCTGGTAAAGGCCAATTTTTATGCCGAGTGAGGAACGCTCGCTGAGCTGCTGTTTTACTTTCAGGTTGAGGTCGTTCAGTTCAAATTGAGCTCCGGCCATATCGTCGGCCTGCCGGCGGTGGTAGCTGATGAATACCCCTGTATTGTCAAAGCTGGTACCGTAGCTCAGGGAGCCGCTGAAGTAGCCCCCCTGTCCGCCCTGTATGCGCAGGTTTACCTCTTCACCCGCCGGCGGATCGGGGGTGATGTAGTTGATCACACCGCCAATGGTGCGCGGGCCATAGGCTATTTGCCCGGCGCCTTTGATCACCTCCACCCCTGCCATGCGGTCCATGGAGGGGGTAAAGTACATTTCGGGTTCGCCATAGGGATTGAGGGCTACAGGTATGCCATCTTCGAGTATGAGCACGGTACGGCTGCGGTCGGGGTCGAGGCCGCGTATGCCTATGTTGGTGCGCAGGCCGGCGCCTTCCTCATCGACCACGTGCAGCCCGGGTATGCGGCGAAACACCTCATTGCCACTCACGGGTGCGAGCAGCTCGAGCTCGCGCTGGTCTATGCGCGCTGCCGAGCCTGAGAGCTTGCGCAGTGTTTGGTTGCGCATGCCCATCACCTCTACCTGGGGCATGCGGTAATTGGCTTCGCGCAGGGTAATGTCTACCTGAATACCGCCTTTGTCTTCTACTGCCACCTGGGCCATTTCCCTTTCAAAACCGATGGCCGAAACCAGCATGGTGTATATACCGGGCCTGAGGCCGCGCAGAGAAAAGTAACCGCCTATGTCGGTGGTGGTGCCGGTTTCGAGTTCACTCACGTAAATGTTGGCGAAAGCCACTGGAACACCACCTGCATCGGTGACGGAACCTTTGATGGCGCTCCCGGCCATTTGCGCCAAAGCCATGGAGGGCAGCAGGGCGCACAGCATGAGAATGGAAACGAAGCGGCTGATGGCGAAAATATATGGGCGAACCATTGTTTAGATTTAGTCTTAATAAGCGGTGCAAATGTACCTGTGTACACCGCTGTGGCCAATACCGCAATCAAGGTATTTTGATGACAATCTATGCATGGACCCTTGTTGATAAAGCGTCTTGCGCCTTGTCCTTCTGCAATTCGACATACTGTAGTAACTTGCCGCCATGAAAGCAATACATACCCCTGCCGGTGCCAGCTTTGCTCCATCGGAGCTGGTGCTGCGGCCCGATGGCTCCATATACCACCTGGGCCTGCACCCTGAGCAAATAGCCGACACCCTGCTCATAGCGGGCGACCCAGCGCGGGTGGAGCGCATCGCTGCCCGCTTCGACAGCGTGGAGCACCGTGTGAGCAACCGCGAGTTTGTGACCATCACCGGCCGTGTGGGCGGGCAGCGCATCAGTGCCTTGAGTACGGGCATAGGAGTGGACAATATTGACATTGTGATCAACGAGCTCGATGCGCTGTGCAGCATTGACCTGGAGGCGCGCAGCCTGCTTCCGCAAAAAAGGCAGCTGCGCATCGTCCGCATAGGCACAAGCGGGGCCCTGAATGCCCATATAGATACCGGCAGCTTTGTGCAAAGCCAGTATGCCCTGGGCCTCGATGGGGTGATGCATTTTTACGAAAGTGCCTTTGAACCCGACGAGCTGGCCCTGGCCGAGGCCTACCGAAAGCACACCAACTGGAGCATACCGGGGCTGCTGCCTTACGCTGCGCGGGCCCACGCGGGCTTAACGGCGCTCTTCGACCGGGGCTTTGTACAGGGCATCACCGCCACCGCATGCGGATTTTACGGTCCGCAGGGCCGCATACTGCGCCTTGCCCCTGCCATGCCCGGCCTCAATGAGCGCATGGCCAGTTTTGCACATGCGGGGCTGCCCATGGCCAATTATGAGATGGAGAGCTCGGCCCTCTTTGCCCTTGGCGGCATGCTGGGCCATCAGTGTACTACGGTGTGCCTGATCATAGCCAACCGCCTGCGCAATGCCTTCCTGCCTGACTATAAGCCTCGTATGGAGGTGCTGATTGATGCGGTGATGGCTGAGATAAGTGGAGTGAAAAACTAAAACTGAAAACAGCGGAAATTGAAGGGTGAATAAAGGCAACCCAAATCAGGCAAGGTCAGTTTTTGCCTTGAGTCTGTTGCCAATTGTCCCTTGTTGATGGCTCCCCTCCTGCTCCAGTCTCCATCCGTGGCAATGGGTATACCCGAATGCCGGGAGAGCGGTATTGTATCGGCTTGTATAACGCAGCATCTTTGGCATTGCAGCCTTGCGTTGCAGTCTTTGAATACCCAGCCTAGGCGGAAAGTTCATTTCACACCAATCCAATACCCATCCAAACGTCATTTTATGAAAGTACTTTTCTTTGTTCTCTCCCTTACTTTGGCCATGCCATGGTGCACCCCAGCCCAGAATCCTGCCGACCGCGATACTGATTTCGACATGCTGATGCCCCTGCCCTTCGTGCACAACGCGGGCAATAACCTCAACCGACGCATCACGGTGCAGCCCGATGGCAAGGTGCTCTTCTACGGCAATTTTGCGCACTTTGCATTTCCCGCGGAGTACTCCAGCATCGTGCGGCTCAATACGGATGGCAGTTACGACCAAGGCTTCAACGCCGATGGTGCAGGTGCAGCCGGCATCGTTTCGGCTGCTGAGGTGCAGCCTGACGGCCGCATTGTATTGGGAGGCGGTTTCCCTACATTCAATGGGGTGTCCTCGCCCGGCCTGGTAAGGCTGCATGCCGACGGAAGCATCGATGCTTCTTTCAACGTAGGCCTCGGCGCGCAGGGCCTCTTCATTTATCTGCCTTATGTGCGCAGCATCGCCTTGCAGCCTGACGGCAAAATTCTCATTGCCGGAACTTTTACAAGCTACAATGACAACCCCTGCCCCGGTGTAGCGCGGCTCAATGCTGACGGCAGCTTCGACAGCAGCTTCAGCTCAGGCCAAGGGCCCAACAATGCCATAGAAACCATAGCCCTGCAGCCCGATGGCAAAATCATAGCCGGGGGGCGCTTCAGCAGCTATGATGGCCATGCTTCTGAAGGCGTGGTAAGGCTCAACAGCAACGGCTCACCCGACTTGAGCTTCAGTGCCAACATTGATGTGTCAACCAATGCGCCGCTCCTCGAAGTCATTTTACAGCCTGATGGCAAAATACTTGCCGCTGGACTCATTGACAATGGTATTGTACGTCTTCTGCCCAATGGCAGTCCCGATCCAGATTTCGACATAGGCGCCGGCCCCACCCTAGGTTCCACCGATGGAGCCACCTACCTCTATGGCATGGAGCTGCTCGCAAATGGCCAAATCATGATTGCCGGTCCCTTTGCGCGCTTTAACCTTGTAGACTGCGGTGGTGTGGCCAGGCTCAATGCTGATGGATCACTCGATCCGACTTTCGACGCATTCCCCGGTTTCGATGGGGGCTGGCCTGTACAAATTAAGCGCAACACCACCGACCACAAGCTATACCTTACGTGCATTGCCACACACTACCGGGGCGAAGACCTTTTCAACCAAGTAACGCAGTTTTCGGGCCATATGCGCGATGTGATTCGCATTGAGGGCAGTGAAGTGCTC
>DAIOTP010000153.1:0-7003 GCA_036751905.1 Cryomorphaceae bacterium
TTTACAAGCTGCTGCGCAGGATTGGGCCACAGTTCAAGCGAGGGGGCGCATGGCTGTATGGAAATAGAAACTGCATTGCTGCGCGCTACACATTCTAATTCATCATGTAAACTGAATGCAGCAAGATCAACACCAGCACCAAGGGCGAGGTGTACTAGTTTGTAATTTCCGGGTTCGGGCAAGGTCCATGCTGAGGGATTGTCATTGTTAGCCTGCACGACTTGCGTCAAATTGGCATTGAGCAGCGCCCACGCGAATCCATCGGCCGAAGCTCCATTTGCCGTAAAGGCAGGGAAATTCCCGGCAGTACAAAGGGCTATGCTGCCACTTGGGGAAACTGTCCCCGCAACAAGCTCAGTACTTTGAATTTCAATTGTATTGCTTAGTGCTGGGCAGCCTTCAAGCTCGTCAATGTTGGTGATGAGCTCATATGGGAAATTCCCAGGGGCCCGCAAGTGTGCTATACGGTAGCTGCCTTCAGGAAATTCGTTCATTTTGAAAATTCCTGTCTTGTTGCCGGACAGCACATCGCCCGCTTCGTTGACAATACCGAAACGACCTTGATATGCGGGCCCCTGAAACGTAGCCTGTACGCTACCTGGAAGCCCTACCCCTATGCAGGGTGCTAAATTGCTGGCGGAAGTGATGGAATGGGGAGCGCCACTGCAATCGGGGCACACTGGAAGAGAAAGGCTAAGCTCCATGGCATCTCCACAATTGTATATGGATAGCCCTGGGCTCACTACGATGTAAGCGAGTTGCTTGCCTTGCAACCGAATGCTTCCGGTGAAGGTGCCCGTCAAGCTATCTATCTGAGCATTGCCAAAATTAAGGCCTGCATCAGTCCCTGCTTCCAGGAAAACTTCATGTTGGAAACTCACATGCTCGGTGGTACCTGAGATAATCAAATCCACGAATCCATCGGGTGAACGGCAGTCCGGGATGTGGTAATCTGTAATGGCGATATTGCAACTGATTCCGAAGAATGGACAAACCATTTCAAGTGCATACATATTGTCCGTGCCTACTGCAAAGTCAAACACTTGAATATAATACGTTTCACCCTGCTCTGGCGTAAAAAACAGCTCACACTGCTCGTCGAATTCCACCGTAGCACAGGCCACCTCTTCAAGTGCTCCACAGCTGCCTTTGTACAGGGCCATACCTCCGGCAATGGAGAAAGCACGGAGCTGTATAAAGTCGAGTCCATCCGAGTCTTCCAAGACATTCCAGTATGAATTGAGCTGTACTTCTTCACCAAAATTGATGCAGGAGGCTGGAGCTGGCGCAGGCATTGGGTTGGCTGCAATTTGAACAAAGAAACCTTGTGAGTCACATTGCACTGGAACAGCCTCCTCACAGGTGGGGGCAGCTGTTTCGCTGTATGCGGTTAAGGATAAAACTGTGCTCAGGGAAAGGGTGGCGAGAATTGTCAGCAATTTCATGGCTTTGATAGTTGGTCAACTGGGCGTGAAGATATGTCAAGTCACCGAGTTATCAAAGCCTTCGGTGATTTAAAAATACTGTTGCAAAGCCTTTTTGAGTTCTGTGGCTACTTGCATCCTGAGTTTTTCTGGGGCTTTCACCTCTACATCGGGACCGTAGCTGAGCACTTGCATAACCAGTTCGCGGGTGATGCACAAATCGAGGCTTATTTCCAGGGCTACTTCATCATCGCGCAGTACTTGTTGTGAATGGTGCAATGGCTGCGAGGCCACATACTTGCCAGTAAGGGGGGTGAAGCGCAAATGTATCCGTTCAGGTGCTTCGTCGATAGCGGTAATGCCCAAACTGTGCTTGAAGTATACATCGGCGTTGAACCCGGGCTGTGGACTGAATAGCTGATCACTGAGATGTACCTCTCCCTCGATGCGGTCAAGGCCAAATACCACCACGGCGCCCTTGTCGGGGTTGAAGCCAATCACATACCAACGGTTGCGGTACTCCTTGAGCAGGTAGGGGTGCAGGCTGTAAGGACGCTGCTTGCCACCATCGAATTTGGCGTAAGCAAAATTCACCACCTGCTTGCGGCCGATGGCAGCAAACAACTGCTTGAGGTGCCTTCCCCCTTTAAAAGCAGGGGCTGTTTCAAATTGTACAACGGCATCCAATGCTTCGTGGCCGGCAGTGGGCGACAGTTGCAAGCGATCAAGTATCTTGTCAATGGCATTCTCGCTGGAACGGAACAATTCAATGCCCCGGTACTGACTTAGGGTTATGGCTGCCAGCCGTATGGCATCGGCCTCTTCCTCTCCCAGCGGAAACTTGTCGATGCTGTAGCCTGGCTCTGTATAATAGTAACCTTTGTGCTCTTTGCTGAAGGCAATGGGCGCATGGTAACCAAGGTTGAGCTCATTGCGCATGGCGTAGATGTCTTTATCGATGGTGCTTTCGGATACACGCTCGCCAGCACTGCCGTATAGCTCTTCTTCACAAGCGCGGCGCAGGTCCTCCTTGCCCGGATAGGGCTTGTACACATTGCCTATGCAGCGGTCTATGATGCGGTAACGTAGCAGGGCGTACTTATTGGCGGGCATGCTGTGGTATTTCGGGTACCAAATTAGGGCTTATTTTATGCAAAAAGCGCAAGGCCTTCTTACGAATGTGCCTTGCGCCTTCTTGCTATGAAAAAAAGGTATTGTCAATTGAGCTTCGCGAGCAGCTCCTCTACTTTATCGATCTTGCTTGTGGCGCTGCCCTCAACAAATTCACCATTTTTGAAAATGGCAAAGAAGGGAAGGTTATCAACACCAGCCATTTTGCGTGCATCTTCATTTTGCTCGGCGTTGATGTCGGCGAAGGTTATACCCTCGTAGCGTTCGTCATCGGCGAGCCGCTTCACTTTTGGAGCAATGAGCTTACAAGCCCCGCACCAATCGGCGAAGTATTTTACCAAAATTTTATCGTTGCTGCTCAGCATGGATTTAAATTCGCTGTCGTTCACTTGTTGTAGTGCCATTGTTGTCAATTTTGTGGTACAAAGATACGCCCTGCCCGGGCGCCTTGAAGAACATTTGGATTGATAGTGTCTATGAGCTGTTAAGCATCAACAAAATTCGCATCTTTTATTCCGAGGCTTTGCTGCGGTTCCAGTACACATCCATCTCTTCAAGGCTCATCTCTCCTAATTTTTTGCCGTCGAGTGCGCTTTGTTCCTCAAGGTATTGAAAACGCCGTATGAACTTGCGGTTGGTTCGCTCTAAGGCATCATCGGGATTCACCCCCAAAAACCGGGCGTAATTGATCATCGAGAAGAGGACATCGCCGAATTCTTCCTCTATTTTGTCACTGCCCAATTCCACTTCCGCACGCAATTCTCCCAATTCCTCCTGCACCTTTTCCCACACCTGTTCGGCATTGTCCCAATCAAAGCCCACGCCGCGGGCTTTGTCCTGAATACGGCCGGCTTTTACCAGCGAAGGCAAGGAGCGCGGCACGCCTTCCAAAACAGATTTTTTGCCCTCCTTGAGCTTGAGTTTCTCCCAATTCGATTTCACCTCTTCCTCATCTTTCACCACCACATCGCCATAAATGTGCGGGTGCCTGCTTATGAGCTTCTCGCAAACGCCATGGAGCACATCGGCCACATCGAAATGGCCCGTCTCGCTGCCTATTTTGCTGTAAAAGACCAAGTGCAACATCAAGTCGCCCAGCTCTTTGCGAATCTCGTCCATATCGCCATCGATGATGGCATCACTCAGTTCATACATCTCTTCAATGCTGAGGTGCCGAAGCGACTCGAGGGTTTGCTTGCGGTCCCAGGGGCACTTTTCGCGGAGCTCGTCCATGATGGTGAGCAAGCGTTCAAAGGCTTTCAACTTCTCTTGCATTGGATTCCAATTTTGCTTCAAAAGTAGGCAAATTGATAGGCACAAGGCAGCGCTGCATTTCAATGGTATGCGTTACATTCGCGGCATGTACAGGCTAAGTGTTGCAGTGTGGATATGCCTTTCGGCGAATGTGCTTATGGCACAAGGCCCCGCTGCCGTGCAGATAAGCCCGGTATGGGGATTCCTGATGCCCCACCACAATGACATGCTTTACCTCGTGGATGGGTACGTGGGTGGTGTGGAAGCCTCGCTGGCATGGCAAACGGATGGCAGCAAAGACTGGCACCACGCCTTTCACTTTCCGCAATGGGGCTTAAAAACAAGCTGGCTCAATTTGGGCTCCCCGTTACTTGGACAGTCACTGTCAGCCTATGTGTTTGTAGATTTACCGCTCGACCTAAAGCGCCGCAGTGGACTGCACCTCGGGATAGGTCCAGGCTACGTAAGCAAGCCCTTTGATGAAGAAGATAATTTCCAAAATGGCGCCATAGGCAGCCACCTGAACGCAGCCCTTACCCTTGATGCATACCTCTACCTCTTGCGGAGTGAAAAGCTACACATCCGTGGCAGCATCGGGGTGCGCCATTTCAGCAACGGCGCCATGAAGGTGCCCAACAAAGGAGCCAACCTTGCTGTAGCAGGCCTCGCATTTCAGCTTTGGCAAAAGCCACAGGTGCTGCCTCAGCGCGAGATGCCGCTCGAAGTAGACAAGCCGTGGCATTGGTATGCCGGAGTATCGGCTGGATTAAAAACACTACCTCCGGTGGGCGGACCTCACTACGGGGTAGGCAATGTATTCACAGCCATGCAAAAACGCCTCAATTCCAAAGCTTCCTTCGGGGCTGAACTCGGCATAAATTACAACAGCAGCCTCCAAAAAAGAGCGCTGGAAAAAAATGAGGAGGCGCCTACAAGTGTAAATATGCGGGCTTTCGCAGCAGCGCAGTATCTCTTTCACTTTGGCCATATTGCCTTAAGGCTTCAAGCCGGCAGTTACCTTTTCCCCCAATTCAGCGAGGATGGACTGATCTTTTTTAGGTATCACCTGGTGTATGAAAAGCAACGTTGGCAAGCATTTATTGGACTTAAAACGCACTATGCCAAGGCCGACAATGGAGAGCTGGGCTTGGCTTACAGAATAAAATGAGGCGGGCCACAACATATTGCGCAATGGTGGTCATGGTGGTACTCATGGCGGCATGCAGCGCTGACAACCGCTGGGACTGCGTTACCGGCATGGGCACCATACAAACTGAAGTGCGGGAACTCCCAGTTTTTCATTCCATCTACACCCAAAACCGCATTGACCTGGAATACCGTTATGCAAGCACGCACCGCGCTGAAGTGATTTTTGGTGAAAATCTGCTGGATCAAATCCTTACAGATGTGGTTGATGGTGAGTTGCGCCTTGACAATATGGCCCGCTGCAACTGGGTGCGCGATCTGAGCATCAAACCCAAGGTGGTGATATATGCTCCGGAGTTCGCGCGTTTGGAAAACCGCGGCAACGGCCACATCCATTTCGTTGACACACTTCGCGTCGACCACTTCGAATATGAAGATTATGAAGCCAATGGCAGCGTAGAACTGCTGCTGCGCAGCAATTTTGCCCGCATAGCGCAGCACACTGGCCGTACCGCATTGGTGGCACACGGCATGAGTGATACTGTGGGGGCATACTCCGCAGGCAGCGGCAGGCTTGATGCTTCAGGTTTATTCAGCAGCCACACTTTGGTAAACAACAGCAGCATACAGCCCATGAAGGTGAACGCAGACGGTTATCTTTTTGTGTTCATAGGCCTGCGCGGCAATGTATGCTACAGCGGTCAGCCCACGCTCATTGATCTTGACCGACAGGGCGAAGGAAACTTGCTTCCCTGTGATTAACAGCGGGATTAACAAGGCTTAAGATCGGCACTTGTACAAGAACGATCCCAATGTGTACCTTTGTATTCTAATTTGAGATTATGTTGCAACTCGTGCTCATTACCATTGTTTTGCTCGCCATTGCTTTCGCAGGAATCGCTATTAAGATTTTGGTGAAAAAGGATGGCCAATTTTCCGGTACCTGTGCCAGCAACAATCCACTGCTGCAAAAGGAAGGAGCCTCCTGCGGGGTATGCGGCGCACGGCCGGAGGAGCAGTGCAAGAAGGATTGATTTCTCAGTAAATAAGCCGATTTACGTTACGGCTTAAGGTTTATACAGCCTTATTCATTTCTCAAAGCATTTACTCATACATGGCTGCAAAGCCTTAAACCAACATTGGGATAACAGGCACGAGGTCCGATATTTTTTACTACTGCTGCAAGTAGGGTTCATTGGTGATGGTGTGGGTGCTGCATTAAGCGCGATGAAGCAAAATCCCAGGCCGCGGGCTGACCAAGAAATAGCACATTTTGGTCGATGAAATTCACCCCCGCCCCTGCTTCAGCGTATACCCAAACACCGCCGCGAATCCGAACACAAGCATGAGGTGAAGCGGAACAAATCCCCACTCCCCATGGCTGATACCATAGATCAGGGCAAAAGCAAAATACAGAGCCAGCACACCTTCGAGCCATGCCATGGCGGGGATGCGCTTGGTAATGTAGGCCTTGCCGGCAAAAGCGCCCGAGCTGCCTATCAGATTCCACTTGGGTGTGCGCACGAAAGGGGTTCGCTTGCCACGCCAGCCCTGCCACACGGCACTGGCATTGTGTAGGCTCATGCCCATGCTTAGGCTGAGAAATGTAGGATAGAGCCATAAGAAACGTAATCGGCCTCCGGCAGGATCGGTTTTGCGGTAAGCGGTATAATAGAAAAATGCGAGTACGGCGAAACTGATTAGAAGGATGACTCCGATATGGAACCAGCGGTCGAAAGAAGGATGCGCTGCTTTGAACATGAGCAATGGCAGCGAAAGCACCGCACAGACCACGATCCAAATAAAAATGGATGAATTCATCAAATGAAAAAAGGCGTGTATCTTGGTATGACGTGGAATATCGGCTTGTCGCCAAATGTTGCCCAAATGCTTTCGGGCGCATTCGGCGGCGCCCTTGTTCCAGCGGTATTGCTGGTTTTTAAGGGCGTTCATTTCGGCGGGGAGTTCGGCGGGTGAGGCCACATCTTCGAGGTAGCAAAAGCGCCAGCCCCGCATCTGTGCCCTGTAGCTGAGGTCAAGGTCTTCGG
>DAIOTP010000154.1:0-6968 GCA_036751905.1 Cryomorphaceae bacterium
TGTAGGGGCTGTTGTCCAAAACCGTTTCATCCAAATCGAGCACCACTGCCGGTTTTTGTACTTCATGAATGAGCCCGGGCAACTGGCTTTGCGCGGCGTTGTAGGCTTGCATGCAAAGTGCCTTGTACTCGCTGGCATGTTGGGTAAAGAGGGTGGCAGCAATCAAGTGGCTTTGCGTATTGCAGCCACAAGGGAGCTCAGCAGGCACAGGTGGGCTCTGGCATCCGTGGAGGGCCAACATGGGCAGAAAAAGGATGGAGATTCTCAGAACGATTGATTTCATAGAAAGGGTATTTTTTGGCGTATGCAAGTATAGGTTTTTCAAGTTAAGGCAGCCTTGGGCAGCCACAATTTACCCAAATCGCAGCTTGTAGCGGGACCCAATGGAGCATGAGCGGCCACCGTAAGGTTGTTTCCACCCCTTAATCGTTGTACTTTCGCATTCTATCCATTCATAGAACCATGAAAACAGCTGTACGCAATTTCGGTCTCCTGCTGGCGGTCATCACGCTCTCAAACGCAGTTGCACAAGACTACCAAATCGGTGTATCCATCCAAACGTTCAACGATCCTGCGCGCAACCGAAACATCCCGGCGGCCATTTATTACCCTGCCAATGAGGCTGGTACAAACGTGGCTGTAGCCAGTTCCAGCGTGGGCTTTCCTGTGGTAAGTTTCGGCCATGGTTTCGTTATTGACACCGATAGCTACTCTTGGCTTTGGGAGGCACTTGTGCCAAAAGGCTACATCGTGGTACTTCCGCGCACGGAAGGCCAGTTGCTGCCCGCGCCCAGCCATCCCAATTTTGGACGCGACATCGATTTTTGCGCTGCGGAAATCATCCGCCTTGGCACCGTGCCCTCCAGCCCCTTTTCGGGAAAAGTGCTGCCGCGCGCTGCCTTCATGGGCCACAGCATGGGCGGTGGCGCCACATACCTCGGTGCCGCCAATAGTGCTGTGGTTACCACCACCATCACCTTTGCAGCGGCCGAGACCAACCCAAGCTCCATAGCCGCAGCCGCTCAGGTCAGTGTGCCCTCGCTGGTGATTGCAGCTGTGGAAGACTGCGTAACGCCTGTGGGAACCAACCAGGAGCCCATGTACAACAATCTGCCCTCGGAGCGCAAAGCCATCGTCCGCATCGAAGGGGCCTCACATTGCAACTTCACCAATGGCTCCGCCGGATTTTGCTACCTCGGTGAAGGGTTCACCTGTGGCGGCTTCGGACCCTTTACAAGCCGTGAGGAGCAGCACGCCCGCACCTTGCTGGTGCTCGAGCCCTGGCTTGAGCGTTTTTTGAAAAGCGAATGCACGGCTGGCGAAGAAATTCAGGAAGTACTGAACCTGGGGGCTGCCGAAGGCAAATGGACTTTTGAGCTGGGCGATGCACAAAGTTTTGATTGCCCCGAATTGTGCGCAGCTCCCCACGCCCTTAGCGCCGCCGGCAGTCCTGCCCAGGGCTTTGCACTTTCGTGGAATGAGGTGGATGCCGCACTGGGCTACCGCTACCAGGCCCGGGTGCAGGGTGGGGGACCAAGCATTGCAGGCCTCAGTGCTGTGCCGAGTTTTCAAACTGCTCCCGTACCGTCCAACTTGAATTATGAATTTCGTGTGCGGGCATTTTGTCCTGGTTTAGGATTTGGAGCCTGGAGCCCATGGACCGCCCTTACCCATCAACTGAATATGGAGGCACAGGTGCTCTGGAATGGCAATGACTTGATGCTTGAAATGAGCAGCAATGCTCAAGATCAAGTGGAATATCAGGTTGTGATCTTGCCATTGGGTTTTGGAAATTTGTCAACACCGCAAGCGCTCAACCTACGTGCAAACGGCGGTATGGCAAGCACTTCTATTTCTCATTTGCCAGCAGGCCTTTATGTAGCACACATCAGCGCCCAAGGAGGCGCACCCTTGAAATTGAAGTTCCTCAAGCAATAAGTTCCAATGATTGGTAAATAACAGGCATCTTTGCCCCCGCCAAATGTGCATGCCCACCCGGATACATGGAGCCTACTGACGACAAAGAATTTTTGGAGCGAGTGAAGCGCAACCAGCGCAAAACGGGATCACAATACAAACGTGAACGTGTCTGGAAACGCTTCATGATCTTTTGGCTTGAAGCCGTCTCTTTCTTGCGCGATCTTCTGAGTATCAGGCATGATACGGATTATGACCAAACGAGAGAGGGTATCATCAGGGACATTCCCTTCAGGGGCCATACGGTATACATTTTAATTTGTTCAGTATTTATAGCTTCCATTGGCCTCAACCTCAATGCTCCGGCGGTAATTATTGGCGCGATGCTTATTGCCCCACTCATGGGGCCCATTATTGGGGCTGGGTTTGCCTTGGGTGTCAACGATGCTGCCTTGCTTTTTAAGGCCCTAAAGAATTTCGGAGTAATGGTTACAGTGAGCCTGATTACGGCTACCATGTACTTCATGCTCACACCTTTGGTAGAGTATCAGCCCGAGTTGCTCGCACGTACCAAGCCCACGACACTGGATATTTTTGTAGCCATATTTGGCGGTGCAGCAGGTATTGTTGCGGGCTCACGCAAGGAAAAAAGTAACGTGATACCCGGTGTGGCCATTGCTACAGCGCTGATGCCACCCTTGTGTACCTCCGGATTCGGCTTGGCCACAGGGAATTGGGCCTTTTTCTTCGGTGCATTCTACCTCTTTTTGCTCAATTCAGTCTTCATATGTGCCGCCACGGTTATTGGCGTGCGCTACCTGAAGTTTCCGCTCAAGCGCTTTATGGACCCCACTCGGGAAAAGAAGGTACGCCTGTACATGACCCTTGGAATGGTCCTCGTAATCCTACCAAGCCTTTATATTTTCTGGGGTGTGCTCAAGGAGAGTTATTTCCGAAGCAGGGCTGAATTGTTCATAGCCAATGTGGTGAAAATGGAAGGTGCGCGTGTGGTGAACAGCAAATTGCTCTTCAGTGATGATGCTCCTGTTATTGAGATCTTTCTGATTGGAGCTGACGTACCTGAAGATACCGTCACCATGTGGAGGTCACAGCTCCTGGCATACCAACTGGACGATGTTCGGCTCGATGTGTACAGAAGCGGCAGCAGCGGCATAGGCCGCGACAATGAGCTGAAAGCCTTGTCGGGACAAATTAAAGCCGACCTTGTTGAGGATATTTTTGTAAAGAGCCAGGAAGAAATTGAAGACCGTGAGGCATCCATTCGAAAACTTCAGCTGGAGGTGGCAAGGCTGAGAAATGAGGGCGTGCGGATCGGATTGCTCAGCAAGGAACTCAAGATTCAATTTGAGCATTTGGACCGCATTGCATATGCCACCATGCTGGAGCCCAACGATGCTGGTGGAGTTGATACTTTGCCCACCTTTATGGTGAGGTGGATGCCACAGGCGAGCCCCTCACAGGCAAGGCGCAATGAAGAGATATTGGCCAACCTTATGAAGCTGCGGTTGGAGCTTGATACAGTGCGCGTAATCAGATACTGAGGAGCAGTTCCATTTTCTTATATTTTGTGACCACCTTCAGAGGCGGATTTTTTAGTTTTAGCCCCATTCCTTTATATTTTTGTCCATGGTGTTGCTTTCCGAACTCTCTTTTTCGCTCCCGCTGAAGAATCCAGTACTCATATTTTCGTTGATACTGTTCATCATTCTGTTTGCGCCCCTGCTGCTCAATAAATTAAAGATACCCCACCTGATAGGGTTGATCATAGCCGGAGCCATTATCGGTCCACACGGACTCACTTTGCTCGAGCGCGGTGACAGCTTTGAACTCTTCGGAATGGTAGGCCTTTTGTACATCATGTTTCTTGCCGGTCTGGAGATCGACATGACCCAATTCCGCAAAAACAGCGGCAAAAGTTTAATATTTGGACTGTATACCTTCATCATTCCAATGGGAATAGGAACCGCTGCCGGATACTATGTGCTTCAGTTTAGTCTGCCTACCAGCGTTTTGCTTGCCAGTATGTTTGCCTCTCATACCCTGATTACTTATCCGCTTATCAGCAAGTTGGGTGTAGCCAAGAACAGGGCTGTGACCATAACCGTAGGTGGCACAATGATTACCGATACGCTGGCATTGCTCGTACTTGCTGTGGTTGTGGGTATGGCCACGGGTGAGGTTACGGATGCCTTTTGGTACCGCCTCGGCATTTCTGTAGCCATATTTTCTCTGCTTGTCATGCTTGGATTTCCAGCTCTTGCGCGGTGGTTTTTCAAACGATTCGATGACAACATCCTTCAGTATATTTTCGTCCTTGCACTGGTGTTTATGGGGGGATTTCTTGCTGAAGCGGCCGGTATTGAGGCGATTATTGGCGCATTCCTTGCGGGATTGGCATTGAATGGGCTGATTCCTCACAGCTCTCCGCTGATGAACCGGATAGAGTTTGTTGGCAATGCACTTTTTATTCCCTTCTTCCTGATCGGTGTTGGCATGCTGATCAACTTTCGGGCTTTTTTCAATGATTGGATGACCATTTGGGTGGCCGTGGTCATGATTGTGTGTGCCATCAGCGGCAAATGGGTCGCATCATGGCTTACCCAAAAGAGTTTTGGATACAGCAATGATGAGCGTAGGCTCATTTTTGGCCTGAGCAATGCCCAGGCAGCCGCTACCCTCGCGGCGGTACTCGTCGGCTACAAAGTAATTGTAGGACAAGACGCCAACGGTGAGGAAATCAGGCTGCTGAACGAAAATGTGCTCAACGGAACCATTTTGATGATTTTGGTTACCTGTACAATGGCTTCCGTTGTGGCACAACGGGGCGCAATGGCGCTTGCAGCTGCGCTCGATTCGGGTAAGGTAAAGGAAGACAAAGAGATCGAAGAACGCATACTCTTGGCTGTAAGCAACCTCGAAACTGCCGAAGAACTCGCTAAACTTGGCATTATTGTGAAATCGAAGGGCAATACCAAAGGGATGTATGCCGCGCACATCATTGACAGCGCATCACAAAATGAACAATCGGAGAAAGAAGCAGGCAAAATTCTGCAAAAAGCCACAGAAGTTGCCGCTGCTACCGACAACCACATGAATGAAATCATCCGCTACGACTTGAATGTTGTGAATGGAATAACCAGTGTAGTCAAAGAAAAAAAGGTAACTGATGTCATCCTTGGCCTTACAAGCCACAAGGGCTTTTCAAACTCTTTCGTGAGCAACCTTACCAATGGCATTCTTACCAAAGTAAAAACAACCACCTATGTATATAAACCGGCTCAGCCCCTTGCTACCATCAAGCGCCACTTGATCATTGTACCGCCTCGTGCCGAGCAGGAAATCGGGTTTGCCCATTGGCTCGTAAAGGTTTGGAACATCGCCCGAAATACAGGGGCAGCCCTCAAGTTCTATGCCCATCCTGATACCATCGGAATCCTTGAGAAATTCCAAAAAAGACACCCTGTTAACGCCGACTTTAAGCCATTTCAAGATTGGGATGACCTTTTGATCCTGTTCGGTGAAGTGGCTGGAAACGACAACTTGATTGTAGTGATGAGCCGAAAAAATCATCCCAGCTATCAGCAAGGCATGACAAAGGTGCATGGATATCTCAACAAATATTTAAGAGATACCAATTACATACTCATTTATCCGGTACAGGCTGGTATTGGAATTGATGACTTAAGAAATTACAAAGATCCTACCTTTCTCGCCCCCATTGAGCAGCTTGATGATTTGGGCAAAACCATGTCACGCCTGTTGAAAAGAAAAAAGGATCAGGTTCCGAATGACAATGGGGGTTTCGACTCCACTGACGACGATGTGCAAATTGACCTTCCGAAACAGAAATAATGGACGTCCTACGCAGTCGCCTCTGAATTTAGCGGCTGGCATCCTTGGGGTTTTTATTGTGCTTTGTTGCGTGCATGGCTGTGATGACAAGGCCTTCGAAGAGAAAGCAACAGACCCATGGCACTGGCAGCTTCCATCAACCTTCGACAGCATTCCGCCCGTACCCCATGACAATGCCATGAGCACAACCCGTGTGGCACTTGGCAGGGCACTCTTTTTCGATCCCCGCCTCAGCGCCGATGGCAGTGTGAGTTGTGGCTCATGCCACAAACCTGCTCTGGCTTATGCTGATACGGTAGCAGTAAGCCCAGGCGTACACGCGCGTTCCGGCTTCCGCAATTCGCCCTCCCTGCTCAACGTGGCATACCAAAAAGCCCTTTTCCGGGAAGGAGGTATTCCCTCATTGGAAGTGCAGGTGCTCGCCCCTTTCACCACCGACGATGAGATGGACATCAACCTCCGCGACGTGCACGAGCGCCTCAGCGCCGACAGCGCCTACCAGCAAATGTCCATGGCTGCTTATGGGCAGCGGTTTGAGCCCTTGGTGATGGCAAGGGCTTTGGCAGCTTTTCAGCGTAGCCTACTCAGCACAGGCAGCGCATATGATGCCTACATGGCCGGCGACAGCAGTGCTTTGGGCCTTTCGGCAAAAAGAGGAAGACAACTGTTTTACAGCGATGAACTGGCTTGCAGCAGCTGTCACACGGGCTTTCTGTTTACCGATATGCTTTACCACAACACGGGCCTGTACAGCACCTATGAAGATGAAGGGCGTGGACGCCTCAGTATGCGCACTGCGGACATGGGCCGTATGAAAACTCCCTCCCTTCGCAATGTGGCACTCACGTGGCCCTACATGCACAACGGCAGCTTGCCCACGCTTGATGCGGTACTCCACCACTACAACTCCGGCGGCATGGACCACCCCAACAAGGACGCCCGCATCAGGCCATTGAATTTGGATTCAGGCCAGTTAATCGATTTGAAAGCATTTTTGGAGACACTTAGCGACCTGAGTTTGGTAGAGTAGGGCAAGCGTACAGCTCTTGCTTGAAACTTACTTGCCTGCCTCCCAAGCCAGGATAATCAAGGTTCTATGTTTTGGTAGTCCAAAATCCTGTATGTACCCCGTTCATTTTGTGTGAGGTAGCCATTGATTGCGATGCCCACAACTTTCA
>DAIOTP010000155.1:0-6887 GCA_036751905.1 Cryomorphaceae bacterium
CGGCATTGTCAGTGATAGCAGCATTCGTGATGGCCTTGGGCGGATACACTTTTGAAGAAGTTTTGTACGCCGTAGTGGGCATCAGCGCTGTGCACAATATCGCGCTGATGGTGTGGCTTATCAGGATAGCACCGGGGGTAGCCCTCTCGGCAAATAAAAAAAACTCAGAAAGTTGACCCCGGAAATGCGCATATACCACGGTCCCAAATCATGGAACCATACCGCTGAACGAAATGCCGCGGCTGAGCGCTTGATGGGTGCTTCAAGTACACACTTTAACTATGCAGATGTATTCAATCCAATAAAGCTGCTTAGCATGCTTCGGAATGCGGACGTCATAAACTTTTATGCAGGTTACACCCTCTGGCCGATTGCCTTGCAACAGCACCGATTGTACAGAATGCTCGCAGCTACCGATGTGGCTTGGCTTAAAAAATCAGGAAAAAAAGTAGTGCTCCACTTTCAAGGCTGTGAAATAAGAGACCGTTACCATGTCCTTGCACAAAGTGTATGTGCACATTGCGCCATTCGCGATACCTATTGCAGCCCAGTCAATTCACGGAATCGAAGGAATCAGCTGCACAAGGCAATTGCACTTGCTGATGCAGTAACCGTATCCACCCCTGATCTTTTGCCATACATCCGCGGAGCCCATGCGCATTTCATTCCAAAAATAGCACCTGATGGGGTGGCGGCTTTCGCGCAAAATCCTGATTTCAATTATCCCCGCTTGAGAGTAATCCATGCGCCTACAGACCGCTCTATAAAAGGAACTGATGTGATTGAAAATGTTTTGTCCAGGCATCCCGACAAATTTGAATTGGTCTTGATAGAGGGCATGTCGCGTGAAGCTGTATTTGAAGCAGCGACACACGCACACCTCGCGGTGGACCAAATCAGGGTTGGCTGGTACGGCAACTTTGCAGTTGAAATGATGCAACGCGGACTTCCGGTGGTTTCTTACATACGCAAGGATCTGCAAGATATTGTTAGACCGGCAGTATTGCCGCTGATTGCCGCTGATGAACACAACTTTGAAAAAGTGATGTTGAACCTACACAAAGACCGGGAAAGGTTGAAAAATTCGCGATCAGAGGGATTGAACTACATTCGCAACGTGCATAGCCCTGAAGCTGTGGGCAAGCGACTCTTATCCATTTATGCATCCCTCTAAATGTGTGGAATTTTTGCAGCAGTTAAAATTGAAGGCAGCTTTACTCAGAAGCAATTAGAAGATTTCAAGCGTGCCTGCAACATTATTGCCCACCGCGGTCCTGACGCTGAGGGTTTTTTCAGCACCCATACCAAGGCTGAGGAAGACGCAATCAACCTGTTTCTCGGGCACCGCCGGTTGTCTATCATTGACCTTGACCCCGCATCCAATCAGCCCTTCAGCCGCGGTGGTCTACAGATGGTCTATAATGGAGAAGTTTTTAACTACCAAGAACTGAAGGCAGGTCCGCTCGCAGGTATGGCTTTCGATACCCAAGGAGATACCGAGGTTGTGCTCCGGGCCTACCAAAAGTGGGGTGTTTCGTGCTTCGGCAAATTCAACGGCATGTGGGCTCTTGCCATTTATGATGCGCCTCGGCAAAAATTGGTGCTGGCCCGAGACCGGTTTAGCATCAAGCCCCTGTATTTGATGCGTGCCAATAGCGCACTCTATTTTGCATCGGAAATCAAGCAACTCAAGCAAATGAGCGGGCTAAGCTTTAGCCCCAATACCGCCACCATACACGCATTCCTCAATCAAGGCCTGCTCGACCACCGCCCAGAGACGTTTTACAATGAAGTGCAGCGTTTTCCGGCCATGCATGCCCTTGAGATTGATCTGCGCACAGGGGTGGAAACATGGACCCAGTATTGGGACTATGCAACTGAAGATGCAGCGAATTTGATTGAAAATCCAGTAGAAAAATTCAGGGAGCTGCTCATTGATGCACTCAAGCTGCGGCTCCGTAGTGATGTGCCTGTGGGGACTTTGCTCAGTGGAGGCCTTGATTCCAGTGCCATATCCTGCCTGATTCAAGCGCATATCAAGCCCGATGTTTCTACATTCAGCGTGGTATCACCCGATCCGCGGTACAGCGAGGAGCGCTATATCGACCTATTGGTCAGGGAGAAGGGCCTGCACAATGAAAAGTTGCGATTCGACCGAAGCCTTGCTTTGGAGCATGTGCATTCGGTGCTTCAAATCCAGGACGAGCCCTATGGATCACTTTCGGTAGTGGCACAGCACTTGCTCTTTCAGCAAATTAAACAGGCTACCGGCATCACCGTGTTGCTCAGCGGACAAGGCGCTGATGAGGTGCTGCTTGGCTACAACAAATTTTTCTATTTTCACCTCAAGAGTCTACTCAAGCGCCGCAAAATACTGGACTTTATCGGCTTGAGTGCTGCTTCATTTTTGAAGGGTACCACAATACGCGAATTTGACCTGCGCGAGGCAAAACGATACTTGCCTGGCTCCAACCGAAAAGGGCAGAATTTCCTTGAAGGCCACTTCGCAAGTGAGCCGCTCTGGGCATTCGAGAACATGCGCAACCGACAAATTCTGGATATCGGCCGCTACTCCATACCAGCGTTGACCCATTATGAAGACCGCAACTCCATGGCTTCCAGCATTGAAGTAAGACTTCCATTCCTGGATTACCGCATAGTGGATTTTTTGATCAATCAACCCGTAGCGCGCAAGCTCAAGTCGGGGTGGACCAAGCACCTCCTCCGTGAGTCAGTCACTGAGCTGCCCGAAGCCATTCGCTGGCGCAAAGACAAGAAAGGGTTTTCAACGCCGGAGGCTGCCTGGATGAAGGGTGAGCTTGGTGCGCACATCGGCGACTGTATGCAGCATCATTCACAATTACAAGAACTCGGCCTCTTGAATCAATCTACCTATTCAAAGGCGCTCAACGCTTATAGAAAGGGGGATGCATGGCTCAGCTATGGTGACTTATTTAGGGTGTACATCGCTGAGATGTGGCTGCGTGAACACGTTTAGGCCATAAAAGCAAGCAAGGTCTTGATATGGTAGTATAATCCCTATTTTTGCAGCCTTGATCCTACGAAATTCTGCACCAGCAATATGGAGGTGAGTATCATTCCTCATTCGGATCGCCTGGACTATGACTGGCTCAGCCGCGACAATTTTTTCGGCAGTCCCATGTGGTTGGCTGCCCATGGGGACCATTGTTTGCGTTTTGGAATTTACCGAAAGGATGAATTGTTCGGTGCATTTTTTCTATACCAGTACACCCGTTTGGGAAAGCAATTTCTCATCAACCTTCCTATGGCCCCACACTGTGGCTTACAGCTCAGGCTGATGGGGGAAAAGGTGCACAGCCGCCAGAGTGAAGTGAAACGTGCCATTACCGCCATCGCCACTTTTTTGCGGCAGCAGTACAAGGGGGCATATATTGATTTTACATTGCCACCCAATTTCATGGATGCCCAGCCATTCCAGTGGCGCTCGTACCATGTGGTGCCCAAGTATACCTACCTCTTGCGGGTTGACCAAGGTGAGGAGCAAATGCTCAAGCAAATGAGTACGCCTTGTCGCAAAAACATCCGGGATGCCCTATCCGGTCCATATGAATTGCGCAAAGAAGCTCCTGTCAACGAAGTACTTCAAGTAGTGGGCAGTAGCCTTAAGCGGGCAGGTCAGCCTTTTTATGGCAATGTACTGCGCTACCTTTTGGAAAAGGACCAGGAAGAAGTGACCACTTATATGGTTTACAAGGAAGGGCGTGCGCTCGCGGCTGTGGTGGTGGCCCACCATGGTGCCTATTCATACTACCTGGCGGGAGGCCATATCGACGAGCCTGGCGATGGCCTTGCGGGCACACTCGCCTTGTGGAGCGCCATCAGCGAGTCCTACTTATGGGGCTGCACGACATTTGATTTTTTAGGCTCATCAGTACCCGCCATTGAAAAGTATTTCCGTGGTTTTGGGGCTGAATTGACACCATATTTCAGGATTCAATACGAAAGAGGAATTATCTCCTGGCTGAAAAAGCAAAAAGAGAAGTACAAAAGCAAAGCGTGAACTACGGTGGAGCCATAACGAAGCATCCGTGGAGAGCGCAAGCGGTCGATTGGTTTGCGGGCTCTACCATGCTCGTTGCGTTTTTGATTCCGCTGGTCACCAAGGGTTTGGCCCTGGCTATTGCCTTGATGTTCATTGCGTGGATCATCGTTCCCGGCAAGTCTTTGAAACGAAACAAATGGCCTATGCTCATTTTCATTGCTTTGTACCTATTTCACTTGCTCGGTATGTTTTTTACAGAGGACGTAAGCCGCGGCTTGCGCGACCTTGAACAAAAATTCTCACTGCTGCTTTTTCCGGTTCTTTTCGGCACTTTTCCTCAATGGAGGCCTGAACATCGGCGCAAGGTGGTCCGGGCTTTTGTGCTGGGCTGTCTTTTTATGCTCATAGTATCATTTGTTGAGTCGTTCCTGAAGTTGGCTTCCGGAGCCAGCATGCGCGCTTTCTATATGTCCGAGTTTTCAAGGGTGCACCACCCCAGTTACGTAGCCATGTACCTCAATTTTGCAATGGCGGCCATATTGCTCGGCTTGTTTCAGGCTGCTCGTTTGAAAAAAGGCTTGGGTATGTGGTGGTGGTTGTTTCCACTCATGGCGGCTACTTTGGTATGCCCTGCATCAAAGATGGGCTTGTTGCAATTTGCGTTTCTTGCGCTGTTCTTTTTGTTTTTCGCTTTTCGCCAAAATCAGCTGAAATCACCCGCATTGGCAATCCTCGCACTGTCGGTTGTGGCTTTGAGTCTGTCAATTTTGAGTGACCCTTACACCGCTACCCGCTTAACAAAGGCCGCAGAGGTAGTACAATCTGATGGGCAGCCGGACCATGTAAGGGAAACAGAAACCACCGTGGCCCGACTCCATACTTGGAACATTACTTGGAGCATCATGAAGCAGCACCCTTTCGGGGTGGGCACGGGTGATGGACACAACACCCTGATGGCGGCTTATGATGAAGCAGGCTTGAAAATGCTAGCAGCCACCGGCCTCAATCCGCACAACAACTACCTGCAGGTGGGCCTTGCATTTGGCTTTCCGGGATTGCTGCTCTTCATCTTTTCCCTTGTTTATCCTTTTCGGAAAATCATCCAGCATAAGGATTGGCTTTATGCCTTTTTTCTGCTTGGGATGTTCATGCATTTGGGCGTAGAGTCTATGCTCGAAAAGCAGAGTGGGGTGGTGTTTTTTGCATTTTTTAATGCGCTTCTTTTTTTCTCGCTTCCGCAAAAGGAAATATCACCTGCTGAAGTGCACCTCAAAGACACAGCCCAGTGAAGCTGCTCATTCTCACCCAATACTATCCGCCTGAGACTGGTGCACCGCAAAATCGCCTACATGCACTCGCCCGCCGCCTGCGCGACAATGGGGTGGAGGTTGAGGTACTCACCGCCATGCCCAATTACCCGAAGATGGAGCTATTTGAAGCCTACCGTGGCAAAAAGTACATACGCGAAGAGATTGACGGCATCACAGTGCACCGCTCACGGATTTATGTGAAGAAATCGAAAGGCATTGTTCACCGCCTGCTCAATTACTATTCCTTCGTCTGGACCTCGTTCTGGACAGGTTCTAAACGCCTTTCTCGTTTCGATTTTATCGTGGTGGAGTCACCACCACTTTTTCTCGGAAAGACCGCCTGGTTGCTTAGCAAGCTGAAAGGTGCGCGCCTGGTTTTTAACGTAAGTGACCTATGGCCTGAAAGCGCTGAGAAGCTCGGATTGGTCACCAACAAGGTTTTTCTCGGGATGGCCACCTGGCTTGAGGAATTTCTCTACCGCAAGTCGGCGCTCATCACCGGGCAAACGCAGGGCATCGTTCACAATATTTCCAGCCGCTTTCCGCAAAAGCTGGTGCATTGGCTGCCCAACGGAGTCGAACCGGCTTTTTTCAACACGGAAGGACTCGACCGCAGCTGGCGTCAGCGCATGGGCTATGCCGATGGTGATCTTTTGCTACTTTATGCCGGCATCATAGGGCATGCGCAGGGTTTGGAAGTGATTCTCAAAGCGGGCAAGCGACTGCAGCACCGACCGAATGTGCGTTTTATTCTCCTCGGCGACGGTCCTCTGAAGCCCGAACTCATCGCCCTCAAGGATAAAATGGCCCTGAGCAATGTCGACTTTCTCGCTCCTGTAGGCAAGGCTGAGATTCCGGCCATCGTGCAGGCCATCGACATGGCGGTGGTGCCACTGAAAAAGTTGCCCCTATTTGAAGGTGCCATTCCCTCGAAGATTTTTGAAAACCTCGCCCTCCAAAAACCACTACTGCTCGGCGTGGACGGGGAGGCCAAAGTGCTCTTTATTGACGAGGCCCGGGCCGGACTTTACTTTGAGCCGGAAAACGATGCCGAGCTCGCCGCCCAGATCGAGCGGGTGCTTCAAGGTGATGTATCCCTTGAAGAAATGGGAAGCAGAGGCCGTGCATTTGTGAAGGAAAAATTCAACCGGAACAACATTGCCGATGAATTCCTCAAAGTTTTAGAATCTTTGCAGCCATGAAAATCCTCACCATCGTAGGGGCCCGCCCCCAATTTGTAAAAGCCGCCACCATCAGCCGCGCCGTTGCCGCCATGGATGGGGTGGAGGAAGTGATCATCCACACCGGGCAGCATTTTGACGCGAATATGAGCGAGGTCTTTTTCGAGGAAATGGATATTCCCGAGCCGCGTTACAACCTCGATATCCACTCCCTAGGCCATGGCGCCATGACGGGCCGCATGCTGGAGGCCATTGAAAAGATTGTTCTCGAGGAGCAGCCCGATGTACTGCTCGTATACGGCGATACCAATTCCACCCTGGCCGGAGCCCTTGCCGCGCGCAAGCTGCACGTGAAGGTGGGACATGTGGAGG
>DAIOTP010000156.1:0-6848 GCA_036751905.1 Cryomorphaceae bacterium
GCTTGATGTTTCACCCTCTGAAGGCATATATTATGGAGAAAGAACGCGATGCACATTCCCAAATAGGGACTGCGCATCAGGCACAGGCAAGCACTGCGCTATACTGCATTGCTGAGGAATTCCATAAGCAGGTCAATTCAAGCCTCCCTGGTGAATGGTATGAAAACTGAATATCCAAACAAAAACCAAGGTGTACCTCACATATTCAAAAGTTACCGTGTGCTTATTCTGCCAAAAGTTCCGGATGTATAGCGCCACACGCATGCACGTTCATGTGTAAATGATGAGTTCTGTTGCGGGCTTTAAGGGATCAGCAATCAGGTACCGCAATCACTTCATCAATAGTTGAGAACACCTTGTAAACGCTCATTCTTTTTGCCAACCAAATGAACAGGCAGCAGGGTCAAGGGCCTTTGCACGTTTATGGCCCTGGGCCGAACCCGGCCCTGCGCACTGCCTTACCCTTGTTCCAGATGCCAGCCGCCTGTGAAGCAGCCTTGATGCGTGGAGATGACCTGTTCGATGAGACCATTGTAAATTATAAAAATAAATCTTAATTTTGAAACCAATCAACCCATCCACCCATGCCTGCTTCAACCACATTCTACCTGAGCTGCCTTCTTCTTTCAGCAACAATTCCCGTCACGGCGCAGGTCGATTTTCAATATACCACCCATCCGGAAGCCAATGACGTCCGCGCGCTCGGGGAAGCGGAACCGGTGCATGAACTGTCTGCATCCAATTGCATGCCCATCCGCCCTAAGCAGCTTCAAGCCACCTCCGTCACCGGAGGGTTGATGCTTCAATGGCAAGCGGCTCCTGATGTGACCCATTGCCGGATCATGTGGGGTACCAGCCTTACAGGTCCATTTTGGTATATCAACAGCAAGCCCGGCACGCCCACCGAGCTTTTCATACCCGAGCAATTCATTGTAATCGGACCTACTTTCGGTTGGAGAGTACGCTGCTTTTGCGCCGATGGGGCTTCAAGCCCCTACTCTGCTATTGCCTATTGGTCAGCAGGCATTGCTGCGGTAAGCTCCGGAACCGGTGCAGCGGTATACCCAAATCCGGCAAGCAGCGCCTTTACAATTTCCACCGGAACCAAGGAGTCGGCCCAAGTGGAAGTGTATGACCACGCTGGCCGCATTGTGCTCAGCATCCCGTCAGCGGCCAATGTGGCCGTGGTGGAAAAAGGTGCCTTGCCTGCGGGCGCATACATCATCCGAATTGTTGAAGGTGCCCGTGTGGAGCACCTCCATTTTAGAATGTTGGATTGATTGTAGCCCTCCCATGCATTCAGCACCGCTGCGGCTTTTATAGCCTTTGTGCGTTGGGTCTTACCGTCCTTTCTCAGCCGTCATTTGGCTGACAAAGTTTTATTTTTGCCCCCATGAACCCTTCCCACAAACCATTCGCCGCCACTGCGGCCCTCCTCATGGCCATGGCCGTAATGCTCGGGGCCATAGGGGCGCATGCCCTCGAGGGCAAGCTCAGCCCCGCACAGCTCGAATCCTTCAATACGGGTGTGCGCTACCACGCCTGGCACGCCCTTGGGCTGCTGCTCATTCAGCTGCTTCCGGAGGGGCTCGCTTCCGCAAAATCGCGCCTCTGGAGCAGCCGCCTCATGCTCACGGGCATCGCTTGCTTCAGCTTTTCCATTTACCTGCTCAACCTGCGCAGCCTCCTCGGCTTGGACTTTCTCGCACCCATCCTGGGGCCCATCACCCCCATAGGCGGACTGCTGCTCATCAGTGCATGGCTCACGCTGGCCATTGGAATTTTAAGGCGTTAAGGTGTCGATTGTACACTTAGTGCTTTCCGCAAATTGAACCGGTAGCGCGCTGTATACCCGCGTGTTGCCAGCAGTTTTTGGCGTAAAGCCACAGCAAAACCACCCGGCAGGGCCCATCCAAAAGCCTTACCTTTGTGCCACTTATTGTAAAACCACAAAGAAGAGATCATGCAGCATTTTGGCATCATACCCACCAAGAACGACCTGAGCAGCATAGGCCTGGGACATGTAGCACAAGCATTCTGGAACCTCAATCCCGCCGAACTGGTGGAGGAAACCATCGTACAAGGCCTCGGCGTGCTGAGCAGTACCGGAGCCCTCGCCATCGATACGGGTGCCTTTACCGGCCGCAGTCCCAAAGACCGCTTTATCGTAAATGACCACATCACCCGCGAAGCTGTGTGGTGGGGTGACATCAACATCCCCTTTGATGCCGATAAATTTGACCGCCTCTACCAGCGCATGTGTGCCTACCTCAGCGGCCGCGACATTTACGTAAAGGATGCCGCCGTGTGCGACCACCCCAGCCACCGCATGAATGTGCGCGTGATAACGGAGCTGCCTTGGAGCAGCCTCTTCATCGACAACATGTTTCTTCGGCTTTCGCCAAATGAGCTGAAAAGCTTCGACCCCGAATGGACGGTGGTGTGCGCACCCGGCTTCATGGCCGATCCTGCCATAGACGGCACCCGGCAGCACAACTTTGCCATCCTCAACTTTGGCCGCAAAATGGCCATCATAGGCGGCACAGGCTACACCGGCGAAATGAAAAAAGGCATCTTCAGCGTGCTCAACTTCGTGCTGCCCCATATGAAGGGGGTGCTGCCCATGCACTGCTCCGCCAATGTGGGCGCCAATGGTGATACCGCCGTATTCTTCGGCCTTTCAGGCACAGGCAAAACCACCCTCAGCTCCGACCCCGACCGCGGCCTCATCGGCGATGATGAACACGGCTGGACTGATGATGGCATCTTCAACTTTGAAGGAGGCTGCTACGCCAAGTGCATACACCTCACCGAGGAGCAGGAACCGCAGATATACCGCGCCATCAAATTTGGCGCCCTGCTGGAAAATGTAAACTTTAAGGAAAACAGCAGCGAGGTGGACTACAGCGACGGCTCCAAAACGGAAAATACCCGCGTAAGCTACCCCATACACCACATTGACAATGCCGTGAGCCCTTCACGCGGCGGGGTACCGGCCCACATCTTCTTCCTCACCGCCGATGCCTTCGGGGTGCTCCCTCCCATTTCAAAACTCACACCCGAGCAGGCCTCCTACTACTTCATATCGGGCTACACCGCCAAGGTGGCCGGTACCGAGGAAGGCGTGAAGGAACCCCAGTCGGCTTTTTCGGCATGCTTCGGAGCGCCATTTATGCCCTTACACCCGGGGGTGTATGCCGAGATGCTCGCCGAGCGCATCCGCAAGCACGGCGCCCGCGTGTGGCTCATCAACACCGGCTGGAGCGGAGGCCCTTACGGCACCGGAAGCCGCATCAAGCTGCGCTATACCCGCGCCATGATCAGTGCTGCCCTCGAAGGCGCGCTCGATGAAGTGGACTACACAGAGCATGCCGTGTTTGGCCTCGCAATGCCCAACTCGTGTGCCGGTGTACCTACGGAATTGCTCCACCCCCGCAACACCTGGGCCGACACTGAGGCATATGATCTCAAAGCCCACGTATTGGCGAAGAAATTTGCTGACAATTTCCGAAAATTCGAAGAAGGTGTCACCGAAGCGGTAAGACAAGCTGCTCCCCGTGTAGGGGTTGACGCTTAATTGGCGTACTTTGCATGCATGCATTACTTCCTTGATCTCGATTTTGACCCTGAAAAAGGCCTGCTGAATCCTGAGGAAAGCCGCCATGCCATCAAGGCGCTGCGGCTGGCTGAAGGTGAGGAAATCATGATAGGCAATGGCCGCGGCAAACGCTACCGGTGTATTATTTCAAGCGCATCGCTCAAGGGATTGCTGCTTAGTGTGGTATCTGAGCAGCACATTCCACCACCTGACAGGCAAAGCTGTATAGCCCTTGCTCCTACCAAAAATTCTTCCAGGCTGGAGTGGTGGCTTGAGAAAGCTACGGAGCTGGGCATCACACAGCTTATGCCGCTACACACTGCACGCACCGAGCATCCCCGTGTGAATGCTGACCGATTGGCCCGAATAGCCCTCGCGGCCGCCAAGCAAAGTGAGCGCGACTACCTGCCCATTATCGCTCCACCCACGCCATTTGCGGAAGCTTTGCAAAGTGATTACCCCCACAAGTTCATTGCGCATTGCATAGGTACCCGTCCACGCATTGGGCTCAGTGAGGCACTCGCCCAGGCCCAGCCCCCCGCCCACACCCTCCTGCTTGTAGGCCCCGAAGGCGACTTTACAGAGGCCGAAGTGCAAGCGGCGGCGCAAGCTGGGTTCACTGAAGTGCACCTCGGCCCCCAGCGCCTGCGCACCGAAACTGCCGGTGTGTATTGCGCAGCACTGCTCAGTGCGTACCTTTACAACCACAAGCCATGACAAGAACGGTTATATTTCTTCTGCTTTTTGCACTTATTGGTGTACAAGGCTTTACGCAAAATGAGCACTCCTATGGCCTCGCCGTACTGCAATACCGCGGCGGCGGCGATTGGTATGCCAACCCCACTTCGGTGCCCAACCTCACCCGATTTTGCAATGAGCAGCTCGGTACCCACCTCGGCGATGCCCAGTTTGTAGATGTGGGAAGTCCTGAACTGTTTAATTACCCATTCGTGCATATGACTGGCCACGGCAATGTGGTGTGGAGCAGCAACGATCTGGAAAATCTGCGTGCTTATCTGCTGGCGGGTGGCTTTCTGCACATTGACGACAATTACGGCCTTGACGCATTTGTGCGGCCTCAAATCAAAAGGCTCTTTCCCGATAAGGAATTGGTGGAGATTCCTTTTGATCACCCCATTTACCACATGACATACCCCTTCCACAATGGCCTGCCCAAAGTGCACGAACACGATGGGCTGCCACCTCAGGGATTCGGCATTTTCCACGAAGGGCGTATCATACTCTTTTACAGCTACGAAAGCGATCTCGGCAACGGATGGGAAGACCCTGAAGTGCACGGTGACCCATGGGAAATCAGAGAACGGGCCTTGAAGATGGGTGCCAACCTTGTAAAGTATGCGCTTGTGGGGGAGCCCGATTGAGTGGACCTGCTTTTAAAGTCGCTGGATGCTGGCAGCCAGACAGAAAAGAGCTTGAGTGGGATGGTGTTGCGCCAAGTTCGTATGCAATTCGGTGAAGTGGGTTACACCGCCCTGTATTTTGGCAAGTACCCAATTGCGAATTCCTGGCGTCCTGTTCCTTTGATTGTACATCACGCTTTTTAGCGGGTTGATGCGGCACGGCGGCGGTGGGCCAGGAGTGGCTTGAGGGTGAGCAGAAGTGCTGCAACCATGAGGATTCCGCCTGCGGCAAATGGTGCCCCCGGAAAGTCGAATGGGGTGTGATCGCTTGTGAACAAGTAGAAAATGTAGGTCATGGCCGGTGGACCTATGATGCTGGTTAAGCTCACGATGGAAGTAAGTGTGCCTTGCAACTGCCCTTGCAGCTTATCGCCCACCTCATTGCTGATCAAACCCTGCAAAGTGGGCGTGGCCACTCCACCCAGACAATACGGAATGATGTACACGAATACCATCCAACCTTCAGTAGCTGAAGCAAATAGAAACATTCCCAATGTCCAAAAACCCATCCCAATGAGAATGGTCGCGTATTGACCCAGCCAGCGCACCACCACGCGCACAAGGCCCCCCTGCACACCGGCCACCACCACCCCTACCAAGGCCAGCGAATAGCCCACCATGGCTTCATCCCACTCAAAACGGTACATGGTGTAGAAGGTCCACGTGGATTGTACTGCATACCCGGCGAGATAGATGAGAAAGTACGGAACTACAAAAACAAACACTGCAGGAAATTTCCTGAGCTGTATCAACGCACCCACTGGATTTGCTTTTTTCCACTTAAACTCCTTGATGCGTTTATCCACCGGAAGCGACTCAGGCAAAACGAAGTATCCGTAGAGCACATTGGCAAAACTCAAGCCTGCCGCGATGAGGAAGGGCGCTTCTACACCCCATTTTGCCGCAAGGCCACCAATGACCGGACCGACAATGAAACCCAGACCAAAAGCTGCACCGATCAAGCCAAAATTTTGGGCTTTTTTCTCCGGCGTGCTGATGTCAGCGATGTAGGCAGTGGCCACGGTAATGCTGGCACCGGTGACCCCGGCAAGGATACGCCCCACGAAAAGCCAACCTATGGTAGGTGCAAATGCATGAAATACATAATCAATACCCAATCCCAACAGCGCAAGCAGCAAAATGGGCCTACGCCCATACTTATCGCTCAGCACCCCCATCACCGGAGCGAAAATGAACTGCATCACGGCATAGCTGAACAGCAACCACCCCCCTATCCGCGAGGCTTCGCTGAGTCCTGAGCCCTGCAGCTTTTCGATCAGCGCGGGCAGCACAGGAATGATGATGCCGATGCCGATCACATCGATCAGGATGGTCACAAAAATAAAGGTCAGGGATGCGTTTCGCTTTAGTGACACCTTGCTTGTATGTGTAGCTCAAAAAAAGTAACAATGTCGGGCAAACTTATCACCGGCGTATGGGCTCGCAGCGCAATTTTACCTGCACCTCTACTTCCTCGCCAATGGTAAGTTTGCTGTAATCGGCACCCAAGTCATAATCCTTTCGCATGAGCGTAAAATTGCCTGTAAGCCATAGCCCTCTCTCATCTTGGGCAGTTGAAAATGAAGTGCGTACCGTTCTGGAAATGCCCTTGATGCTCAGTTCGCCCTCAAAAGCGTACTTGCCTTCGGCTGCTGCATGACTGATATTTTGGCTTTTAACGGTGATGTAGGGGTGCTTGACCACATCAAAAAAGTCGGATTCGAGCAAGTGGCCGTCCCGCTTCTTGTTGCCTGTATCGATGGTGGCTGCATCAAGCCTTACATCAATGGATGAAGACTCCGGTTGAGCGCTATGGATAAGCGCCACGC
>DAIOTP010000157.1:0-6662 GCA_036751905.1 Cryomorphaceae bacterium
TTTGCCATCAAGGACGATACGGTATACATCATCGAAGCCAACCCACGCGCTTCGCGGACCGTGCCCTTTATTGCGAAGGCCTACCAGGAGCCCTACGTGAACTACGCCACCAAAATCATGCTCGGCGAGGCCAAGTTGAAAGACTTCACTTTCAACCCGGTGAAAAAGGGCTATGCCATCAAGATTCCTGTATTCTCTTTCGAGAAATTCCCCGACGTGAACAAGGAACTCGGCCCCGAGATGAAATCAACCGGTGAGGCCATCTACTTTATCGACAGCCTGATGGATCCGTTTTTCCGGAAGGTGTACAGCGAGAGGAATTTGTATTTGAGTAGGTAGAAAGAAAAAACATGTGTTCAATTGGCGAATTTTAACATAATTTCTTTCTTTCTCTCTTTCTTTCGCTCGCCCAGTTGATTACACGTCACAACTTGGATGCGGATAGCCGAAACCGTAGAAGAGTAGGCAAATTTTAAATTTACTTCAATGAGAGGGAATTATTTTTTTATTGTGATTATGTTGTCTCTTGCTCTATTGGCTTGCGATAAAAATGAGATTGAACAAGATGTTGCGTTAAATGAGAACCATAACAAGGCACTTGATGCCAGATTGCGAACCATGTATGGAGAGTGGAATTGGCACAGTTTTCCACCTCAGGCTTTCTACACCCCATGGACTTGTTTTTGGCCATCTGGAAATTGCCTACCTACAGTTACAATCCGTGGGAGAACTGCCTCTGAGGATTTGGAGCTCTTTATTAGACATGTTGAGAATGGAACGTATTCTTCATTCTTTTCAGGTAAAGAGTACAAGAGAACTTTTGGAATTATCGATAACTTTCCTTCTTTTCATGACCTCCTTGTAAGTGATCGTCTTTTGTTCAAGGCTCAGACGAGTGACTCACTGGATCGTCATTTATATGTCATGGGCTTTGACTCAGAATCCGAATTTGGGAATAAAGATGCACTAATAGTCTTTGAAATTGATGTGGAGTAATATGACACTGATAGATTTAATGAAAAATGTTGCCCTCGCGACACTTTTTTTATGTTTCGGAGCATGCACATCTGAGAATGGAAGGAGCGTTATACCTCAAGCCTTGACTGAAAAGAGTCTTGGTATTGCCGAGCTTGACTTTGCGAAAGAACTCAGATTTCATGGTTCATTTATGGGCGGAGAAAACGATACCCTGCTGGCATCTTCACCAACTGATTCGATGATGTATTCCCTCTCAAAAAATGAAAATGGAATCAAGGCTACACCTCTATGCAAAATTGCAAGATACCAAAGGATTAACGGTTATTATTTTGAAGATTGTTCAAGTCTGCACCTAGACAGCGAGACCGGGCAGTTTTCGCACTATACCAAGCATGCTAAGCTGCCCATAAACTGGGACTTCCCTGCATATACTCCTCAAGCGATCCCTCATCGTGAAATGATTGTAAAAAATGGAGTGGTACATACACTAAACAGCTCCAAGATACATAATGTAAGTGAGCTCGCTGGAGCCAAAGCATATTTTTCTGAAGTACGTCCCATTTTAAGTTTTCGACTTGATGAGCCCCAAGGTTCAGTAAAAGTTTCGGGTCGTTTTCCCTTTGCGCATGCAACAAGCGACAAGAGTATACCTGATTACCAACCCTACTTTTGTATGAATGGCAGCGATGAATGTGTGCTCTCATTTCAATATTGTGACTCGCTTTATTTTGTTGATAAGGATAAAATTCGCGCAGTGGCTTGTAAAAGCAAGTTTTACACTATGCCTAAATTCCTGAGTTTTGAAGACGCCAAATCCATGAGCGCATCCCGAAGGTTCGAAGCCCAATCTCCGATGTATTTATGGACCACGTACAACCCAATCCGTGACGAGTATTACCGCCTGTTTAAGCATGCAAGTGAGCGTTATGAAGAAGCATCATTTTCCATTCTCGTTCTTGACGCTCGAATGGATCAAACTGCCGAATTAACCTTTAAATTAGAAGATTATATGATCACACCCCTCCTTGCTGACGATATGGGGTTTATGTTAATAAATTTAAAAGAATCCACCAATAAAAAGAAGTACTGTTTTGAAAGCTTTGGTTTGTAAACTATGCGCTTTTATACTGTTTACGGCCATGATAGCAGGCATCTCCATTTCCTGCAAGCGAAAACAAACTGCTGTAAGTGAAAATGTACTAAAAGAATTGGCTTTGAGGTGCCCATTGAACAATGATGAGTACGCACATTATTTTATATTGTCTGATTATCAATGCAAAGGTTGTGTGGAAAGAATCATTCTCGCCATGCAATCTGAAAGTCTCCGTCCAATTTTGGAGTCCTCTTGCTGGCTCGCCCCTCACCAAAAGCCAAAAGAATATGAAGGCCTTGACATCACTTGGCACATTATGGATCAAAATGAAATTGAAAAAATCATTCCTTATGCTGCTAACATCACTTACATCAAACTTGAAGGTACGGGTCTTGTAACATTTCAGGAATTGGGCGTGCAGTGGGTAGAAGTGGAGCAATTGGAACGCTTATTCCAAAGATGAGTTTTTGATCGGAACTTATCAAAAATTTTGCCCTCCCTCAGCCTTTCTGCTGTTGTAAAGCCTCAATTTCACAAAAATTTCACTATATACCATTCAGAATGAGCCGAGACAGGCATCATTTTCCATTGGCACAATGACCTTCGGACTTATGATAATTTTTAACCAAGTTGATTCAGAAATGCCTCGCAGCCGTTTGATAAGCCCTATATTTGACCCCTTATGCTCGTAAATGAAGCAAGTGTGACCGGCGTGTTTCGAACCATACTCATCCTTCTGGCCCTCTTTTTTGCCGTACGTATACTCGGGCGGCTGTTGCGGCCTATGATCAATCCCGGCAACAAAAAAACCCCGGGAAGCCCGCCTCAGGCTGACTCCCGCAGGGAAGGTGAAGTGCGCATCGAATACCCAAAAAAGGAACCCAACCAAGGCAAAGAAAAAGGCAAGCCCGGTGATTACATTGATTTCGAAGAAGTGGACTAACTCCCTAACATGAACAAAGAATTGCTCAAGAGGTATGTGCCTCATATCATAGCCATAGCCGCCTTTGCAGCTGTGGCTTTGGTGTATTTCTATCCCGCTACCCAAGGCTACCAGCTCAAGCAGCCCGACATTGTAAACTACAGGGGCATGGCTCAGGAAATCAATGAGTTCAGAAGGGTGTTCAAGGAGGAGCCGCTCTGGACCAACAGCATGTTTGGCGGAATGCCGGCCTACCAAATCGCGGTGAAGTACCCCAACAATGTGGTGAAGGCCGTGGACAAGGTATTTAGTTTTGGCATGCCCAGGCCGGTCAACTTTGTATTTCTCTACATGCTGGGCTTCTACATTTTGCTCATTTCTTTGCGCATCAGGCCTCCACTTGCCGCCATTGGGGCGGTGGCGTTTGCATTTTCGAGCTACCTGTTCATCATCCTCGAAGCCGGGCACAATACAAAGGCCCATGCCATTGCTTACATGGCCCCAACGCTGGCCGGCATCATTTGGGCATATCGAGGCAGGTACTTGTTTGGGGGGGCCATTGCGGCCTTGTTTCTCGCCTTACAAATATCCGCGAACCACGTGCAAATTACCTATTATTTTGGGATCATGGTGGGTTTTGTGGTCGTCGCTGCTTTGGTGAAAGCCATACAAATCAAGGAAGTACCCATTTTTGCAAAAGCCACAGGCACACTTGCTCTAGCTGCCTTGTTGGCACTTTTGTGCAATGTGAACCTGCTCTGGAATACCTACGAATACGGCAAGTACACCACCCGTGGGGCCACCGAACTTACCATCAAGCCCGACGGCAGCAGCAATGATGACATCGCCACACAAGGTCTTGACCGGGAATACATAACCAACTGGAGCTACGGCATCGGCGAAAGCTTCACCTTCCTGATTCCCGATGCCAAAGGGGGAGGTACGGCCATGCTGGGCAGCAATCCCGATGAACTCAAAAATGTAGACCGCGGCATGCAATCGAGCGTGGCACAGAGCAACCGCTACTGGGGCGACCAGCCTTTCACCTCCGGACCGGTGTACATGGGTGCCCTCGTTGTCCTGTTCTTCCTGCTGGGTTTGTTTTTTGTAAAAGGGCCATTCAAGTGGGCTTTGCTCGCCACAGCCTTGCTTACCATGGCCTTGGGCTGGGGCAAAAACATGATGGGGCTCACCGACTTTTTCCTCGACTATGTTCCTGGCTATGACAAGTTCAGGGCTGTAACCATCATCCTGTCTATCACAGGATTCGCAGTGCCCTTGCTGGCTTTTCTTTTCCTGAAAAGGGTATTCGAGGAGCCCGAATTGCTCCAAAAAGAGAACAAAAAATTCTATGCCGTAGCGGGCGGACTCATCGCGCTGCTGGGCGCTTTCTTGGCCCTTCCCGAAACCTTCTTCAGCTTCCTGAGTCAAGGTGAACGAGACATGCTCAACGCCCAAATGGAAGGCGAGCAATCTGCTGACTTCCTGCTTTATGGCCAAAGTCTCATTCAGGCAAGGGTGGGCATCTTCCGTTCGGATGTGTTGCGCAGCCTCATTTTTGTGGCTGCAGGTGCGGGACTTATATGGCTTTTCGCCAAAGGAACCCTAAAGCAAACGGCGGTGCTGGGCATCCTCGCAGCCCTCATCCTCATCGATATGTGGGGCATCAACAAGCGCTACCTCAACAACGCAAAAGACCGAGGACGTTTCGTGAGTTGGGAGTTGGCCTCAGATAACGCCATCGCCCACAAAGCCAATGCCGCCGACCTTGCCATACTCGAAATGGAGACCAACCTCAACCCAAGGGTGAAAGAGGCGGTGGCCGCAGCCGCTACGGAGTACAGGGCTACCGCCAAACAACAAAAAGGCCGCCGAATCAGTGAAGATGAAGTGAACAATGTCCGTTTTGGAGCCCTGCGGTTCAACACCAATCACCGCGTGCTTACGCTGCAAAATCCATTCAACGACAGCCGCGTATCTTACTTCCACTCCTCCATAGGCGGCTACCACGGTGCCAAACTCAAGCGCTACCAGGAGCTTATTGAGTTTCAGATTGGTGATGAGCTCGCCAAGCTCCAAACCACCCTACAGCAACAGCCCAGCCGTGAAGCCCTGCGCGCGCGCATGCACAGCCTTGATGTGCTCAACATGCTTAATACGAAGTACATCATTTACAATCCACAATCACCTCCACTCGTGAACGATGCTGCCATGGGCAGCGCATGGTTTGTAGACCAGGTGCGCTTCGTGGACAATGCCGACGCCGAAATCACAGCCCTCGCCGATTTTGATCCACGAAGTGAGGCCATTGTCGATCGGCGCTATGCAGATGTGCTGCAAGGCATCACGCCCACAGGCTCCCCCACCGCTGCCATTGCTGTTGAAACACACCTGCCCAACCGCATCAGCTACATTTACGACAGTGAAGTGCCCCAGGTGGTCATTTTTTCTGAAATCCACTACGATGCCGGCTGGAGAGCCTTCATCGATGGGAAGGAATCCCCGCACTTCAGGGCCAACTATGTATTGCGCGGCATGGTGGTGCCCGCAGGCAGCCACAACATCGAATTCCGCTTCGAGCCCGAAAGCTATGCACTCGCAGCCAATGTGAGTACCGTGGGAGGGCTTGTCTTGATACTGCTGCTGGGTTTTGCGCTGTACCGCAATTTCCAGCGCAAGCCTGAGGAAGAATATGATTTGTATTGATCAAGCCACTCTCCATTTCGAAAGCATAGCTTTGTAGCATGCCTTCAGCCCCGAGGAAAAAATTCCTGCTTATCACCTACTACTGGCCTCCGGCGGGTGGCGCCGGGGTGCAGCGCTGGCTCTATTTCAGCAAGCACCTGCTCGGGCTGGGTTGGGAGGCCGTTGTGCTCAGCGTGAATCCCAAGGATGCCACCTACCCCATAACCGATGAGAGCCTCTTGGCCGAAGTGCCCGACGGCATTGAAACCATTCGCACCCGCAGCCTGGAGCCCTTGCAATGGTACGGCAAGCTGGCCGGTCGCGAGCGCATCCCCTACGGAGGCTTCAGCAATGAGAAGTCGAATTCATGGGCTTCAAAGTTCATTCGAGGCAACTTCTTCATCCCCGATGCCAGGCGGGGCTGGAACAGCTATGCCCTGGCTGCTGCACGTAAACGCCTACGCCAAAACGATATACAACTCATCATAAGCACAGGGCCTCCGCATTCCAGCCACTTGATTGGCTTAGAATTGCAAGCCAAAACCGGCATCCCCTGGATTGCCGATCTCCGCGACCCCTGGAGTGATGTGTATTACAACTTCGACATGCCCCGCACCGGGCCCGCCCGCCGCTACGACCGGTTGCTGGAGCGCAAAGTGCTGGGCAGTGCCGATGTGGTGACCACTGCAAGTCCCGGCTTCGCCGAGCGTTTTTCACGAAAAGTGAAGCGGCCCTACGAGGTGATCACCAATGGCTACGAACACCTCATGGTGCCCATCCAAAAGCCTGAGGGCAGCCCAACCTACATCACCTATGCCGGCACCATGGCCGAGAGTTATCAGCCTCAGGCATTGCTGACTGCACTTGCCGACCTGCCCCTCGATTTCAGGCTGCGCGTGGCCGGAAGCCTCAGCACCGAGGTGCGGCAAAGCATCACCGCGGCCGGTCTCGACGCGGTGGCCCTCGACGACCTGAGCACGGGCC
>DAIOTP010000158.1:0-6652 GCA_036751905.1 Cryomorphaceae bacterium
TTTACCGCAACGCGGAATTTGACGGCTTATACCGCAAAGCGCTGAGCATTACAGACGCAGCGGAACGCAAGGCGCTGTACCAGCGCATGGACAGCCTTGCAATGGCCTCAAGTGCTGTGGTGCCGCTCTACTATGACGTGGTGATGCGCTTTGTGTCGAAAAGGGTGAGTGGACTGGACGAGAATCCGATGAATGTGCTGGATTTGAGAAGGGTGAGGGTGGAGCCGGAATAGCGGAAGCTACATAAGCTGCTTAGGCCTCAGTCCCCAAAAGTTTTTTCTCAGCCACGAAAGGCCCAAAGGGCAGCAAGCCAGCGAGAAAGAAGAGAAACATCTTTCCAAGACTCCATTTTCTGTCAATGCCTGCAAGGAGGATGGCAGCGCAGTAAAGCACGAAGAGCAATCCGTGCGCCCAGCCCACATATTTCACCGCAAGGGGCATGTCGGCAAGGTATTTCAGTGGCATTGCAATAAACAAGAGAAGAATGTATGAAAGGCCCTCAGCGCGGCCTATCGTGATGAATTGCTGGGTTGAAATCATGGTGCAAAGATAGTGTGCATGAAGCTTTAAAAGCCCTTTTTAACAAGCTCAAAGTTTTGCAAGCGTTTGAGCAAATGCATTTGGATGGATTGAAACAGCACAGGCAATGCTATATGCGGTGCCTGGCCGGGTCATTTGCTGAATTCAAAACCCTGAATTTCAGCAAGTATGTGAGCGCTGTGGCAGCCTCCGTGGTGCTGTGATTGCAATCCGAAGGCGCTGGTCAGCGCACTGTTTCAAGCGATTTGCCTTGGGTCATTGCAATTGTTTTGCCCGGTGTTGCATGCTCAGCGACAGGCTCCCACTGCAGGTTTTTACGGTAGCGGTGGCTAATTTTGCCCTCATCGTCCATTGCCAGCAAGAAGATCCAGCCGTTGTCGAAGAGTGCTTTTACGGAAGTGTGTTTTTCAAGAACGTTGCTAATCGCCTCCTTAGGAGCATTCACAACCACGCTCAATCGCAGGGGTTCGTGTTGGTAAGTGCTGCCGTCATGTATAGACTGAATGGGCAAACCTGTGCGAAGGTCCCCGGCGTAGCCTTCAAGGACACCGAGGCCGGAGGTGACATTGTGCAAGGCTTTATTACCGGAGCCGTATTGCTTGTTTTCGACGGTAGAGCCATAGTACTGAAGGCTTATCCAGCTGGCCACCACCACGGGTGCTGTCATGATGGTTTCGAGTACTTTAAAGCCCTGGTCTTTTTTCCAGTCGTATGAATGCAGGAAGGATTTGGCTTCCAGGTTTAGGGCAGAGCTGAAGCTGCGTGGGGCTGCCACAAAGGCCGAGCAGCCTGCAAGTCCCCACTCCGGGCGCACCTGCGACCAGTCCTTGCTGCGCGAAATCACTGAACTGTCTACTGCGCTCCATGCATCAATGCGCATTCTGATAGCGCGCTCTGCGCGGGCTGCCTTGCCAGCTTTGGAAAGGATGGCTTCAAGAGTCGCCAAGTCACCTGCGTGAGATGCGGGTATGGTATTGCGCTGATAAAGCGTCACTTCATCGGTGGTGGTATCGTGCAGGCCTGCCAAAAACAAGGTGCTCTCTGGGATCACAATGCCCTGAGTTCTGAGCGCTTTACGCACTTCCGGATCGTTGAGTACATCTGCTGCAACCCGCGCATTGGCTTCGCCTGAATGGCCCGCACAGGCACCACAGTCGAGCCCTGAGGCGTGTGGGTTGTTGACTGAAGTACCGCCGTGGCCTGCGATCAAAATCACCCGCGCAAAGCCTTCGGTGAGCGACATGGCGGTGAGGGCTCCTTTGGCCATATGAATTCTTGTGTCCAAAGAAATGCCTTGGAAACCGGCACTGTTTTTTGATTTTGCTTCCAGCTTCATCATCCGGTTATCATGATTTGACTTGCCAAAGCCCTTCTTGTCGGGATGAGGCACAGGACGCGTAAGGCCGAATGCATCTGTAAATAGTTTTGGAAGGTAGAAAAGGCCCATGGGGCTCACAAAGCCAAAACTTGACACCGCACCTGACCTGAACGACTTCCATGCATGGCTGAGCTGACGGTTTAGACGGCGCTTTCGTAAGGCTGCTTCCTGCATGGCGGGTTTATCGAAACCCTCACAAACCGTATGCGCTGCGGGCAACAGCACAGGACAATGGTCTTCAGTAGCTTCGTGCCCCAGGGGTAAAAATTTGATAGGAAAGCCGAAGAAACCCGCAAAGCCCAATGTGTTAATCTCTGGCGATACCATCTCCAGCTTGCGGCGAAACAGTTCAGAGCGTACATCAATACAGAACACGGCCTGAAATGCAGGTATTTGTAATGACTTTTCCTGAGGCTTGGCCTGGGTATTGAATTTTTCAATCAGGCGGTCTTGTGCAGCGATGTCAAAAGCTTCCTGTAAAATGAGGTGGTTCCAGACCGTCCTTTCTATTCGCGGATTTTCGGCAAGAACACGGATGTGTTGTTTTGCTTCATCCCAGGCTGCTGCCAATTCAGGCTGCTTCAGTGTACTGAGCAATCCATATTCCCAGCCCAACAGCACGCATAGGAATTCATTCAGCGCTCCTGCTTCCTGGCCATAGCGCTTTGCATCCCAATCGAGGTGAGCAATATAGGCTGCCCAGCCCCCGTGGCGCACGAGCAGTCGGTGCAGGTAGAGGTCGAGTTCATCCGGGCTGATCTGCATAGCCTCTATAGCTGCCTTGGCTGCTTCCAGGGGTTGAGACGGCAGTTGCTTGATTGCCAAGCGAAAGGCCTTTAGTCCCATCACCTCCGGAGTGCGGTCTGTCTGGGCTTCGAAGCGCCATGAAGAATAAAGGCTGTCATGAACCTTGGCTGCATTCCACTGTGCTTGTCCGCGGTCGAAATGCGATGATGCCCAGGAAGATACCCTGTCGGTCATGAAGCCTGACCAATTTTTGCCACTTACGGCATCGGCCACGTCGGCGAGGCCTTGCACCGCTGACAGTGGCGAAGATTCTTCATCTTGACCCGTCAACTCTCGAAGAAAGGTTTGTGCATCCTTGGTGAAGGGCGCTCGCTGGCGGCGGAGGGCAGACTGAATGTCGGTTGACGACATGCGGCCCTGGTTTATGGCCTCCATGTAGTACGACACCGGCAGCGTGCTTTTAATGCCGCCCACATTCGAAAGGAGTTGGGCTACCTGATCAAAACTTTGATCCGTGAGGCCCAAATATGGATTTACGGCCACAAAGTTTTCAAGTGGCCATAATGGTGCGATTTTGGCGCTGGCTTTTGACAGTGATTCTGTAAGGGAAATTTGATTTCGCTCATTTGTAGCGTTTAGTGCTTCACCGTTTAATTTCATGAGGGTCGGTTTTGTTTTTGATGGATGCTTGTTGCGCAGTTTAAAGGGTGCTGGGTTGTCACAGGCGGGATTTTTGCCTCAGAGCGCCCACCATCCTGTCATACCAAGCATTGGTATATAAGCCGTTGCGCAGGTGGATGGACCACCTTTGCCATAGTGGAGATATGGAAGTATGGGTGGCGTACATTTGCAGTACGATTACACTTGCGAATAAGATGAGGAAGAAGCCGATGAGCACTGTGCCCGATAGGCCAGGGTCAGTAATGGGCGGCACCTGAATGCCCAGTAGGGCGCTCATACCCGTTTCAAGGATGAAAAAGGCAAGGGCGACCAAGGTTCCAAGCATCCCTGTTTTGGCAATTACTTCAGCAGTGCTGTCTGCATCTATGGTGGTGGCAAGGAGCAGTGAAACCCCCATTACCACCACAGCGCTTACCGCAAAGAAGGCAGGCGACTCGAGAGGGTTGATTCCCCAGAGGAATGAGAAGCCCACAAAGATTGTGAGTGCAATTGCCGTACTTCCGAGCAAGTGGATTGTATTGCGTCGCCTTGCAGGGAGGGCAATGCGTGTAGATTTCAGCACATCAATGGCGCTGCCTGAGGAGAGAAATGCGTGGGCTTTGTAAAACGAGTGTGCCACCAGGTGCAGCATTGCGGCAGCATACACGCCCATGCCGCACATCATCAGGCTGAAGCCCATGTGGGAAACGCTGGAGTAGCCCAGTGCAGTTTTCACAGATGTTTGGGTGAGGTAAGTTACTGAGGCAAAAAGGGCTGTCACGCCTCCCAATACTATCAAAACCAAAGGACTGATGGTAGAGCCATGCACCACAAAAGCCATGCGGGCTACCAGGAATGGACCAGCATTGAGCAAGCCTGCATGTAGTAGGGCTGATACGGGAGTTGGTGTCTCCATAACTTCCACGAGCCATCCGTGTGTGGGAAACAATGCCGATTTCAAGATCGCTGCCAGGGCGATACAGCGCTGCAAGCTCAATAGTCCAGGTAATATTGCTTGAATCGAGGTTTTTCATCCCGTTGGCAATTGCATCTATATCGGCAGTTCCGAACTGATTGTAAAGGAGAAATACTGCGCCAAGCAAAAAGGCATCGCTGAGGCGGGCGTTGATAAACTTTTTGCGCGCAGCGAGCACAGCGCGCTTGCGGTCAGGATAAAATTTGAGCAGGCGGTGAAGTGAGAAACTGGTAAGTACCCATGTAAGCCACAGGAGCATCAAATTTCCCGAAAGGACCAAAAGCTGAACTGCCGCAATGGTGGCTGCCAGCCGCCCGATAAACACGCCGTGTCGCTTGGCGCCATCGAGGTAATTGTAGCTGAACCGCAGTACCACAAGGCGATGAGGTTGATCATCGCAAAGATTAAAATGCTCAGGGCATCAAGACGCAATGAAATCCCGAGACCCTGGTAGTCGACGCTTTGGCTTATTAAGAGCCTGCCTTCGTACACCATGATAGCAGCTATTGCTGCCATCACAATACCCATCACGGCGGCCACTTTGCTCATGCTGATCACACGCGTGGGTTGACTGCCAGGCTGAAACCACGACATCACGGCAGTGAGGGCGTACAGCGCCGGCGACAAAGCCACAAGCAGCGCAAGACTGCTTTCGCTGAATAGATTTGTTATCATAGTAACTCCACAGTTATTTTAGAGTGAATGGCCAATTTCAACTTTCTCATTTTGGCCTCCTTGATGGTTTGCAATAAAGCTTGCTTGCTCTCCTTAAGCTCTTTGATGCGCTGAACCGAGTGGGCATCTGGCTTTCCTGTACCCTCGTGGCAGGTGAGGTTGCGCAGTTTGTGGAAATTGATTTTTTGGTCGAGGAAGCTCACGATGAGTTCCTCTGCCTCCCACGCTGTAAAGTCACCTCCCACAAGCTCGAGGTTTAACTTTTCAATCGCTGTGTTTTCCATGGTCTTGTATTTGTTTTTAATTCGGCTGCAAACTTATTGCGATAAATCCATAAGTTTTTACATATATTCGCTATGAATAGCATAACATGTTCTAATGAATTATACCATCCATCAGTTGCATGTTTTTCTCAAAGTGGTGAAAGAGAGAAGCATTACCAAGGCCTCTGAAGCTTTGTTCATGTCGCAACCTGCCGTGTCCATGCAGCTTAAAAACTTTCAGGATCAGTTTGAGATACCGCTGTACGAAGTGATAGGAAGGCAGCTTTACATCACAAACTTCGGTAATGAAATAGCGGTCATCGCCGAACGGGTGATGGGCGAGCTTGAGGAAATCAATTACAAAACAGCTGCATACAAAGGAATGGTGTCGGGCAAGCTCATGATCTCATCGGCCAGCACAGGTAAGTATGTAATCCCGTATTTTCTGTCTGAATTTCTATCAACGCATCCCAATATCGACCTGAATCTGGATGTAACCAACAAGACTAAAGTGGTGGAGAGCCTCAAGCTTAACCAAATAGATTTTGCCTTTGTATCGGTACCACCTGACTACGTAGAGATAGAGGAGGAGCAGCTGATCGACAATAAATTGTATTTGGTGAGCAATGAGTCCCGACCCAATATGAAAAGGCCTTTGATATACCGCGAAGAGGGCTCAGCCACGCGTATGGCGATGGAGCGGTATTACGGCACCCACAAGGCAAAGGATAGAAAGAAGCTCGAGCTCACCTCCAATGAGGCTGTGAAACAGGCCGTGGTGGCAGGGCTTGGCAATTCCATCATGCCGCTGATTGGCATCAGGAATGAAATCCTGAACAAGCAGCTTTATATTTTGCCATCAAAGGGCCTTCCACTCTCCACCAAGTGGAGACTTATTTGGCTAAAAGGCAAGCGAATGTCGCCTGTTGCCGAGGCATTTCTCGAATTTGTGCGCACTGAGAAAGACCAAATTTTGAGCAATCACTTTGAGTGGTATGTGGGCTTCAAGTAAGACTTGCTTTTTTTTGATGGATTGAACCTTGACCAATATTTTTGAGCGATACATCATTGTATACATTATGTATAAAACAGCAAAAAACCAGCGCGTCGATGTGAAAAACCTTTCTGTTTCATTTATGCCAACACAGTTAGTTGCTCCTTTCTGATGGGTTTGAATGTGCTTCTAATTCGTATATGATGCGGAAAGTAGTGTCGGGATGATCTTTCTCAATACTTTATTGATAGGCTTAATCTGTTTACATGTCATTGGTTTTAAAAGCTTGGTCGTCTGATAAATTGGCTTACCTTAGAAATGCTGTGATTTTTTAAAAGATTAACTAGACGATCGCAAAACACTTTTGGACCTGCTACATTTGTCCGGACACTAAGTTAAGGGTAACTTCAAAACAACAA
>DAIOTP010000159.1:0-6591 GCA_036751905.1 Cryomorphaceae bacterium
AAAGGTCAAACTTCCATTGTCCGAATTCTCGTTCTTGTTGGTTGTATCCATATTGAAGCTTGCCGCCAAAACGGGGTTCGGTGGCAGTTTTTCTTATCACGAAATTCACTGTTCCGCCCACTGCATCAGCTTCCATATCGGGTCTAAGGGCTTTGAATACTTCGATGCCGTTGAGCGATTCTGGTGCAATCATGCTCAAATCCACTGAGCGGTCGTTGCCATCGGTTGATGGAATACGCACGCCATTGATGGTGATTGAATTGAACTTTGGCGAAAGCCCCCGAACCACCACCCGCTGCCCCTCACCGTTCTCACGCAATACCGAAATGCCAGGAAGGCGACCAACCGCCTCAGCGGCATTTTGATCAGGCAATTCCTGAATGCGCTCAGCCGATATCACGTTGACGATGGTATTGCTTCGCAGTTGTTGGTTTATTGCCGCAAGCTGTCCCGCGGCTTGACCAACAATCACTGCTTCGCTCATTTGTATAGCGTCCATTTCGAGCACTGCATTGACCCGTTGGTTGCTGCCTTGCTCAATGCTCACTTGCTGCTCATGGGGTTTGTAGCCCAAGTAGGCAAATACTATGGTAATCTGTCCTAAAGGGGCATTGCTCAAGATGTAAGTACCATCTACTCCAGTGCTGGTGCCTATGGTTGTACCTTTTACGTACACCGATACACCCGGGAGTGACTCACGCGTGCTTTTGTCAGTAACCAAGCCTGTAACGCTGCCTCTTTGTGCGTAGCCTGAAGAGCATAACAAAATGGTAAAGATTATGGTCAATAGCGACTTGTACATACAGCTAATAAATGTTGAAGATGAGACGCCGTGATTCTGTGCATACCCTGATACCTGTGAATACAAAGCGGTAAATAAACCTGCACGTTTTAAGCAAAGCAAGCAATATTATCCAAAATACCTTTGGAGGTGGAATCAATGCTTTGCCTTTCCGGAACAATATGCGCGTGATATTGCGCTTTAGCATCGGGGAATTTTGACAATTATAACAAGGAGCACCTACCCTCACATCGGCCATTTTGACTACAAATGCACAAAAAAAGCAACGGCTGTCCTACAAGAACAGCCGCTACTTGGAACCGATGTGCTTTAATGACCCACTACGAATTTCTGAGTCACAATCTCATTGGCCGTAGTCAAACGGTACAGGTATACGCCGTTGGTAAGTCGGCCGGCATCGAATTGCACCCTATACTCCCTGTCGGCATCAACTACCTGGTTGAAGATTCGCTCTACCATACGTCCGCTGAGGTCATACACCTCAAGGGTCGCATATTCAGTACGTGGATTGCTGAAGGTGACATAGCTCGGCCCATTTGTCGGATTGGGTTGGGCCTGCATGGATGCATTTAAACAATTGGTAATGAAAATAGTCACAAAATTGCTGAGGTCAAAGCACCCTTGCAACTGGCTTTGAAATTGTACACCGCTAAGATTTACACCCGCTTGAAAGCCCAAGGCCGCCGCGCGGTATGTACCTGCCGGAAGGCCGTTGAGATTGAAGGCTGTACCCCCAGTTGTACCTGCATTTTGTGAAACCACCTGGTTGCCTAAAGTTTGTGAAACCAGTACATAACGAAGATTTTCGGCTGCAAAGCCACCCAACGAAAGTTGAACAACCGATGAGGGACCGCTGTTGGCACAGATGCTGGTAGGGCCTGTGGAAGTCAGCGTTCCGGCGAAGGGCTCCTCGCGGAGAAACACGGTGATGGCATTCGCAGAAGTTCCAAAACAACCTTCCAAAGAACCAAAAGAGGAGAGCGAAGTAATTTGGCTAATGTCCACCCCGGCCTCATAACGCATGTAGCGTATGGTATAATTGCCTGCCGGATAACTGTCCAAATTAAAAAGTGAGTTGCCGGAACGGTTTGCCACAAGGTTGCCATTTGCGTCAAACAAACCCCAGCGTTCGAGGCCGCCACTGGCACCATCCACACTGACGTTGATTCCCGAAGGTGAACCTGTACCCACACAGAAGCTGCGGTTTGAACCTGCCGAAAGCGTACCCCCATTGGCTGTACAAGCGGGAGCACCAAAAAGTACTCCAATGTTCTGCCCTTCCGATCCTCCTGTATATGACGCTGTAGAAGTGCTATAGGTGAAATCATACTCGAGAAAATCGGGATCCCACCACTTTGGTGTATTTGCAACATTGCCATTAAAAAAGTCCTGTAAATATTGTACCGGTGGTGCAGGCGCATCATTGAGCTCGATGACCTCCACAATGTTTGTGCTGAGCAATTGGGGTTCGGTTACAAAAACTTCAACTGCTGCGCGAAGGAGCGGTACAGCTTGTACTGTAGGTGCATAGAGGTTGGTGAGAGCGCTTTGCGTGAACACATTGTTGTGCGATACTACAAGCACCTGTGCCGCAGGATCGGGAAACCAGATGGAAACTTCAACAAACGACTCGCTGCCAGCTCCTGGCACCTCTGGTATACCCGTGCCTTCGAATGAACCATTGACCACAAGGTTGTTGGTAAAATACACCTCTTTGGCAAGGCCAAAATCAAACCCGCGTTGGGCGCTGTTTACAAAAGTGCACTGATCAACCTTTGCATAGTTGATAAAGCCGCCCCCATCGCGCAAGAATCTCGAAGTAATATTGTAGGCTACTGTATTGTAGATCACAAGGCTGTCCATATTATCGCCACGGTCATCAATCATACGGCCATTGTCAGGATCGAAGCCACGGCCTATGTTGGAGATGATTGAATTGTAGATGAACAGTGACTGCATTGTTGCATCGTGCCTGAAGGCGGTCTGAGCATCTACTTCGAGCCAGCAATTGTCGATGGTTACCTTGATATTGGCCGTGCGCAGCCTCACGATCCGCTCCTGTTCCTGACCATTTTGATCGGCATTGGTTACCTTGAGACCTTCCAGCTTCAGGTTGGCAAAAGCCTCAAATGCCCTGGAAGCCCCATCACCTCCGTCAAATATCTGGAGGCGTGCCCGTTCTGAATCAGCGGGACTAACCCGAATGTGCAGGGGAAATGATTGGTTGGTAATGGTGCGGGTTAGCTGGTAGAATTCACCTCCTTGCAGTTGGTAAGCCGTGTTGAGCGGATCTATGCGCTCACCTGTTGCAGTAGTGTCGCCGTCGATTGCATCATTGAGTGTGCCAAGTCCTGGTACTACAGTGACGATACGTGATTGTGCAGTAGCATCATTAGCAAAAGCGTACAACACCAACGCAAATGTAAGGGCTACACCGAAAAGATATTTTTTCATGAGTGAAAAGCTTGAATGGTTAAAACTGATTGATCACCGTGATCTCAATACAGACGCCTTCACATCGCAAAACCCCTATTTCTAATTTACGTTTTAATTATTACACCCCCAATTTGTTCATATTCTATAAGAATGTTCCTTGCCCCGTTCAGCTTCGTCCGGCAACTTTAACTTTTTGCCTCAAGGTGCAAGACAAAAACGGTAGCTCAATTCACGGCCCGTTGCTGATGCAAGTACCAATTGGTTGTATTCATTGTATGCCTTCCACTCCACGCATACCTCATCGTTTCCATTGTCTTCCACCTGCATCAAGCCATACTGATAGGGAGCAGCGCTGTGGCCATGGCTATAAGGCCCGCCTTTGTAGCTGGGGCTATCGTGTAAGGGACCGGCCTGAAACACCGGAATCGAGCCCCCCCCACCCTCTGCATAACCGCTGTTGCTGCCATCGTCGATGGCGGCCATGTGGGCATCGCCGCTGAGTATAAATATGGCTATACCGTGTTCTTTGACAAAGTTGGCTATCCGCTGCCGTTCCTCAGGATACCCACCCCAATTGTCTTTTTCTTTGCATTTGTAATTCGGGCCTCCTTCATGGTTGATGTAGGGCACACCGCTCACCCATGCCACCACTTGTCCGGCGTTTTTTGCGGCAAGCAGCTCTTCAAAAAACCAATCAAGGTGTGCCCCTTCACGGAAGTTGCTGCCTTGCCTCAGCCGTGTGCATTGGTCATAGGTGGGCTTTACTTTTTGACTGCGCAGATCACTGAGCACAAAGCGCACCCTGCCCACCACGAAGCTCTGGCTTATTGGGCCTGTACTTTCTTCGAAAGCCTGCGTGTAATGAGGAATGTAGCTGCGGTAAGCCGATACAGCATTTTCCCGGCAAGGGGCTGTAGCGTCGCTGTTGTTGGGGCCGTAATCGTGGTCGTCCCACATGTACACAAAAGGCGTTTTTCGCAAAAGCGCGTTCTGGGCCTCGCTGTACCAATTGGCCTGGTACGCGGCCAGAAAGTTGCTGTCGCAATCGCTGGCGATATTCTCATAATGGTAGTCGCCCGTTTGCAGAAAGAAGAGCGGCTCTTGGGCGGCCATGGCACGAAATATTCCGGCCTCACTCCCCGTGCGCTGGCAACTTCCCAAAGTGATGTGGAAACTTTGCGGCCCTTCGGCAAATGTCCGGAAACTGCCCATGCGCCCCATTTGCTTATCCTCTATGAAGACACCATAGTAATAGGTGCGGTCAGGGGTCAATCCCTCCACTTTTTGCTTGTGGTAATAAGGTGCTTTGTTCACGAGCAGTTTGCCAATTCTGGTAACCCCATTTCCGAAAAGGCTATCGGAGCTTATGCGAAATTCGAATTCCGTTTGTTGGCTCCATTGTACACCTAAGGTGATGCCATCGGTGTGGGGGGCGCCGCTCCATAAGTGGAGCAGCTCGGGCGGATTGTCATCTTTTGAGATCGGCAATCGTTCTGTACAAGATATTGCAATGGAGCTGCTTATCAGCAGAAAGGTCAACACCATAATGCGTGAAAAAAATCTCATGGAATAAAAATAAAAAAAGACGGTTTGCACTGAGGCATGGATGAATTTCTATACAAATGAAACCATTTCACAGCACTGGGCTATCATTGGCAGCCAATAAAATGATGAATGCAGAAGTCCCCATTCATTGCAACTCCATACACACGGTGCAACACTTTCGTCATTTCAGCATCCGGGAATGGTTATGGAAACCATTGGATGGATATGAATTGCCCGTTTGTTTCAACATGACACCAAAATGAGGCCTAAAAGGAATTGTTGGTTTTCTCGTCTTTATGTGGCAAAAAGCGTGCATCGGCCTCCGGAAATACGATTTAATACTTACCTTGAGCATGCCAAATACAGAAAAACATGGCCCAATCAGGATAGAAACAAGGTTTTGCAAAAATCGTACATGACACGCTTTATATACATTGCCATCTGTCTCGGCATCGGCATATCCGCGCACACCGTATTTGCTCAGACCCTCCCCAGCCCTGCCACCATCCCCACCGTGACCATACGCAGCAGCCTGCTCAGCGACTCCCTGAAGTGGGTGCCGCTTTCCGTAGCCGTAATGCAGCGTACCAAGCTCCTCGAGAATGATGCCACCCTGCTCACCGACCTCATCAATCAAGTGCCGGGGGTGTACATGCAGCAAGGCAATTTCAACACCAACCGCATCACCATTCGCGGCATAGGCGCGCGCTCACAGTTCAGCACCAACCGGCTGCGCACTTATGTAGATGGCATACCCATCACCACAGCAGCCGGTGAAACCATTCTGGAAGACATTGACCTGGAGCTGCTCGAACGCGTGGAGGTGGTAAAAGGACCTGCCTCAAGCCTCTACGGCGCGGGCCTGGGTGGCGCCATACACATGTACTCCCAGCTTCCGCAAAAACCGCAACTGCGCGCCGGTGTAAGCGCCGGAAGCTTTGGCATGCGCAAGTACCACCTCAGCGGCAGCGTGGGCAATGAGCGCAGCGCCTTGCAGCTCAGCTACAACCAACTGGAGCGCGATGGCTGGCGCCAAAACAGCGGCTACGACCGCCGCTCGCTCAGCCTCAACGGGCAATACACGCTGGGTGAACGCACAAGCCTGCGGGCCTACGCCAACTACATCCGCCTCAAGGCCTTTATACCCAGCACCATCAATGCCACCGACTTTGCCAATGATCCCAGCCTCGCCGACCGCAACTGGAATGCTGCCCAGGGATTTGAATCATACGACAGGCTCATAGCCGGGCTTCATGTTGAGCACCGGTTCACAGAGCGCCTGCTCTGGAGCACCAGCCTCTTCGGGCAATGGCGTGACGCCTACGAGCCCCGCCCCTTCGACATTCAGGATGTAGACGCACGCATGCTCGGCTTCAGGACACAGGCGCGGTACAAGCACGCCATTTTCCAGAAGGAAGCCACGGTAGAAGTGGGCCTTGAGTACCTCTATGAGTGGTATGGGCTGCAGCTTATCGAAAACCTCTACCGCGACTTTCCCGGTCAGGGCAGCGTGGCGGGCAGCACCTTTGCGGGAAATGAGCAGGAGCGCAGCAACCTCAACGCCTTTGCGCAGTGGCGGGTACAGCTTTCGCCAAAAATGGCTGTAGAAGCCGGCCTCAATGCCAACAGCACTGCCTACAGCCTCAGCGACCGGTTTCCCAGCCCGGAACTCGACCAGTCGGGAGCATACCGCTACGGCAGCATCCTGAGCCCGCGGCTGGGGCTGAGCAGGCAAGTAGCAGCCGAGGCTGTGGTGTACGCCTCCCTGAGCCATGGATTCAGCGTGCCGGGCGTGGAAGAAACCCTGA
>DAIOTP010000160.1:0-3351 GCA_036751905.1 Cryomorphaceae bacterium
AGGGCTATGAAGTACTCTACCTCCACATGCATGCGGTAGCGGATCAGTCCGTATTCTGAAAAATATTTGCCCAGTGATCGGGTTTTGTCAGCATAGCGACCGTCGATCGGCGAAATGGCATGAATGCTCATGTGTGTTGCAAAATTGAAAACGCGAAAGTCCACATTTTTTTTGGATTGGCAGGATGGATTGCTTGCCTGATCAAGGTATTTAGCCCTTTATTGCGCACATTCCGGTGCCGCAACATGCATCACAGCAAGGTGCATTACCTTTGCGTTAAATTGTCGTCTCATGCCATTTGCACATCTGTCACATCCGCATTACCAGGGTCCCTTCAAAGCGAGGCACGATGCGCAGCACCGGGCGGGCGATGCTTTTGCCTATGCGTCTTCATGGCACCAACTGCCATCACATCACCTCGGCAGGGAAGTGGCGGTCGAAATTATACAGCCGGCTTCATGGCCGCAGGGGCGTGCTTTGCCATTGCTCGTGCTCAACGATGGGCAAGACAATGCCGCTGTGCAGATCAAGCAGTGCCTGGAGCGCGAAACCAGCCATGCCCACATACGTCCGCTGCTCGCGGTGGGGGTGGTGGCAGGCGACCGCATGGCCGAATATGGCACCGCTTTTCGCGCCGACTACAAAGGACGCGGCGCAAAGGCGAAGCAGTACAACGCTTTCCTTCTGGAGGAGCTGCTCCCATGGCTGCACAAGCACTACCTGCTCAGCACCGAGCCCAAAGAAAGGGCCATTGCAGGCTATTCGCTCGGCGGCCTGAGCGCGGCCGATACGGCCTGGAACCATCCTGATGTGTTTAGAAAGTGCGGGGCCTTCAGCGGCAGTTTCTGGTGGAGGCGCTATACCATTTGGGAGCGCATATTGGGTATGGACCACGGACGCCTTATGCACTTGCAGGTGCGCAAGTCAAAGCGGAAGCCCACTGTTAAGTTTTGGTTTCAGGCCGGCACACACGATGAGGAGAGCGATCGCAACAACAACGGCATCATCGACGCCATCGACGACACACTTGACCTTATGGTGGAGATGAGCCGCAAAGGCATGCGGCCATATGATGACTATACCTATTATGAAATGCACGAAGGGCGCCATGATACCGCCACCTGGCGCGAGGCCATGCCCCACTTTTTGCGTTGGGCTTTTGCGGAATCAAAACATCATATGCGGTAGGTCATCGCATTGATGTGCATGCCGGCTCCCACACTGGCAAACATCACCAAATCGCCTTCATTGATTTGGTGTTCGGGCATTTCACCTTTGCGCACCATATGAAAAAGCGTTGGGACGGTGGCCACAGAGCTGTTGCCCAGCCTGTGTATACTCATTGGCATTACCAAGGCAGGCGCTCCTACATGTCCATGCATTTTGTAGAAACGGTCGATGATGGCATCATCCATCTTCTCATTGGCCTGGTGTATGAATACTTTGTGCAAATCATCAATGCCAAATCCACTCGCCTCCAGGCATTCCGTCATGGCTTTGGGCACTTCGCTCAAGGCAAATTCGTAGATTTTTCGGCCGTGCATTTTGATGAAGCACAGGTCATCGGCTTCGGGATGGTTGCTTTCACCGTAAAAGAGGTAATAAGCTTCCTGTTCTGTAAATGATTTGGTACCGTGCGATATGATGCCCCGCGCGTAATTCTCCTCACGCAGCTCCACCACAGTGGCGCCGGCCCCGTCAGAATAAATCATGGAGTCACGGTCATACTTGTCGACCACGCGCGATAGGGTTTCGGTGCCAATCACCAGGCAGCGCTTGGCCTGGCCCGACTGCATAAAGGCCTTGGCATGAACCACCCCTTGCAGCCAACCGGGGCAGCCAAAGAGCAGGTCATAGGCCACACACGAGGGGTTTCGGATGCCCAGGCTGTGTTTGATCTTTGCAGCGAGGCAGGGAAGCATATCGCTCTGTGTACTCCCATGCTTTACATCTCCAAAGTTGTGGGCCACGATGATTTGATCAATTGTTTCAGGGTCGATACCCGCATCTTCAATAGCTGCTTTTGCCGCAAACGCACCAATTTGTGAACATGTAAGGTCGGGTGTTACATAGCGGCGTTCGGAAATGCCCGTAATGCTTTCAAATTTTTCGACGGCTTCCTGCCCACGGTGGGCGAAAGCGGTACCGTCCATGTTGTAAAATTGCCTTTCGGCAAAGAAAGCATTGGGTGTAGCTACAGTGGGGATGTAAGCCCCGGTACCCGTAATAACAATGTTCTGAAACAGCATAGGCATGTGTATTTTATCAAAGGTAAGTTTTATTTTGGCTGAAAAAGCGGCTGCTCCACGCACAACTTATCAAAAAATGTCAACTTGACACTCAGGAGTGGATTTTTAAAAAACATTATACAAATGTAAGCCAGCTTGATATTGAATCAGAAAATCAAGGCCCACAACACCGCCGAAATGGCCCAGGAGCCATACATCAATTTTAGCCACGTAGCCACCAGAAAGCCCACAAAGCTGCCCGAAGCACTGCGCAAAGCCCTGCCAAACTCGCCCGGAGCGTGGACAAGTTCGCCGACAAGCGCTCCTGCAAAAGGACCAACCACGATGCCAAAAGGAATGAAAAACAAGCCTGCCACAAGCCCAACTGTCGCCCCAATCACCCCGCTACGGCTGCCTCCAAAGCGCTTCGTGCCCCACACAGGAATCACGTAGTCGAGCACGGTGACCAGCGCCATGACAACGGCGCTCAGCACGAGCGTGGTAGTGCTGAAGGCTGCATAGCCACTTGCATGCACAAGGAGCACACCCACCCAACTCAGCGGTGGCCCGGGCACGATGGGCAATACAGCCCCTGCAAATCCCGCCAACAAAAGCACACAAGCCAATACCAAGAGCGCAGTATCCATGATCAACCGAAGGTACAGATTTACATCATCTCTGCGCTATTTCGCATCTTTGCAAAAAATTTTCATGGCAGAGAGTGATTCAGATGTGTACGACGTAGCCATTATTGGAGGCGGAATTGTAGGTGCAGCCACCTTTTATAAAATGCAATTGCGCTATCCGCAATTGCGCATGGTCCTCATAGAAAAAGAAAATGCACTTGCCGACCACCAAACGGGCAACAACAGCGGTGTGATTCACTCCGGACTGTACTACAAGCCCGGCTCGCTCAAGGCAATCAATTGTGTGAATGGACGCAAGGAGCTTGTGGCTTTCGCCAAAAATTACGGAATCGAACACGATGTATGCGGTAAGGTGGTGGTGGCTGTAGAGGAGTGGGAGCTGCCCATGCTCGACAAAATTTACCAAACGGGCATCGAGAATGGCATTGAGGGCATCGAGAAGATCGACGCTGCCGGAATCAAAGCCCGTGAGCCCC
>DAIOTP010000160.1:3389-6575 GCA_036751905.1 Cryomorphaceae bacterium
GCAGGTATAGCGGGCATTTGGGTGCCGGTAACGGGAATCATCAACTTCAGGCAAGCCACCGAAAAGATGGCGGAGCTGGCCTTGGCGGCCAATCCACAAAGCCGCATCGTACTGGGTGAAGCGCTCAACTCCATTTCCCGAAAGGGCAGCCACAAAGAGCTGCACACCACCAAAGGGGTGTACAAAGCCCGTTATCAGGTATTTTGTGCAGGCTTGCAGGCGGATCGACTGGCGCGCAAGGACGGTGTGAAGCTCAAAGAGCGCGTTGTGGGCTTCCGAGGCGACTATTATGAACTTACGGAAGCGGGCAAGCACAAGGTGAAGAACCTCATATACCCCGTGCCCAATCCCGACTTCCCCTTTCTTGGGGTGCACTTTACGCGGATGACCAACGGTGAGATCGAGTGCGGACCCAATGCCGTATTCACCTTCAAGCGCGAAGGATATGGCAAAACCGATTTCAACTTGCGCGATTCCTTCGACGCACTTACCTATGGCGGCACTTGGAAACTGTTCATGCGCAACATGAAGTTCGGCATCGATGAGTACCGCAGGGCATTTAGCAAACACCGCTTCCTGAAAACCTTGCAGCGCCTTGTGCCCTCGCTCACCATGGACGACATAAAGCCCGGCCGGGCCGGAGTGCGTGCATTGCTCCTGCGCTCCGATGGCGATACCCGCGACGACTTCCGCATCGAGTACAACGAAGGCAGCATCCATGTGCTCAACGCACCCTCGCCGGCAGCTACGGCTGCTTTGGCTATTGGAGGTCAGGTGAGCGATATGGCCGGCAAGCATTTCGGATTAAGCCTCGGCGCTTCCATCGAAAAAGAAGCCTTGGGCCACTGAGGTTTTCGACCAGCCCTTGTTTTGAACATATGTGGCTTTGCTCTGTTCTGATGAAGTAATCCACTAACACCAAAATAATGGCAACTGACAACAACAGCATCGAAACCTGGCCCGACCTGGCCGTAGGCCTTTACGACAAACTCACAGGGCGCAATGCGCAGATAACCTATGAATTCGACAACTTCAACATACAAGTGCCCACGAAGGTAGGAAGTGAGCAAAAGACAAGTTGGAGTATCAGTGGCAAGCTCAAAATCAGCACCAGCGAGCCAACAAGCAATTGATGTGGCTGCGCGCAAACCCGTAGCCATAGAAGGAGCCCTTCATGCCAGCAGCGTCCATGGCAACATAGAGGTTGTGGGCTCAGCGGCCACTGTACAGTTGCGCTTCAGCAGTGCAAAGACCTTGAGGGCAGTGTTGCCTCCAAAACCATTTCAGCAAGCCTCACGATTTCGCGGAGCTTTAGGACACGTGGCGCAACCCATTGATATCTATGTTGCTGATGAATTGTGGCTGCGCATCGAAAAGGGTAAAATCCGCCCGAAGCTCTCCTTCAAAATGGGGCTTTTCATTTTGAACTATTTGATTAGAGGATAAGGGGTCTTGCGCATGCTGGTACAATGGATACCACAATGCGCAGGTCCTCTTTTCTCCATGTGTGTTTCAGGCACTTTATGCACTCAGCAATGCTGCTCTAAGGCATAATTGTTATACTTCCACACGGTCGAACAATCCCTCAGTGCAGTGATAAGCCCTTGGCCGGGCGTTGTCCATAGAGAATATTTGCGCTTCATCGGCCGGGGCATTTTCAAGATACATGGCTATGCTCCGCAGCACTTGTCCGTGCGCCACAACAAGTACTTTTTTATCAGCGTGAAGAAGAGGCCGTATTTGGATATCAAATTGGGGCAAAACCCTTTCGCGCATGCGTACAAAGGTTTCTCCACTGCCCTCGGGTAGGGGTTCATCCCATCCAAAGCGCCAGCGCTCTACCTGTTCAGCGCTAAACTGCGCTTCCAAATCTGATTTCAATTGGCCCTCCAGGAGGCCGAAGTCACGCTCATTGAGCCATTCAAAGCTTTGCCATGCAGGCAGCGATTGAAATGAAGAGGCCATGAGCTCCCAGGTCTGTACTGCACGCTGCATGGTGCTTGTGTATACCACGTCGAACGTATAATTGCGCAAAAGCATACCAGCAGCCATGGCCTGCCCTTTTCCCAATGGCGATAAAGGAACATCGGATGCTCCTGCAAACCTTCCTTCTGCATTCCAAACGCTTTCGCCGTGGCGCAGCAGCACCAACAAACCCTTCTTCATTGCCTGCAAAAATAGTGCTTCTATGCACATTTGCAGTATTTTGCACTGCTAAAAAAATATTTGCTTGCGGCAAGTAAAAGATTGCTATATTTGCACTCCATTTTTGAGAAGAAAACGCATAAACGCTTATGGCAAATCATAAATCAGCGCTAAAGAGAATCAGGGCCAACGAATCACGCCGCCTGAGAAACCGTTACCAGCACAAAACCACGCGCAACATCGTGCGTGACCTGCGTAGCACAACCGACAAAGCTGAAGCCCAAAAAATGCTCACCACTGTAATCAGCAAGGTGGACAAGCTAGCCAAAAACAACATTATTCACAAGAACAAAGCGAGCAACCTGAAATCGAAGCTTACCAAGCACGTCAACGCGCTTGCTTAGGTTGCTATAACAATACTTACTCTCAAGAGCCCATCGCAGATTGCGGTGGGTTTTTTGTTATGTCCTTTTTTTGCCTGCATAGGTTGAAGCTAAAAGACCTTGCTTTACCACGGATCAAAGCCTCAGCAAGCCCCTAAGGTTTGTTGATTGAGGGACAAGGATCTCCACAGGTATTGTAAAGCTGGCAATTACATGCGCGCCGCTACAGCACTCAAAAGCACTTCACCACTCATTTCTTTGGGTATTTCTATACCCATGAGCGTGAGGATGGTTGGAGCAAGGTCACCGAGCTTGCCGTCTTTCACCGGGAGCACATCTTCTCCATCTACCATGATGCAGGGCACGAGGTTGGTGGTGTGGGCTGTGTTGGGGCTTCCATCGGGGTTTATCATCATGTCGCTGTTGCCGTGATCGGCAATCACGATGGTGGTGTAACCTGCTTTCAAGGCAGCTTCAACAACGCGTCGGGCCTGAAAATCAACAGCCTCACAGGCTTTGATGACGGCTTCCCACACCCCGGTATGGCCTACCATGTCGGCATTGGCAAAGTTGAGGCATATGAAGTCGGCGGTGCCTGCTTGCAGCTCGGGAATGATGGCATCGGCAATTTCGGCGGCGCTCATCTCAGGCTGCAGGT
>DAIOTP010000161.1:0-3369 GCA_036751905.1 Cryomorphaceae bacterium
GAACATAAAGCATTGTATCGCAGCCTAAAAGGCGATGTGCCGAAGGGATATTACACCCTTCCATTTGGAGAAGCTGCGGTGGTGCAAGAGGGTGGCGAGCTGAGCATCATCACCTACGGAATGGGCGTGCACTGGGCCCTTGCCCTTTCGGAAAAAATGCCCAATAGCGCAATGGAAATCATTGATTTACGCACGCTACAACCGCTTGACACTGCTGCAATTTTCAAATCGGTGCGCAAAACGGGCCGTGCTCTGGTGCTGCATGAGGATACTTTGTTTGGCGGAATAGGAGGCGAAATTGCCGCACTGATCAATGAACACTGCTTTGAAGACCTTGACGCTCCGGTGATGCGCTGTGCAAGCATGGATACACCTGTGCCCTTTGCCGGTTCGCTGGAGGCTGCCTTTTTGGCGAACAGCCGCCTTGCAAAGATAGTGGATCAGCTACGCGATTACTGATCCTCGCTCTCCTGCCGGGTTTCTGTATTCTTCCCTGTCTTTTTGCTTCCGCTGTACATCTGGTATCCGGAGTAGCGGCACTCGATGTTGCCATTGAGCAGATGGTGTGTTGCGAAGGTGCGCAGACCAATCTGGTGCATGGCCTCCTCATTTCCGGAAAGGATAAAAGCGCGGTAGCCGGTATAATCGTTTTTGAGCTTCGCGCCAATGTTTTCGTATAGCTTGTTGATGTCCGAAGGCTGCAAGCGCTCTCCGTAGGGAGGGTTGAGCACCAACATGCCAGGCGCTGGAGGGGGCTCGCTCAGAAGAAAGTCTGCATGGCGAAATTCGATGGCGTCTTCAAGCTTGGCAGCCTTTGCAGCCTCCCGGGCCGCTTGCAGGGAGTCCTCATCACGGTCCAGGGCAAGAATAGGGTGAGGGCCCTCCTCAATGCGGTTTACCGTAGCCTCGTGAATTACCCCATACAGCGCCTCATCGAAGTCGCTCCAATGCATAAAAGCGAATTCGTTGCGCAGCAGGCCTGGCGCTATACGGTTGGCAATGAGGGCTGCCTCAATGGCAATGGTGCCTGAGCCACACATACCATCCACGAAGGCCGTGCGCCCATCATACCCGCTGAGCAGCAGCATTCCTGCCGCAAGGCACTCATTGAGTGGAGCCTCGGCCTCGCGCTGTCGGTAGCCACGCATGTGCAGCGGCTTGCCCGAGCTGTCGAGTGAAAGGTTCACCTTATCATTGTATATATGCAGGTGCACCACAATATCGGGGCGTTTGGCATCCACGTTGGGCCGCTCTCCACTTACATCGCGAAAATGGTCCGCAATGGCATCCTTTACCTTGAGTGCCGCATATTGGCTGTGCGTGTGTACCGAGCCACCTACACTTGCCTTTACGGCAAATGTTTTCTCAAGCGCGAAGTACTCGGACCAAAGTATGGAACGGGCACCTGCGTACAGCGCATCTTCATTGGCGGCAGTGAACCGCTTTATTGGTTTGAGCAGACGCAACGCGGTGCGCAGGCGGAGGTTGGCTTTGTACAGCAAGTCTTTATCAGCGGTGAAGTATACCGCACGCTTGCCAGTGCGCACTTCGTTGGCGCCGATTCGGCTCAGCTCAGCGGCAAGCACATCCTCCAAGCCGTGCAGTGTTTGGGCCACCATGTCAAAGCGGCCTTGCACAGGCTTTTTGTATGGCGCGCTGAAAGGCTTCGTGGCGCCTCTTCCTTTCCATTTCTTGTCGGAATTATCCTCCTGCCTTCTTCGCTCCATAGCCATGTTTTGTGAGATAATCGAGCACCTTGTCGCGGTGGTCTCCCTGGATTATTATTACGCCATCTTTGGCAGTGCCCCCGCCTCCGCATAGCGATTTGAGGGATTTTCCCAATTCTTTTAATGATCCATCCGCACCTTCAAATCCTTTTACAACTGTAGCTACCTTGCCACCGCGGTGGCGCTCCAGCCATATGCGCAAATCTTGCCCGCCCGCTGGTGCCGGAGTAGCGCTCTCCTTCAGCCCATCGAACCAGCCGTTCATCTGTTGGGGGTTGGTGCTGTACACCATGCCTCCTTCTGTGGTTTTTTTCTTCTTAGACATTCTTGTGCTTTAGTATGGGCGGCTGCGTTCTTCTATTTGGGCACGGTGGCGCACAAAGTGCTCATGCATAAAGTCCAGAGCTTGCAGTATGCTCATGGTACCGGCCACAGGATGTTTGAAATAGCAGCGCTTTGTGCGCTCTGCGTCAAATTTTTCAAGTGTTTCCTTGAGGTCTTTTCGCACGTCGAGGTAGCGTGCTTTTATAGCTTCATAATCAGGGGCGTCGTCTACATCGCCTACGGTTCCCGGTGCTTTGTATTTCTTGCGAAAATTTCTGAGGGCCCTGTTCAGCGCGAAGGAACGCAATTTGGCCGCAAGTCCCGCTTTCGCGACATTTTCAGGGCTTTGATTGAGTTTTTTGTTTACATAAGCCACAGTCCCTCCTTCGCTGAGCAGGAGGTGCTGCAATATTTGCACACTGTTCCATGCACCTTCGGGCCTTTGGTTGCGAAGCGAAGGCTGGGTCTGGTCCATTTTGGCGAAAAGCGCATACAGCTCGGCTTGCATGGCTTGGTATCGGGAAGCGACTGACTTTTCCATGGTTCAATGGGTTTGCTTTGCGAATATTTGTTTTTGCCAGCTCCAACTGCGGGTAATCAGCGCAAGAACCAGCGGAATAGCTGCAGCATTGAGGGTTTGGGGTATCCACATCCAGCCAATGACCACAAAGAACAGAAAAGCGCTGTGAATTTTAAAAAAACGGCTGTCGTATCGGCCTTTGCCCACCAAATATGCTCCGTACAGCCAACTGGGCAGGGCCCAGAGGATGTTCATGTTCCACTTTGTGGCGCTGTGGTCGGTGGCAAACCAGAGCAGCACGATGACGATACCCAAAATTCCGGCCGTACCAAAAAGCGCTATGTCGAACCAACGCATACGCTCCGGATTGATGTAAATGCTGCTCAGCAAGCAAACGCCAAAGAACACCCAAAACGCCCAGGTGATGCTGCGGGGGGCGGTATCGCGGAGGGCGGCATTTTCCTGCAGTACCGTTTGTGTGTGGGCCACAAGAGGGCGCACATCGCCATCATGATCTACTTCAGCGCTTGCAAATGCAGCCATAAGGTAGTCGGGCAAAAACATTTTGTCGCGGTAGTCGGCCTCGCGGTCACAAGGTATTCCGAGTGCGAGGTCTATGCCAAGGTCGCTCCATGGATGGGAGGTGAGGTAGAGGTCAATCATTTGCCGAAAGGTAGCCAGCGTATCGGTTTCGGCAGTGTTGAATGTCAGGCGATTGCCGAGCACTGATTCCATTGCATCGCGTATGCGGGAACTGCAATTGTCGTAAAAGAAGTCGTAAGCGTAATACCTGTTTTC
>DAIOTP010000161.1:3379-6541 GCA_036751905.1 Cryomorphaceae bacterium
TTTCGGGAAGGGCATTGTTTTCAAGAAATTGGAACAGGCTTTCGCGTTCCTGCGCATCGAGGTTGAGTACTTGCCGCCTCACCCAACGGCCTTCATACTGGTATATGCCCAGAAATCGGTCAAGGCTGGTTACGGCCAGCGCATAATCCAATTTGCCCTGAGCAAACTTGAGATAAAAATTGGGGGTGTCGAAGTCAAAGGTGCCGTAATTGTACACCTTGTCAATGCCCCTAACAGGATCGTAGATATGCAGTGCGCTGTGGCCAAATACGGAGTAGAGGTCATCGCCAGGACCGCATGTGATGAGTGATGCCTGCCCCTCCGGGCTGAGTGTTGGGCCCTGTGCAAGGAGCACCCTGCTAAGCAGGATCAATACCAACGCAAGGTGCATTTTCATGCTGCCGAAATTAACCATTAAAATCTTTCCATTTCGCCGGGAATTCGGCACAACAATGAAGCCAGTAATGAACGCCCGCGAAATATGCTTGATAACAAAGCAAGCCAAAAAGCGCATTCCCCCATTTTCACTGTGGGCTGCCAAGGCCCAAAAAGCTTTTCGGAAAGAGACGATGGAGTTCTCAGCTTTTTCGCAAAAGGGAGTGCACAAAGGCACAATTTTGGCTCTGAAAAAACGGATTTATCCAAAATGGAGCATTTCCTTACTTACGCCCATCAAATTGCACAAGCGGTAGAGCAAGCGCGCTCCCACATTGCCGTCCCAGTCGTTGTGGTCGAGCGCATCGGGCGCTGAACCAGGGCTCACTTCATTGAGGTCGAACCCTATAATCTCTCTGCCCGAGGCGGCCAATTTGGTAAGGAGGTAGTTTACCTCCTCAAATTCAAAACCTCCAGGTACCGGGGTTCCTGTATTGGGGCACAGCTTGGGGTCGAGGGCATCAATATCGAAACTGATGTAAACCTTTTGCGGAAGCGCAGTGATGATTTCATCACAGGTTTTGTCCCAGCTTTCGCCTTTGAATTTGCGCGCAGCGAGGTCTGGATAGAAATAAGTTTGTATGCGCCCATTGGAATCCTTGATCATTTGGGCCTCGCTTTCGCAAAAATCGCGTATACCTACCTGTACCACCTTGCTCACTTCAGGATGCTTGAGTGCGTTGTAGGTGATGCTGGCATGTGAAAAGGTGAAGCCTTCATATGCATCGCGCAGGTCGGCATGGGCATCAAGTTGCAAAATACCAAAGCCCTTTGGCTCTCTTTCGGCAAGTGCCTGAATGAAGCCCAAGGGTGTGCTGTGGTCACCACCCACAAGTGCCACCTGTTTGCCGGCGTCGAGCAGGGTTGCAGCAGTACCTTTCACCCATTTTACCATGCTGGAACAGCCTTCATCAATGCGTGCCAATATTTCCCTGGCTTCAGGACTGTCTTCCTGCATCATGCCCAATTCGAGTTCTTCGATGTAGGTGCCGGCCTCTACCCGGAGTACTTCGCTGAGCTTTCGGATGCTGCGTGGCAATTCGAGCATGGCTATACCATACTTCCATGCCCCTGGAATATCTTTTTGAAAAAGATCTACCTGTGTGCTCGCCTTGAGGATGGCTTCCGGGCCACGTGATGTGCCTGCGGCATAAGATACGGTAACCTCCCATGGCACAGGAATCAACACCAGCGATGCATTTTCGGGAGTAAATGGGAGGCCAAACAGGCTGCCAGCGGCTGCCACACCATCGGGGTCAAAGTTGTGGATGGCTTCTTCTTTTGTGCTCATAATGGGGATAAATATGGTTTTTTCTTTAAATGAAAATGAGCACTTGCCCGCGGGATACCAAGCCTCAATCGCTGTCAAAAGTAGGTATTTTCATGGGCAGCCAGCCCGATGAAGTGTTGACTTTTGAAAAGATGGGTAAAGTTGGACCCAAACGGTGTTTTCGCATGCTTTCACGACAACAACAGGCCTATTAAAAACGTGGCCTAATTTGAGGAGCCCTGTAGCCCCCACGCCTTACAAAGGCATAGCTCATGTTCACTTCCAGAAAGTTGATGCGGCGAGACCCTGGGATACTGCCAAAAGCATCGACTGCTATAACAGCTTGGTTTTGTGTCAAAAACGCATCCCTTGCATCGATCTCCAAATCCGGCCTTCCCAAATAATGCCAGCCCAGGCCGATGCTGAATTGCTGCTGAAAGCGCAAGCCAAACTTTGCAGAAAAGCCGTTACTGATTTTAAATGGAAAAACTACCTTATTCTCGGCAACCGACGGATGTACAAGGCGGAATGAATTCACGCGTGTGAAATTGGCGTTGATCAATAAGCTGCCGTATGCCGACACGCGCTCATCGCTGCCTTCAAATGCGAATCCCGTGCTAAAGCTGAATATCTGGTAGCGAGGTCGGTAATCTTCATTGATGAATACTGTACCACTTTCGACTGAGGGCAAAAGTTCGATGCGCGATGCATTCACCTGGAGCGAATCGATGAATCCGGCTGTATTGAAACTGCTGTAGGCCGCACCGAAATACCAGCCCGCTTCGCTGCCTTCGCTGAAACCGGAAAACAAACCCACACTAAAGGACAGGCCCTGCAAGGCATAGCCAGCCAGTTTGTTCTGAGGGTCGCTGCTGTGGAAATCCTGTATTGGAAAAGCGAAGCCGAATCCAATATTCCAAATCCTGTTGTAAAAACGTGGAATGGTGTCATAAACCTGGATGAAAATTGCAGACGACATTTCGCTTGTCTTTGTTGTATCTGTATTGTTTGTCGAAATGAGCGTATCGTCGACATTGTTCTGGGAAAACAGATTGCCTGAAATCAAAAGCAGGCATAGAAAGGCGGTGATTGAATTGGTGCGACAAATGCTTTTGCTGCTCAGCTTGCAATGAGGAAGCTTTTTCATAGCGATGGTTTTGAGGCCGTAAGTATAGAAATTTCTCTCGAATTTTGAGAGAGATGGTATGGAATTGAGCGCTTGATTGAAATAAGGCTGTTGTTCTCAAAAGGAAGCCAAATAAGCAAAACCTATAATTTGAGATGGGTGGGTGTGGGTAGGTCGTTCAAATAATGCCCTCTGAATCCAGAAGGAGAATTAAACAAATCGGACCAAATGAATATCTCACTTCACTTCCCGCACAGCATGCCGCAGCAGTGACTGTGATGGGCCATTTGTTTGCTGTATCTGCAATACCACAAGCCTCTGAATTCAAACA
>DAIOTP010000162.1:0-6479 GCA_036751905.1 Cryomorphaceae bacterium
CGATCAATGATGCGGTGACGGCCAGTATAAGCGCAACGGCCTGTGGCAGCTTTACCTCAGGTTCAGGAGTGATCTACACCTCTTCGGGAATTTTCACGGAAGTGCTCCAGGCCGCCAATGGCTGCGACTCCTTGCTCACGCTCAACCTGCTGGTATTCCCGCTGCCTGTGGTAGAAATCATTGCATTGGATTCAGGTTGTGACAATGCCAGCGGCTCGGCCACCGCGCTGGTGAGCGGGGGCAGCCCGGATTTTGCCTTCCTCTGGACACCCGGTGGCATTGCCTCGCAAACGGCTACGGGGCTCTCAGCGGGCACTTACACGGTCGGTGTGACAGATGCCAATGGCTGCAGCGCCTCAGCCATTGCCACGGTGAACCTCGCCCCCACCCCCACCATCAGCGCGACGCCACAGGATGCAAGCATCACCCAGGGCGCCTCCATCCAACTCAGTGCCGAAGGTGGCCTCACTTATACCTGGTTTCCCGCTGAGGGCTTGAGCTGCACCACTTGCAGCAACCCCATCGCATCGCCCGAGGTAAGCACGACCTATACCGTGGTGGGCTTCGATGCCGAGGGCTGCTCCGGGAGCGATGAGGTCACCATTACGGTCGAGGAACCTTGTGGAGAAGTGTTTTTTCCCACCATATTCACCCCCAACGGAAGCGGGCCCGCCGAGAATGAACAGTTTTGCGTGCAGGGCAACTGCATTGGAAGTCTGGCTTATGAAGTCTTCAACCGCTGGGGACAGCAGGTATTCCGTTCCGAATCCACCGGTACCTGCTGGGATGGCACCTTCAATGGCCGGCAGGTCGATGCCGGGGCCTATGTGTACCGCGTATCCTACACCCTGCGCGACGGTACCTCCAAAGAGGAATCAGGAATATTAACGCTCATCCGCTAAAGCAATCCCACCGTGCACATCCGACATACCATATGCTGTATCCTTGCCCTTTGCACTGCTCCGCTTGCCATGGCCCAGGACTTCCACTTTTCGCAAATGAAGTTTGCACCGCTTGCTGTCAATCCCGCCCTGGCGGGTGCCAACCAGTCTTTTCAAGGTATTCTGATGAACCGCAGCCAATGGAGGAGCGTAGCCGAGCCATTCCAAACCTCGGCGGCATCCATCGACGCCCGGCTTACCAAACCCTACAACTTCCGACCCGGATACCTGGCCGGGGGCATCTTCTTTTTCAATGACAATGCAGGAACGCCGAGAATCAGCACCACCCAGGTAAAGCTGAATTTGGCCTACCATTTAAAAATCAGCAAGCAAAGCATGGTGGGCCTGGGCATCTACGGGGGTTACGGACAGCGGGCCATGGAGGAACCTGTTGGCAGGTGGGGTACACAGTTTGACGGATTCACATACAATGGTACGGCTGCCAGTGGCGAATCCTTTTCGAATTTGGCCTTTAACTACTTCGATGCAGGGGCAGGACTGCTCTACTCATACAACCGCCGGAAGGGTGCCAAAAACCAACAAGCGCTGAAGGAAATCCGCACGGGCATTGCCGGCTACCACCTCAACCGTCCCAACCACTCCTTCATGGACGACCCCAATGAAGTGTTGTCGGTCAGGATTTCTGCTTTCGCAAATGCGGAAATTGAGGTCCGCAATACACCCGCTTCCTTCCTCCCAGGCATGTACTATCAAAGACAGGGCAACGCATCGCAGTTGCTCGTCGGCACCTATTACCGGTATGCGTTCAGCAGCAGGTCCTCCTACAACGCCAACGAAGGGCAGGTCGCCTTGTCGGTGGGCATTTTCGGGCGCTGGCAGGATGCCCTTGTAGGAAAATTGCTTTTGGAACTGGACCGTTTCTCCGGGGGTATGAGCTACGACATTACCACATCCAACTTGTCGTCCGTGTCGGATTTCAGGGGTGGCATGGAGCTCTTTTTGCGGTACAGCATCCAGAAGTAGCAGCGAAAATGCTTCTGTACCCACGACACGTTACGCCTCCGGTACCTTACCTTTGCCCCTCGCACACACCACAGCATCCATGACGCCCAAACAAGAAGAACGCGTCCGCAACAAAATCAGGAAAATCAAAGCTGCCCTGGCGGCTGATAAAAAGTTTTGGGGCGGAACCCACCACGATGGTCAGGGGCTCAGGTATGCTCCTCCCCGACTCTACCTGCAGCTGGGTGACTACACAGGCGGCTTAAGGTACATCAACTGGTTTTACAAAACCTTCCCGGACGACAGCGGTTTCCCGGACTTTCTATTTGAGTGCACCGTGATACTATTTAAGAGTGGCAGGCTCAAACAGGCAGAGCAAAAAGCCTTTGAGACCTTTACCCGAAACACCTATCTGCTTGATCTGTTTCTGGGCAGGCCAGTGCAAAAAATAGACAAGTGGGAAAGCTCCCGGTTGGAAAGTGCCGAATTTGCCTTGGAGCACTTTGAATACTCAGCCCGGCAGCAAAGCCTGGCCGATTTTGCCGCATGGCTCAACGACTTCACGCAGTCTGAAAGATTTCTTCATAGAGCAAAGGCCTACATAGCGATTCACAAGGAACTCAAACATGAGACCGACCATGAGGCCAGGAGCTATTTGATTCAGCAAGCGGGGCAGTTGAAGGATGAAGTGTAAGCTACGGGTTCAGTGGCCATCCCTGCTTGAAGTATGTTCGGGCCTATTTGGCAAATAAACAGGGCGCAGGCGGCTGAAAGTCTTTCACAGATTGCACACCTGCCCTCCGCAGCACTGGCCTTCGCGACGCAGGCAGGGATTACACAGATGGGCGCAACTGACAACCGCAGGGAGAGCGTTCGGATTTGTGGTTTTATGTAATTTCTGCATGCCGCAGCACTGTTCTTTGCGACGCAGGCATTGGTGCCTAAAAAAGGCCACCCGTAGCCTAAACTTAAAAGGCGGCAACCGGCCACAAACCTGCCACGAATGCACGCCATCCGTTGAGCCAACTAGGCTGCCTGACCCTCCATGCATTCAAAATTTTTTTTTTGAAGCTATTTCCACTTTACAAAATGTAAAGTAAGTTTGTCATAATGTAAAACGTCCTTATACTTTTAAGCAATGAAAGACCTCCACAATTTCCTCTTGCCATTCCCGTACCGAAGGCGCGGATTGTACCTCATCTTCCTGGGCACTCCCCTCCTGCTTTTGCTCTTGTCAACTGTCGTTTTTCAAGTCAATACCGATGATTTTAAAATGTACTGGGACGATTTTGGCGGCTATCTATTGCACGCCCCCCTCTCGCTCGGACTGTTTTGGCTGCTTTTTTCCGTTGAAAAAGATGAGGATGAAATGTTCCAGCAGCTCAGGATGAAGGCCATCTTCCACGGCATCAGGTTCACTTTCACCGCTGTATTGTTCCTCCCTGCTTTTGGTTTGCTGAAAAGCCTTTTCACCAATGCACCGATGGCCCTGCCCGACATTGGTGGGAACATGGCCGTGGTCACCCTGATGCTCACCTATGCGAACGCATCCTATTATCTGATGAAAAAGAGGCTCAAAAAGGATGAGGAATAAGCTGAAGGTAGAGCGTGCGAAGCTGGACCTCACGCAGGAAGACCTTGCGCAGGCCATTGGCGTATCGCGGCAAACCATCAACTCTATCGAGAAAAACAAGTATGTACCCTCCACGGTGTTAGCGCTGCGCATCTCCGAATTTTTTGGTGTGTCGGTGAATGCGCTGTTTATACTCGATGATGCTGACCGTTGATGTTTGATGTCCATTGAAGGAAACGGCTCCATATTATACAAGCCGACCTTCACGTAATTTAAAAAAAACACCTTCGTGGAAATTCGTGTAATTCGTGTAATTCTTGGCTAAATAAAATCCGCAGGCGGCTAAAGGACTGTCACAGATTCCACACCTGCCTGCCGCAGTACTGGCCTTCGCGACGCAGGCAGGGATTGCACAGATGGGCACAGATCAGGCATCTCCTGATTTGATGAGGCGAGCGTGCTGCTTTCTTTTGGATATTTCGGTAGGAGACCTGTCAGGTTTTGAAAACCTTACAGGTCAAAAAATAATTATAGTTTAAAATATTTATCTTAAATTAAATGCTCAAACAACCCAATGGGGTTAATCATTCACTTCTGCCTTTATTCGTTTTTGGCACAGCGCACGGAGAAGCCGAGTACACGACTTCCATTGGAGGTGCTGGCACATTTAAGTCTTGTATATAAGGCGTTTTTTAATAATTCAAGAATGCTTATAGGTAGCGCGTGCTGACAAACTATTGTAATGGTTATCAAATACATAAATCAAATAGGACACAAAAGTATCCATCAAACTTTATTGAATTACAGCGGAAAGTTATTGAAAAAAGTTTGAACGACAACTGCAGAAGAAAGCATATCCTACAGGAAATTTACGAAGCCATTTTCTATTTTTTGAAGACGGACCGCCAATGGGGTTTGTTGCCTTATGAAACGGTCAGTAAGAAAATGCCATGCAAGGATGAAAAACGCAGATGCAGAGCTAGAAGATTAAACACATCCAGGCATCACTTGCCCGCGTAGCTATGGCCACAGCTTTTTGGTGTGATGTGCCCACCCAAGGTCGGCAAGCGTGGTTAAAAACTTGGACTGAGGACAAAACAAAGGCCGCTGGCGGCTAGCGTCTTTTCCCACAGATGACGCTGATATAAAGCCTATTTACCAGACGGTAATGGCTGTCTAGAACAAATGGCGAAAGAAACAGCATAACTGGTCAGTTATCCACAATCAACTTTACATTCACTTCGAGAATCGAATTGAACCTGCATAGTGGTGATTGAATCCTCAAGCGGAAACACAAAAAAGTAGATCGCCTCGCAACCGAAAAGGATTCCAATATTTGGCAAAAAGATGGCAACAAAATTTGGTGTATTTATGAGATATTTGTTCACCAAATACTTCGTAGATTGAAGCCCACCAAACTTTTATTGTCGGTTTTCGCGATGTGCAGCTTCAGCTTGCACTGCACAGGCCAGAACTATCTCGGCACTGAATTTCGCGCCATGTTCATGCGCAACCTGGAGCAACCCATCAATGGGCTTCCATCTTTTGAGTTTAGCGTGTATGCACCCACCGGCGCTGAGGTCACTGTGACATATGGGAATCCGGACGACCCCTTCTTCCAGCAGCAGTCTGGCAGTGTGGTACCAGGAGGTCAACTGACAATAAGTTTTCCGGACCAGATATTAGAGCAGGAAGACTATTTTGTCGCCCAGACCCGCAGCTTTCATATCACGGCATCGGCCCCAATCAGGCTTTATGCCCTACACAACCGCATTTACTTTGCAGAAGGTACTGCGGTATTGCCCCTATCGGCTTGTGGCAGCGACTACAGGGTGGTGACCTTTCAGGGCAACAACCAGGAAAGCCAGGTGAGTATACTGGCCTACAGCGACAATACCGAGCTCACCATCATTCCCTCAGTAAGCACACCCGCCGGGACGGAAGGCATACCCTTTGCCCTGGTGCTTCAGGCCGGTGAGGCGTATACCCTGGCAGCTCCAGGTGCTGACCTCACCCAAACGCGCATTTTCAGTCCGCAGGGTACCCCATTCGCCGTATTTGCAGGTCACCGCCGCGTGCTCATCGGGGCATGTGATGCCGACAGCCACCTGTATGAGCAGCTCGTACCCCTGGAAGATTGGGGTACCGGATTTGCATTGATCCCTCCGGAGCTCTCAGGGGGAGAATTGGTGCGCATTACAGCCGCCTTTGACGGTACGGAGATATTTGAAGGCTGCGACGAACTCCTGTTTGAGATGGATGCAGGTGAGAGCGTGACCTTTCTCAACACCGCACCCAGGCTCATCGCATCATCCCAGCCTGTGCAGGTAGCCACCTTTATGCGGGGAGCGCTATGTACCGTTTACTTCAGCGGCGACCCCAATATGCGTATTGTGCTGCCACTGGAGAAGGCCAACACTTCCTTGAAACTGAAAACCGATTTTTCTTTCACCTCGACTTTTGGTAGCAACCAGTTCGAGTTTTTTCACCTTGTGATGCCCACCTCCCAAACCGGCGACCTGACCCTGAACGGCAACCCTGTAGATTGGACACCCTTTAGCACACAGCCCGAAATATCCTTCGCAAGGGTAAACGCTGACAACATTCAGACACTCACCACCGTCACTGCTGCCTCCCCGTTCTGGGCCGAGTACCTGGCCATGGTTAGCTATGACGCCATCAGCATGTCATTGGGCAGCGACACAGTCATGGCCCTGCCTCCCCTTGGCATCACGCAAGTATCGCTGGGCCCGGATTTTTCCATTTGTCCAGGTACTACAGCTACCCTGCAGGTAAGCAACTCCCTGCAAGCCATCTGGCAAGACGGCTCCCAGCAAAACAGCTATGTGCTGAGCGAACCGGGTACCTACTTCGTGACCGTGGAAGGCACTTGCGGAATGGCCTCGGATACCGTTGTGGTCGATCTGTTTGCACCTGCCGAAGTACAAGTTGATTCGGCCTTTTTCGCATGCGCAGGGCAGGAAGGCACCACAGCGGTCGCC
>DAIOTP010000163.1:0-6447 GCA_036751905.1 Cryomorphaceae bacterium
CTGATGGCTGAGCGCATTGCACGCATTATCGGGCTCGATATCTGCGGCATCGACGTCATGGCTACCCAGCTCTCCTTGCCGCTTCCGCAAATAGGGGGAGCGGTGATCGAAGTCAATGCAGCTCCGGGCTTCAGGATGCACTTGAGGCCTACAGAAGGCCTTTCCAGAAATGTGGCTGCGCCGGTGATCGACATGCTGTACCCGCCCGGCCGGGAAGCCACCATTCCCATTGTGGCCGTGACGGGAACCAATGGCAAAACCACCACCACGCGCCTCATAGCGCACATCATGGGCCATGCCGGATACAAGGTGGGATTCACCACTTCGGAAGGCATTCAGGTGCAAGGCAGTTTCCTGCAAAAAGGAGATTGCACCGGGCCCAAGAGCGCACGCTTTGTGCTCAGCGACCCTACAGTCAACTTCGCCGTGCTCGAAACCGCCAGGGGAGGCATCCTGCGGGAGGGACTTGGCTTCAGCAGCTGCGACATCGGCATTGTGATGAACATCACCTCCGACCACCTCGGCATGAAGGGCATCCATTCGCTCGAAGACATGGCGCGGGTAAAGTCCGTCGTGGTGGAAAATGTCAGCGCCTCCGGTTATTCCATCCTCAATGCCGACGACCCTTATGTGCTTTCCATGATGAGCCGCATCAGGTCGAAGGTGGCTTTGTTTAGCCTCAACGGGCAAAATGAAGCCCTCATGGCGCATTGCAAATCGGGCGGTACCGCAGCATTTTGTGAAAACGGAATGGTCACCATCAACGATGGCGGCCGCATCAGGCGCATAGCGTATGTGGACAATATCCCGCTTACCTTTTCCGGAAGGGCGGTATTTATGGTGCAGAATGTACTGGCTGCCGCGCTCACGGCATTTCTCCGTAAGGTGGATATGAAAGCGCTGAGGCTGGCACTGCGTGCGTTCATCCCTTCGCCGACCATGACTCCCGGAAGGATGAACCTGTTTCACTTTAAGGATTTTGACGTGCTGCTCGACTATGCCCACAACCCCGCCGGTATGGCGACCTTGGGCATATTTCTGGAAAAGGTGGATGGCTTTCCGAAAATCGGGGTGGCCTCAGGCACAGGCGATCGCAGGGATGAGGACATCATCGAACTCGGCAAGGGATACGCGCGAAGTTTCGATGAGCTCATCATACGCCCGGATGCTGATTTGCGGGGACGCAGCGCCGAGGCCATCTACAGCTTGCTCCTGGAAGGCATAAGGAGCGTGGACGCCAGCATGCCCGTGGCCTATGAGCCCGACGAAAAAGCGGCCATCACCAAAGCCATCAAAGGCGCGCGCCCCGGGGCATTCATCACCGTGATTTGCGATTCTGTACCCCGCTCGATCGGCTATATCACCGAGCTGCAGCAAGAGGAAGGCGTGCGGGCATTGATGCGGGAGAATGCGCAGGATATGGAAGTGTGATGATTGAACAATTGACACTGGGCAATTGGCATGATAAAGAAGCACTCAATACCCAACACCCAATACCAAAAACCGACAAGCGGGTGGTTTTGCCCGAAGTGGGATGCTGCGCTTACAGGCCGAAGGAAAGCTGAGTTGTTGCGAAAGGTCAATCTTACCAATCATCGTCTTTTTTGGAACTGGCCCCACTCATGGATTGATTCAGGTCATGACAGAGCTGGAGCAGCTTACCTTCAATATCCAATAAAACCTTGGCTTTTTTCTTCTTCGACATCCCCAGTTTTTCCAAAGGGTATTCATGATAATTTTTGGATGGTGGGGAGCCATCAGATTGATAACACACAGTGGTGTTGCTCAGCATCATATTGTCAAAAATGACCTTGTATCGCCCGTCCTTAAATAGAATGGTAAACTTGAAATTTAAATTGTGATTGGTCAGAACACAGGTTAACGCAAGCTGTACTTCTTCGAGTGTTAAATTGCCAGTGGATGTGAGCTGTGAGTAAGTGGGATCATTCAATTCTATATTTGAATCGGATGATTTCAAATTGCGTACCGTCCAACTGCGCGCTTTTTCATAGATTTCTTTTTTGCTCAAAGCAGGAACAGAATCCACTTTTTCAAACAGGTATTTTTCGTTTTCGAGTACCAATGATTGACCGTGGAGGTTCAATGAAACAATACAGATAAGTAAGCATGTGAGGGTTTTCATAACACTTTGGTGGTTTGGTATGTACATATGGCTTGTGGTGGCCGAATTTACGATAATATCGCCATGAGCTATAGGATCCGTTATTGGCGGTAGTCATCTCCTTATTTGAACGGAATCGGTCGTGGTCTCAAAGATGACTCCATTGGTTAACTCAATGATTACTTTAAATTGGGCGGTTTGTATGTCGTTTTGCGGATCTTCAATTATTCTGAAAGCTACTGATATTCATTAGATTGAATTTTAAAACGGCTCCTCACACTCAGGTTAATATTGTGACCGAAAGCGCGCATGGATTTCTCCACAATAAAGTGGTCCAAGACACCATTTGAGGCGATGATCAACATTTTCTTTGCCATATAAGCATCCTAATAAGTTTAGCCGCCACGATGGGGCAGGCGGGGGAGCAATCCTATTTCTCCGCAATGCCATAACCTATGTACTTCCAATGCCCGGGGCATACATGATTCAGAAGCATTGCGTCCACCGATGAAAGAAAATTGCGCTGGCTTTCAGTTCTGCCCAATGCGCCAAGCACACCGGTAGACTTGATATCGAATGATTTAAAATTTTTGAGGAAGCCTTTCATTTCAGTGATGGACACGTACCGCCAGGAATTTCCCCAGCTTACATACCGATTTCTCAAATGTTGGTGCAGGGGCGAGGCAATCAGATTTTCAGCAAACAGAAGTTTCCCGCCAGGCTTCAATGCTTTGTAAATTTCATCAAAAACCTTTTGCTGCAAGCCTTGAGTGTCGTTTCTACCTATGCCACCAATGATAGATTTGAATACCACAAGGTCGAAATGGTTGTGATACGGAATATGGGTAGCGTCGATGTCTTGATACTGCACATGTGCGGCTACATTGTGCTTGATGTGAAGCGGATGCGCTTTGCTTTTTACATCCTCGAGGTCAGAGCATACCACCTGCTTGCCTTTCAAAGCCAGCCACAGTGAAAGGCCTCCTTCGCGGCCGCCCAGTTCAAGTCCGTTCTCTACTTTGCCCCAGTCGGTGTGCTGGTCCCAGTATGAGAGTGCCTTCGACCATGATTTTACGTCCCACTGTATGATGTCATTTATAGGCTGTAGGGTCATGGTGGTGGGTGGTGTAGTGGCCACTGCTGCGCAGGCAAGGGTAGGGCGGGTTAATTTTTAAAGGTACTTGATGTGGTGCAATCCCACAACCTTTATAAGCGCTCTTGTGCCTCCAATTTCTGATCTTCCAAATATAGTGCTTCGATCATTACATTGATGTGGTCTTCTGTTTTGTATGAGCCTTCCATGTTCAACCTTTCTCCATGCTTCATTTCATACATCCTGCCTAAATAGAGGGAGATGGCTCCATCTTTGATATCGCCCTTCAAATAGGCGGCATAGACCGTTGCAAAATGTTGCGCTCTCGCTTCATAGTGCGCTGAGTGGTGGATCACCACCCAGGGCACGGTGGTGGCATATTCACCCATGGATTTATCGGGATAGCCGTGCTTCTCCAAATAGGCTTCAATTTTCAGCAGGTTGATTTCGTCTTGCTGCATTTGTGCATCAGCCAGGGCCCTGTGCTCTGTTGATCCGTATCCATATTTGGATATGATTGCCGTTTCTTCCTTTGGATTCCTTACATTTTGGTCGTCTTCAAAGATCTGCTCGAGGTACATTCTTTTGTCATCGGCTGTTTGCAATTGGGCAACTTCATTTTCATATGGAGCGGGAAGCTTGTCTTGCTTTTGATGGCATCCCGCCACAAGGAAGATGCCGAGCGCTATCACAACTTTTTCTGCTTTCATACCCTTTATTGATTGATCAAAAACCCAATATTCATTCTATTTTCCTCATTTGGTTGCTCCCGGCCCGTGTGGTGGTGGTGTAATGCGCTTGCTGCAAAAGACAAATGAAAGTGCAGTACCCGCCGAAGGTAGGAATTTTGACATACTTCATTCAGTCAGCCCTGAGCGGTTGGAAGCCCAGCAACAATATTCAAAATGAGAGCGATGATGCCCTTGACCTCAGTCAGTGATCGGTAAAAAGCCAGAGGCCGAGGTTGGTGTGGCTCGTCACCACTTTGGTTGGGGTCAAGGCAGTACGCGGGCGGGCGGATAAATTTTCAAAGGCCGCCAAGGCCCGGGTAATCATCCATCCGCCCTTGCGCCATCAAGAGGCAGGGCTCAGGGCGCTGGCGCATTTGCCGAAAAGGCCATAAACACTTAAACGCTGCACAGGCCCTTCGGCTCTTGGTCATTTTACACCATAGTTTTAACATTATGAGGAATGATTGATAGTGCGCTCGGGCGGGATGCCTCAACTTTGTAGCGCGTTAAGATTGCAGCAAGTCATGACAAACCGACATTACGATCATTTCAGTTCTACAGGTTGCAGCTCTCCCATGGGGTGTACCTGTACCGGCTTCGCACTCCGGGCGCATCCGCAAATTGAAAAATTCATATTGGCCAGATAACCTAAAGTCAATAAAACAACCAAATAAGGCGTGTTAAGGGGCTGTCTCTGTAGTGTGGGGCGGCCCCTTCCTTTTAGGGAGGGGGCGCATGTACATCAGCCGGTTCGTGCAAGGGGCTCAGGTATTTTTGTGGTCTGTTTGCAGAATATACATGGCTATGGTTTCAGTAAACGTTTGGATTTCAAAAGGCTTTTCGAGGTAACCGTCGGCATTGATCTTTTTGCAAATGGCCTTGATGTCGGTATTGGCGGAGAATACCAACACGGGAATGTGTCGGGTGGCGGGGTTTTGTTTGATCAGGGTTATGGCCCGCTCGCCCCCAATTTCGGGTATCCAGAGGTCCATGAGTACAATGTCGGGCTGTATGCGTTCCATGTCGCTCAGCACATCTTCACAACGGGGCATGGTCACTGCCCGGTATCCGTATTTTGTGAGGATTAAGCTACAAAGCAACAGGATCTCCTGATTGTCCTCGTAAATCAACACACATTTGCCTGTGTGGTTTTCCATGTTTTTAGGTATTTATTGAACGTACGCTGCTGTAGCATACGGGTAGGGTGAAGTAGAACGTGCTGCCTTTGCCGGGTTCGCTTTCTGCCCAAAGGCGGCCCATGTGGCGCTGAATAATTTCGTAGCAAATGTACAGGCCTACACCAAGACCCTGAAAGTTGACGGCATGCTCCTCCACACGGTGGTATTTCTCAAATATGCGGTCGAGGTTGTGCTTGTCTATGCCTATGCCCTGATCACGTACTGCTACGGTGATGCATCCATTCTTCTGCTCCATATGTATGAACACCTCGTGTGCGCGTGGTGAATATTTGATGGCATTGCTGAGCAAGTTGATGATCACTTGCTGCAGCCGGTGCATATCGCCAGTCACTTCGGCACATACTTCACCGGTTTTGGTGATGGTATGGGTGGGTGAGGTGAGCTGTACACTTTCCACCGTGTAGTTCATCAGTTCATTGAAGTTGAAGGTGCTGATGTTGTAATTGAGCTTACCGAGTCTTATTTTGCTCACATCAAGCAACTCACCAATGAGTTCATTGAGCCGGTTTACGGCCTTGATGGCCTTGCTGGCATAGAGGCCTGCCTCTTGTTGGGATTTGTCGAGGGATATGTCGAGCATCTGCAAGTAGGCTTTGGCTGTGGTGAGGGGCGTTTTCAGCTCATGGCTGGCAATGCTGATGAATTCATCCTTTTTTTCTTCATTGATCTTTTGTTCATGGATATCGGTGAATGCGCCTACCCATTTTACAATGTGGTGTGCCTGATCAAATACGGGTTCGCCCTTTACGGTAAACCAGCGGTATTCACCATTTTTGTTTTTGAGCCTTACATCGTACCTGTATAAGGTGCCTGAGCTCAGGCTGGCTGACCATGCAGCAGTAACGCCTTCAAGATCATCAGGGTGTACAATGGCTGCCATCACATTGTCGGCTATGGGTTCAATCCCTGTATACTCTTTCCAGCGTGCAGAGGCAAATTCAGCATTGCCCTGCGCATCGGTCACCCACACCAATTGGGGCAGGGTTTGCGCAAGTGAGCGGAAGCGCTCTTCGCTTTCTTTGAGCACTTCCTCAGCTACCTTTTGGTTGTGTATATCGAGGCCCACGCCGATGTATCCCATGAATTCCCCGGTTTGAAGGTAGCGCGGGTTGGCTGTAAACAAATGCCACCTGTACACGCCATCGTAGCGCTTTACCCTGATTGCGGGAATGTATATGGCTTCTCTCTTTGCAAAATGGGGAAGGTAAATGTCGATGACGCTTTGTAAATCATCCGGGTGTATCAGGCCATCCCAGCCCCTGCCCAGTGCATTTTTGTACGTCTGTCCGGTGTAATCGAGCC
>DAIOTP010000164.1:0-6266 GCA_036751905.1 Cryomorphaceae bacterium
CATCGTCGGTGGCTACCTTGGCGAGTTTCCAGGCGAATTGTTCTTCTTTGGGCAGGTTGGCTTTGGAGGGGTAAACTTTTACCGTGTGGTTTTTCATGGTACTATGTAGTATTTAGGTGGTCAGAGAGGGGTAATTTTTTGGCGGGGCAAAGGTAGTCATTTGGCATTTTTGGCCTAAGCCCTGCATCGCGCACCCGAAAATTTCGGATGCGCAATACCCAAAGTCATTTAGAGCATACATCTCAGGGCTATTGGAAAGGTTTCAGACGAATGGGCTCAGACTTATGGCTGAATTAGCGTTTTCCAGCTATCATGAGCCTGGTGCTCAACACACTTCCATCGGGCTGCCTGAGTTGTACTATATAAACGCCCTGTGGCAGTAATGGCAAATCAAACTCAAATTGTTGCTCACCCATTTGCGCAATGCGCCTTTCGGCAAAAACCACCCTGCCCATGGCATCCAATAACTGAACGTGTCGAAACCCTTCTTCGGCGCTGTAAAATTCAATCGTAACATTGCTTTGGGCTGGATTGGGATAAATCTTGAAAGCGTCATTTGCCGGAAGGGCACCCTGAAGCGCAACCTGCTCCATGGCAGCAGTGCCTCCGAGGGTGCTTATGAAAGGAGACCATGGCCCAATCACTGGCGGATTTTTGGAACAGCCACAGCGCACCTGAAAGCGGTAAGTTCCATTCACTGGCAGCGATGCCACGGGAACATTGTAAGCCGACAGATCAGAACCGAGGATTTCAACTGTCTGTAGTTGGCTGGTTCCCACAAGTCCACCGCGGATCTGACAGCCCAGCGAACCTATGATGGGATTCCAGCTGAGCTGAATACCGTTGGGTGTGGAATTTGCGATCAAGCCATCCACTTGCGGATAAGGCAGAGTACATGGTTCAGGTTCAGGCTCTGTGACTGTACTGCATGCACTCCCGAGGCAGGGGCGTGAATTGATGTAGTTGGACATGCGGGTACGCGGTTGCTCCCCGAAGCCTTTGTTGAAGTTGATGCCCACGCCAAAAATATGGCAGTAACTCATAATGGTACCACCCGTGCTCGGAATTGAGGCTGTACCACAGTTGCCTTCTGCATAGCCGGCTTGTATTCCGCAGCCATCCAGTGGCGTATTGTTTCCATTCCAGGAGCAGGCATGGGTATGGGGCGAACTTAGGTTGTGGCCTATTTCATGTGCACATACATTCACATCCCATGAGTAGGTGGGCACCCCATAATGGTAGCCGTAAAGGTTATTCACACTTTTGCCCCAGCTTGAAGAGCACAAACCATTGAGAAAAGCTATTCCGCCTCCACCCACATTGGTGAGCAAAGCAGTAAGGTCGGCATTGGATGAGGTATTGCTCATTTGGTACAACATCGACGACAAGGGCGGAGTATATGGGCTGCTGCCAGTCCATTGAATGATCTCCGAAAGGGCAACGTCGATTCCGTCATTGTCAAAAAGTGTTGTGATTTCATTAAACAAGCCCAAGACGTATTGCTCGGCTGCTGCGCTCCCCCCCAAAGAGGCATTGAGCCCTGCATCCACCTCGGCACGAATGCGCACGCATTTCGCAGCCATTGGCGCAGAAACAGATTTCTGATCGCTTTTCGACTCTGCCTGCATGTCAGGATGTTCAAGCGACTCACAGCTGAATTCGTTCGGCAATTGCAGTGCATCGGCCCGATACAAAATGTGAACACCATCTGATCCGTCGCGCAACTTTCCCAACACATGTGTTTCATCATCCATCGAGATAAGGCCCCGCCATTCGTCTTTGAAAACACTTATGGAAACAAGGCTTCCACGCCGGCCTTCAACTACTCCGCGGTAAAATCGGCCCAGCGCAGGAGCAGACCCATTGGCACCCCGAAAGTCTGCGCTTGTTGGGGATTTTTCGAAAAGCAAAAGAACCAGGGTATCACCATCCAAACCTGGTAAGGCGAGCCGGATGTGATGTGAGATCTCAACACTTTTGCCAGCCATTGCGGGCTCTCGAAGGGTAAGCAATTGTCCGCTGCTGGAAATGAGCTCGGCAGGCAAGGCTTGGCTCTTCATTCCGCCACGTGCTGCGGTGTTATGGATGAAAGGGGCCTCATTGGTGAAGTGGATGCGGGCATTTATGAGCGCATCTATTTCACTTTGCATTCGGTGCTGTCCAAAAGCAATGTTGCATGAATAAAAAAGTAGAAAGAAAACCGATAAACCTGAAAAAAGTGCATGCCTTAATGGGTTATTCATGAAATTAGGATTAGGGGAGATGGGCTCCTGCAGAGAGGAGCATTTTAGTTTAAATGAAGAAAAGGAAAGCGACAAATGTAAGCCTGGAGCACGGTCTGGCAGGAACGGGTTATGAACATTGTCAGCCAAATTTGAATGATTCGGAACGAAATCAAACAAAAATGAACCCTTTCGGGTCCATTTTCAATGCGTTAAACGGTTCAAAAAAAAATCAGCCGTTGGCACATCATAAATTTAGCGTTCCAGCACCAATCGGGTACTGAGATTGCCTTGAGCACCTCCGTCCAATTGCAGCAAATACATGGCTGCGGGCAATGCACCAAGATCAAGCTGAATTTGCTGCATGCCTTCCTGAATCGTCACATTTTGCTGAAAAGCCTGCTTGCCTACAAGATCAAACAAGCGAATCATTGCCGTATGGGTTGATTCGGCTTCCACTGAAAGCCGCACTTCACCCCGGCTTGGATTTGGGTAAACGCTCATGCCGAGTAGCTGCCCTTCACCGTGAAGCGATCCCGAGGCCACAAGATTGGTGGCACCTGAGAAGAAGAAGGTCACATATGGCGTCCACGGCCCTACGATCTCCGGATTTTGCTGGCATCCGCAACGCACGCGCACACGGTAATTCGCATTCAAAGGAAACTGATTTTTGGGAATAAAGAACAAACCAAGCTCGGACCCATTTTGGGTAATCGACTTCTCGCCATTGCCATTGAGCAGGCTGCCGTTGATGATACAGAAAGTGCTTCCTGGAACGGGATCCCATGAAAGAAGTACACCGTTGGGTTGTACCACAAAGCTGAGATTGGATACCTCTGGGAAGGGATCCGCACATACAGGCCCAGTCTCACCCGTGCAGAAGGGAGTGCTTTCGCTGGTGGCAAATTGACCTCCGCTTGCGAGCACAATCCCGTCACTATTGGTAAGGCTATAGCTGCCATTGCCAAATCCGCAACAAATGCCATCTCCAAACGAGTCAAAAATGGTGAATGTGTAACATCCCGACGGAAGGCACAAACTTTGGTTGATTACCGAACCAGGTGAATTTCCTGAGTAATTGCCATTGGATGAGGCAACGACACCACCGCCATCTGCTGTAATTTGCCATGTCGTTTCGCCAGGATAATTGTCTAAAACCAAGTTAAGGTTGAGCACTTCGTCCTGGCAAGCGCTTTCTTCGAGTGCGGCAATGGCTGCTCCCACATTGACCCTGCCGTGGCCGAATGTGTTGTCAAAACCTGCAGGCCCCATATCGGTGGCTGTGCTTTGGAGTAAATTGCGTACATCAGCTTCAGTCAGGTCAGGATTGTAAGCCAAAACCAATGCAGCAGCACCTGCCACAACAGGGCATGCAGCCGAAGTGCCCCCGAAAAAAGCGTAGTAGTTACCGCTGACGTATCCTGCTGAACCCATCCGGTCTATGGTGCGTACTGAAGCACCTGGCTGGCTTGGTGATGGATCACTCGGCGCTACCAATGAGAGTTGCGACCCTCTGTTGGAATAGGTGCTGTGCTCGCCTCTGTTGGTTACTGAACCTACAGCCATAACGGCATCGCGGTTGGCAGGATAATCAATGCACGTTTGACCGCCGTTGCCTGATGCAAACACGATCACGCAACCCTTGCCATTTCTACCATTGTTGCGCGCACTGGTCAAGGCATTGTTTAAGTTATTGAATGACAATGAGCAGGAAGTATATCCCCAGGAGTTGCTAATAACATCCACACCCTGGGTACGCGCCCAATTGATGCCGTTCGAAATGGTTTGAGAGGTTTCTCCTCCCCAAAAAATATTGACGGATCGCAAGCCCACAAGTGGTGCCACACCCCTGATGCCAAGGGAATTGTTGTGGGTTGCGCCCAATATTCCAGCACATGCCATGCCGTGGGCATCGCTGTTGAAACGGGGGGTGCCGTTGCCACCTGTGGCCGGTGTGTTGCCTGCCAATACGCGACTGACTCCTCCGGAGGTTACAAGATCTTCATGCGCTTCGAGGCCATCGTCGACTACAGCTACGGTGATGGACGCACTTCCCAGCGATATTGCCCAGGCAGCTTCAGCCCCACAATCAATTCCTGCCACTCCTGTCCATCCGTTGACCACTTGTCCAGTATTCTTCATTTGGAATTGCTGACTGAAAAATGGATCGTTGTAGCGGGTCACTTTTGCATAAAAATCAGGATGTGACCATTCGGATATACCCCTCTCTTCAAGTTGATTGGCCAATTCAAGTCCTTGGAATGGATCGCTGACCAAATAGATATCGGTACCATAATCATTGCGGAGATATGTAGCTCCGTAACGCGACAACAGGTTTTGGAATCCGGCTTGCGTAGGAATCTTGGAATCGGCAAATTGTACAACCACTTCATGCGTGAGCGCAAGTTCAAAACCATCATCGAGGCGTACCGAGTGTTTCACCGAAAACAAATCGCGCTCGGCAATACCAAAATCTCGCGCTGTAAAATTTGCTTCATTCACCGGCTGTTCGAAGCGCAACAAGGCACGGCCATAAGCATCGTGAATTTCTTTTTCAAACAGGCCTTCTGACTGGAAAGATTCGAACTTTTTAACTTCGCTCGGTGCAAAATGTACCACCAAGGTATTACGGTCAATTTCGAGGGATTGACGCTCACCGTCGGCATAATAGTACAGATTGCTTTGACCACTGGCATTCATCACTATAAAAAGGGCAATCAGAGAAAAATAAAGATACTTCATTTGTTTATGGCTAAAGAGTGAAAGGGCATTATTGAAACAAAGCCGAAAGGTACAGCTTATTGAATCAATTAACAAACAATAGCAATTGGTGTAAACATTGGTAAATAGGAAGCCCAATGTGCCACAGAAGGACCCCTTGGGCAGTCTGATCCTTCATTGACGATTATATTTCAAACTGTTGGGCGCTTTCGATTGGTTGTAAAATTGGTGAATATTGGCTTTGCGTTTCGTTAAAATTTTCTTAACATTGGATGGTATTATTGCCCCCAATAAAACACTTAAGACCATGTTGAAGATACAAGAAGCATTCGCACATCTCAGCCATGAGGAGTATAAAAGTCTTCTCGATATTCCAGTATGGCTCACACTACTTGCGGCGTATACTGCAAATGGCAAGTTGACTGTAAATGAAAAAAATGAAGCGATTAAGCTGTCACATTTGCGTCGGTTTACTGCTCCCAAATCCATTAGAGCGCTCTATGTAAAGCTCAGCCAAATATTTCCCGAGAGGGTGAAGGTGCTAAATAGTAGGCTCCCTGAAGATGAGGCTGATAAAATACTGTACATCAAAGCCCAGGTAAGAAGTGGGCATGCCGTATTCGAAAAGCTTGATCCAGACATTGCTGAGAGCCTTTCTGAAAGTCTAAGCAGTTTTTACAAGCACATTTTTAACTGTGATAAAGGATTTTTTCACTACTTCGCCCTGCCTGTAATATCAAGCCATGTAGAAAAAGATTACAGCGGCCATTTGCACCATGCATTTCACTAGAAACGGGTGGCGCTTTAACCGTGAGCAACTTAGGTTGCGTAAGTCTTTATTCGAGTAGTTCCACATTGATGGCCACATCTTCCCCATCTTCGTTTTGGGCAATTTCAAATTGAACTTTGTCCCCGGACCTCAAGTCATTAAAGTCAACGCCACTCAAGTTTTGGTAATGAAAGAAAAGGTTGTTCGGTGGATATTTTATAAATCCGTAACCCGTTTTCATGCTCAGGATTTCACTGACGTGAACGCCTTCTTCATGGTCTTTTCGAATTGCAAACTCCCTGTTGGCCAAGGGTACTCGCTGCTCCTTAGGCACAAATAGGTTGTTTACCAAGGATTTATTCTTGTCAATTCGATTGTCGATGAGCTCATGCATGGCTACAGGGTAGGTTACCATGTTCAACAAGTCTTGGGAAGTGCGCGTAACCCGGTTGTTGCCAAAATCATCCGTGAATTCGAAATCCCATGAGAGCAGCATTACGCTGCTGCCCAAGGTATTCAGTTTGCGGCACAGCTGCACATAATCCCCATCGGAG
>DAIOTP010000165.1:0-6254 GCA_036751905.1 Cryomorphaceae bacterium
TCAGGGACATGTGCCCATCGGGTGTGGGGGTTCGAGTCCCTTCTTCGGCACCAATTGTTTTTCAGGAGCGCACATGGCGCTCTTTTTTTATGCGTATTTTTCGCCTGCGTCTACCGCTGATAAGTTCCCTTTACCGACTGTGAAAGGAGATCAAAAGCTTATACTTTACTTGCTTCATGTGTAGTTCAAAGCAATTACTTTAGCGCATCATGCACATGCTGTTTTCATTTGTCAACTACAGGCTCAAGGCCAAATCGCTGCACGGTGTGCACTCGCCATTTGTGTATAAGCTCAGTAAGGAGGTGGTTCGCGCCAAAGGAGCTCAACGCATGGATGCTATTGAGCAACTGCGCAGAGAGCTCCTGGACAATGAAGCAGAATTGCGAATCACCGATCTGGGAGCGGGCAGCAGATCTCGGGGTAAGAATCAAAGGAGCATTGCCCAAATAGCACGCTACAGTCCTTCACGTAAGCAGGATGCGGCTTTTCTTCAGCGCCTTATTCGGCATCTAAATGCGGGGAATGTTTTGGAGCTGGGCACCAATTTGGGGCTTACCACAGCGTATTTGGCTGCGGCTCCACACCACCCACAGATATGGAGCATTGAAGGCGATCCTGCCTTGGCCGCCATGGCAAGGCTACACATGGAACAGCTGCAGCTCGAAGCTACCGTTGTAGCCGATAGCTTCGAACACGCATTGCCTGATGTGTTGAAAGATATGAGAAGGGTTGATTTTGCTTTTCTCGATGGAAACCACAAGGCCGCACCAACGCTTCATTACTATGATGCCATTCAACCATTTTTGCACGAGCACAGCTGCATAGCCATAGGTGACATCCATTGGAGTGCCGACATGCAAGGTGCATGGAAGGCCTTGTATCAAAAGCCTGAGGTTACGGTGAGCATCGACCTCTTCTACATGGGACTGCTCTTTTTCCGTAAAGGTAAGGCCCACGAACATTTCTTACTTAAATATCCATGAACGAAGTATTGATTACGGTACGCGACATTGCAAAAATCTATCAGGTAGGAAACCAGGAAGTGCACGCCTTGCGCAGTGTCGATTTGGATATTCACAAAAATGAATTTCTGGCCCTGATGGGCCCTTCGGGCAGTGGCAAAAGTACCCTGATGAACATTCTGGGCTGCCTTGATTCACCATCGCGGGGCAAATATTTGCTCAATGGAACAGATGTCAGCACCATGGATGATGATGACCTGGCAGAAGTGCGCAACAGGGAAATAGGATTTATTTTTCAAACTTTCAACCTTTTGCCCAGGTACAGCGCATTAGAAAATGTAGCGCTCCCGCTCATTTACAAAGGCGAGGGAAAAACTGCAAGAACCGCGAGGGCAAAAGAGGTTTTGCAACAAGTGGGCCTCGCTGACCGTATGGAGCACAAACCCAATGAACTGTCGGGAGGTCAAAGGCAAAGGGTAGCCGTAGCAAGGGCTTTGGTCAACAAGCCCAGCATCATTCTCGCTGATGAACCTACAGGCAACCTCGATACCAAAACGAGCTACGAAATCATGGCCTTGCTCGACGACATACACCGGCTTGGCAATACCATCATTCTTGTTACGCACGAAGAAGATATAGCTCGCCATGCGAAACGCATTGTGCGTCTGCGCGATGGGGTGGTAGAAAGCGACAATAGGACTTAAAAATGCCAGACTGGGGCCCTTACCCGGCAAAACAAGCCCTGACTTCTTTCGTTAAACCTATTCCAACTGAAACAACATGAAAATTTATACCAAAACAGGCGACGCAGGCAAAACTTCCCTCTTGGGTGGTTCAAGGGTGGCCAAATACCACCTGCGCATAGAAGCTTATGGCACCGTTGATGAGCTGAACTCACACATAGGGCTGCTGCGGAGTTATCCCATAGAAGCCTCTTCAGTCCAGACGCTGATCGATATTCAAGACCACTTGTTCACCATTGGCTCTCAACTGGCTTCAGAACCGGGGATGCGGAAATTCCCAATTCCGGAACTCAAACCAGAGCACATCACATTTCTCGAAAATGAAATTGACAAGATGGAAGAGGCACTGCCCGCCATGCGCAACTTTGTGCTTCCTGGGGGGCATCTGGCAGTAGCTCAGGCACATGTGGCGCGATGCGTATGCCGGAGGGCCGAGCGCATTGTACTTCACCTCAAAGATGAAAGCGACGTGCAGGAGGATATACCGGTGTATCTGAACCGACTCTCTGATTTTTTGTTTGTTTTAAGTAGAAAGTGCGCGCAAGATTTGAACGTGATCGAGACACCTTGGATTCCCAAAAAAGACTAATAGCTTATTGTACAAGTACTTGAGATCAAAGAATTTCCCTTGCTCAGGCGAACAAAAAAACTACTTTTGCGTACTTTTTAAAACACGATAAAAGCATTTAGAAATGTATTGGACACTCGAATTGGCATCATACCTGGAAGACGCCCCCTGGCCGGCTACCAAGGACGAACTTATTGACTTTGCTATACGCACAGGTGCCCCTTTGGAGGTGGTTGAGAATCTTCAGGAAATTGAAGAGGTCGGAGAATTGTATGAAACTATTGAAGACATTTGGCCGGATTACCCCACTAAAGAAGATTTTTTCTTCAACGAAGATGAATATTGAAAAAAGGCGCTCTCGGCGCCTTTTTCATTTTGTCCTCTTTTTACATCCAAATACAGCCATAGCCACCAGCCCAGTGCACTGCCTGAACTGACAGCATGACATGAGTTCAAACGGGCATTGTTTGTGCAAGAGGCATGTACGACGAACAGCGTACAAATCGCATCTAATTCGGTACCTTTGCGCCCCTGTTTGAGCTGACCGCAAAAATATTATCATGCTAGGATCATTTACTAAGACCCTCAAGAAACTCTTCGGAGACAAATCAGAACGCGACATCAAGGTGATCGAACCTATGGTGAAACAAATAACTGAGCTCTATACCCGCCTACAGGCTGAAACACACGATGAACTCAGGCAGCGCTCTGCAGCGCTGAAAGAGCGCATCCGCATCAGTACCCAAGCCAATGAACAAAGGATGGCTGAGCTCAAGAAACAAGTGGAGCAACAGCCTGATATGCCATTGGCTGAGAAGGAAGCTACTTTCGACCAAATTGATGCCATTGCCAAGGACAACAATGAATTGATCGAAAAAGAATTGCTCGCGGTTCTTCCCGAAGCTTTTGCTTTGATACGGGAAACAGCACGCCGATTCAAGGAAAACGAAAGCATCGAAGTATCAGCCACTGATTTTGACCGTGACATTGCTGCACGCCGCACTGGTGTGGAAATCAAGGGCGACAAAGCCATTTGGCACAAACGCTGGATGGCAGCCGGAAGTGAAATAAGCTGGGATATGGTGCACTACGATGTGCAACTTATCGGCGGTATCGCCCTACACCAAGGCAAAGTGGCCGAGATGCAGACCGGTGAAGGTAAAACACTCGTTGCTACCCTACCTGTGTTCCTCAATGCCCTTGCGGGAAAAGGAGTACACGTGGTAACTGTCAATGACTATTTGGCACGTCGTGACTCGGAGTGGATGGGCCCAATTTACGAATTCCACGGCCTGTCTGTAGATTGTATTGACAAGCACCAGCCCAACAGCGAAGAGCGCCGCCGCGCTTATACGTCTGACATTACTTTCGGTACCAACAACGAATTTGGATTCGACTACTTGCGTGATAACATGTCGAGCGCCCCGGAGCGCCTCGTACAGCGCAAACACCACTACGCCATCGTCGATGAGGTAGACAGCGTTTTGATCGATGATGCTCGTACTCCACTCATCATTTCCGGACCTACGCCCAAAGGAGACCAGCAACTCTTTGATGAAATGAAGCCCCGGGTTGAAAAGCTTTACGCGGTTCAGCGGCAGCTTGTAACCCAACTTATCGCCGAAGCCAAGAAGAAACTCGATGGCCTTGATGAAGGAAAGCCCAGCAAGGATGATATCAACGAGGGTGGCCTCGCTGTTTTTCGCGCATACCGCGGATTGCCAAAGCTCAAGCCCCTGATCAAATTCCTCAGCGAATCGGGCATCAAACAACAAATGCTCAAAACGGAAGCCTACTACCTGCAAGACCAGGAAAAGGAAATGCACAAGGCCGATGAGGTTCTCTATTTTACCATCGATGAGAAAACCAATTCTGTAGAACTCACCGAGAAAGGCATTGAACTCATGTCACAGAACATTGAAGACGGCGACTTCTTTGTACTCCCCGACATGGGGACCTCTATTGCCGAAATTGAGAAAAGCGCACTCGAAGCTGAAGAGAAAATCAAAGCCAAAGATGAGCTGTTGAGGACTTACGGCATCAAAGCCGAGCGCATACATACCGTGAATCAGCTTTTAAAGGCCTACGCGCTCTTTGAAAAGGACGTGGACTATGTATTGATGGACAACAAGGTAAAAATTGTTGATGAGCAAACGGGACGTATCATGGAAGGCCGTCGCTACAGCGATGGACTCCACCAGGCCATAGAATCCAAGGAACGGGTAAAGGTGGAGGCTGCTACCCAAACCTATGCCACAATCACCTTACAGAATTACTTCAGGATGTACCACAAGCTCGCAGGTATGACAGGTACCGCCGAGACAGAAGCGGGAGAGTTGTGGGACATCTACAAGCTGGATGTAATGCTTATTCCAACCAACAGGCCAGTAGTGCGTGATGACCGCGAAGACAAGGTGTATAAAACGAAGCGCGAAAAGTTCAATGCTGCCATCGACGAAATTGTGGAGCTGAGCAATGCCGGACGCCCTGTACTCGTTGGTACCACTTCGGTAGAAGTTTCAGAGCTTTTGAGCCGCATGCTGCAATTGAGGCAGATAAAGCACAACGTGCTCAACGCCAAGCTCCACGCCCGAGAGGCCGAAATCGTTGCCGAAGCCGGAAAACCCGGCGCAGTCACCATCGCCACCAACATGGCAGGCCGGGGTACCGACATCAAGTTAGGTCCAGGTGTGAAAGAAGCCGGAGGTCTTGCTATTGTGGGTACCGAAAAGCACGATTCAAGGCGCGTGGACAGGCAGTTGCGTGGTAGGGCAGGCCGCCAGGGAGACCCCGGTAGCTCGCAGTTTTACATTTCGCTCGAGGACAACTTGATGCGGTTGTTTGGCTCTGACCGCATCGCTAAAATGATGGACCGCATGGGTCTTAAAGAAGGCGAAGTGATTCAGCACTCTATGATTACCAAATCCATAGAGCGGGCCCAACGCAAGGTGGAGGAAAACAATTTTGGCATACGGAAACGCCTACTTGAGTACGATGATGTGATGAACTCACAGCGTGAGGTCATTTACAAACGCCGTCGCCATGCACTCCATGGTGACCGCCTCGAACTTGATATTGAAAACATGTTTCAGGATGTCGCTGAGGCGATTGTAAACAACCACCATGAGGTGAAAGATTTTGATGGCTTCAATCTCGACCTGATCCAATACCTCGGTATAGAATCACCCGTTGATTCATCAACCTTTGCAAGCATGAAAGGCGATGAATTGATGCGCAAAATATTCAAAACCGCACGCGACAATTACCGCCGACGTGTAGAGCATACTGCACTTACTGCGCTGCCCATCATCCGCAATGTGCACGAGAATCAGGCACAATTTGAAAATATAGCCGTGCCTTTCAGCGATGGCAAGCGGGCATTGCAGGTGGTGGTCAACATCAATAAAACACTGGAGAGCACTGGCCGGGAGCTTATAAGCGCCATTGAAAAGTCGGTTACCCTGGCCATCATTGACAATGAGTGGAAGGAACACCTGCGCGATATGGACGATTTGCGCCAGTCGGTACAAAATGCCCGCTTCGAACAGAAAGATCCATTGCTTATTTACAAGTTTGAGTCCTTTGAGTTGTTCAAAAAGATGATCAGCAAAGTCAGCTTTGAAGTGGTGAGCTTTTTGAGCAAAGCAGCCCTGCCTGGAAGTCAGGATCAGGTACGCACCACCCGGGCCACGACTGCCAGGGCTGACGATATGAGCAAGCTCCAAACAAGCCGCCCCGGAAGCGAACAGTCCTCTTCAGCTACACAGCAGCAAAGCCACGGCCGACCAGCGTCCCCCATGCCTTCACCTAAGGTGCAGCCGGTGCGTGCAGAAAAGAAGGTAGGTCGCAACGATCCATGCCCTTGCGGCAGTGGCAAGAAGTACAAAAACTGCCATGGAAAAACCGTGGGTCAAACAGCCTGAGGGCAAAGAAATCATTTACTAAATCGAAAAACCCGGGTTGTCTCAAGCCCGGGTTTTC
>DAIOTP010000166.1:0-6215 GCA_036751905.1 Cryomorphaceae bacterium
TTTCCTGGCCATCAAAAAAGGACACATCGGGGCTGTTGAAGTGTAACATACTGAAGCCCATAATGGCCACTCCCTTTTCGAGGCGCCTGCTTGCCAGCACCCCGAAATTGGCATCAACATATCCCGCCTGGTTGCTCAAGCCCGTTTCCGATAGGGGCAAGGTAGGATCAAATAGACCGATGTTGGGATTGTATTGCTCAGGGAAGGTGGTGCCGCTGAGGTTGTAATTTTTGAAAACATAGCCCCCTTGCAGGCCGGCGCTGAAACTCCAGCGCTGAGTTTCGACCGCGTAGGCCACACTGAGGTAAGCGCGGTTGTGCACAAGGTCGATCACACCACTTTGGTCATACAGCACAAGGCCTCCTACACTGAAATTTCCCGGAAGGGCATAAATTTTCTGGTCGAAAGAGGCCGCTACGGTTTGGAAAGGCCTTCCAATGGCCTTCCACTGCTGTCGGTAATTGGTGGCCACGCGCCAGTCGCCCTCGTGCTGTCCGGTTTCAGCAGGGTTGAGCAGCAGTGGCGATAAATTGTACATGGAAAAGTGTACGTCTTGGGCCTTTACGGCAAATAGGCTAGCGAACATCAGCAGCAAAAGGAGTCGAAATTTTACCATAAGTAATTTCGTAATTGTTGGTATTGCTGTAGCATACGGTTGTATTGGCCCGGTGTGAAGCGGCAGCCACAGGGGGAATAGCTCATGATGTTATCGGCCGGGGGCAAGTAGAATTCGCCGTTGGCATCGGTAGCGGGCTGACCTATGTAATTGCATCCTATATTATTCTCTTCGAAATCGAGTTCTGAATCGGTGGGATTGGCGGGCGTATCGCAAACGAGGTCACCCGCAGTTTCACAATTGGATGCATTGACCAACTCCACGCCATTCTCCGTTTCGAAGGTGTGGAAAAGTCCGAAAAAGTGTCCCATTTCGTGCGCCAGAACAATGGCGTTGGCATTCATTGACTCCTTGGTCATCACAATTACGTCGAGCCCTCCCGGAAAGTATGCGTAGCCGCCTACCGGCCCAATGCCATTTTTGGCTACGGTCGAAGCAAAGTAAATATTGATTAAATCAGGCCTGTAATAGGCCGCAAGCATGTTGGCTTCATCCTCTGAATCGAGAAAATTGTCAAACTCAAAGTTGGGGATGTGTACCGTATCACACACCTCAAATTGCAATCCAATGGGTTCAAAGTATCCATTCAAAGCAGCCATGCCCCCATCAATATTGAATTGCGCCACCCCCGGATTGCCCAATGAGTCGTGGATAAAATAGAGCACCACCTGAAGGGTGCGGTTTGTGCGGCGAATGGCGGTACACTCATTGTAATCAGGCACAAACCGTGATTGAACGTTTAAATCAGGCGCTTGAATGGTGGTGCCACACATGGTATGTTCCTGCGCATTGGCGCAGGGGGCAAAAAGCAGTACCAGCAACAGGGGCAAAAACAGACTTCTCAATCGTTCACAGCAATTTCTCACCAAAACTTAATCTTAAAATTTTGTTAAAGGAATACATTTTGGTTTACTTCGCAAAATGCAATGGACAAGCTGGCGGAAGACCGCCTTTCTGCTTTTAGGAGTTTTGGCCTCCGTTTTTGTTTCTAAAAACACATCAGCCCAAGGAATTACAGCAAGCACCACCGAAGGCTGCGCGCCACTTGCGGGAGTTCAATTTAACAATTCCTTCATGAGTCCTACGGGCATTACCTGGAATTTTGGCGATGGAGCGAGCTCAAATTTGCCCTCGCCCAACCACAGCTTTGCCAATCCGGGCAGCTACACGGTCACTTTTAGCGCCACCGTCAATGGCAGTCCAGTGAATGCAAGCCTCACCATCACCGTTTATGCCGCGCCTCAGGTGGCTTTTTCTGTAAATCCTTCGGGGGTGTGCCTGGGCCAGTCCGTACAGTTTAGCGATCAGAGTACCGGCGGCAGTGGCTCCGCAATGACCGGCTGGCAGTGGAATTTTGGTGATGGTACACCCATTTCCACCGGAAGCGCCAACCCCACCAAAACCTACACCAACCCCGGACAATACACCGTAACCCTGATTGCCACCGACGCCAACGGATGTCAAGGCACCGCCACCATAAACCAGGCTGTGGCCATCAGTACGCCTCCCACCCTTAACATCATCACCACGCCAAGTCCAGTGCTCGCATGCGAACCCCCACTCACCGTAAGCTTTGCCAATACCAGTACATCCAACTCCCCCACAGGCGGCGGGCTTACCTGGAATTGGAACTTTGGCAACGGACAAACATCCACCGCAGCAATACCTCCACCGGTTACCTACACTACACAGGGCACCTTTACCATCGCGGTGACGGCCACCGACAATGTGGGCTGTACCGCCACCCAAAACATTCCCGTGAGTGTACAGCAACCCACCGCCGAAATCACCGCTTTGGATGGACAAAATGGGGTGTGGTGCAGTGAGGTGAATTTTCAAATCACAGGAACCCAAGGTGGCTCATTCAATTATGGCAATGGCATAACTGGATTCCTTCCCTTTCATAACTATGCGAACCCAGGCAATTACACCGTCACCTATACCGTGAGCACCCAGGGGTGTTCGGCCAGCGCCAGCACCAACATCACAGTCGAGATACCTACCGCCACCATCAGCAGTACGCCAGGCTACACGTGTAGCCTTCCCGTTGACTTCAGCTATACAGCCAGCGCTTCCTCGCCTATTGCCGAATATACATGGACATTGTGGGACGATTCGGTGACCACCATCCCCAACCCCCTGATTGAAGTCGACCTGCCGGGCCTGAGTCCTTATGCCATCAATGGGCTGATTACATGGACCAACATCCTTGAATTTACCACTGTAAATGGATGCAATGGCATCGCCACCAAAATCGATTCACTCGCCCTGCCCAATGCACGCTTTCACCCCGACAAAACCGATGGCTGCGCGCCCCTTACCGTGAATTATGAAGACTACAGCAGCATGTTTGAAGTCAACCAGTTGGTAAGTTGGGAATGGCACTTTGGCGATGGTACCGTAACCACGCAAACCCAAAGCACCGACCCCGTACACACCTACAACAATCCCGGTGAATATTCGGCCTTTTTGGTGGTAACCAACGAGGTGGGATGTGTTGATACATCATTTGCTCACCTCATCGAAGTAGGTACACCGGTAACTCCCGGGTTCAGCATCAACCCCAATGACGTATGCCCCAACACCGCCATACAAGTCACCAATACGTCGCCTGATGCTGCGCTCATTGACTTTTACAATTACCAGGCCGATGGGGCCACCCACTTCAGCTGTGCCGACGAAGCATCGCCTACCGTAACATTCAATACGGAAGCAGGCAGCAGTGTAGCCATTACCCAAACCCTGGTGTACAATGGCTGCAGTACCAGCTTAACGCAAAATGTAACTGTGCGCGGCCCAATCGCCAAGCTGAGCTATGATTGCAATTGTGACAGTCCATTGGAATACGTTTTTATTGTAGAACCGGAAGATGCTGAGCAATGGTCCGTCGACTTTGGCGATGGCAACAGTGTAAGCAATACCAATGCCCTGTCGATTCCCCACACTTATGACAACGTGCAAAACGTGGAGGTAGTCCTTACGGCAAGCAACAGCAGTACAGGCTGCCCCTCGTTCAATGATACTTTGCTTGTGAAAGTGCGCAACCTGGAGGTGACCCTCAACGCCCCCGACAATGTATGCTCTGGCAGTATTGCAAACCTTTCGGTAAATGCGGGTGGAGGCACCCTCGAGCCAGCTGACTTCTGCAATCCGCGCTATGCCTTTTATTTCAATGATGGTACACGTCCCATACAAACCCACTTATCAAATATTGAGCACTTGTACCAAGGTTCGGGCACTACCACACTTGAAGTGTATGTAAAAGATGACAATGAATGCCTTGTAAAAGCCGAAAAGGAGATCAAACTGTTCAACATCACCGCCAATTACAGCGCCGACACCCTCACGGGCTGCCCTCCCTTTGATGTGGCTTTCACAGATTTGTCGGTGAGTGACACCACCCTGACCAGCTGGTCATGGAACTTTGGCAGCCCGGGAGGCAACAGCAATGCACAAAATCCCGGGCATACTTACAATGACTCCCCTTTTGGTACAAACAACCAGCCCTTGCCCTATACGGTATCGCTTACGGTGACCGATGCCTTGGGCTGTACCGACAATATTTCCACATTGGTGATCCAACCTCTGGGACCCAATCCAGCCTTTCAAACCACCTCGCCTGGCAATGTTTGCGAAGGCGATCAGGTGAACTTCAGCCCTACCGCATCCAACATCAATTTTCACACTTATGCCTGGGACTTTGGCAATGGCCTCACCAGCGAGGGGCCAGGTGGCAGCAGTATTTTTGCGGAAGCAGGCAGCTACACCATCACACTCGAAGTAACCGATACTACAGGCTGCACCCGCGCGCGTACACAGCAACTTGTGAACGTGCAGGCCTATCCCGAAGCGATCATTTCACCTGATTACGGCCCAGATGATGTGCTGTGCTACCCTGTGGCCATCAACTTTACAGATGCTTCGGTGGTAAGCCCTTTTGGCAGCCGCAGCTGGAACCTGGGCGCCGGTGGCCCTCCGCTCTCCATTCCCGTGGTGGGCAATACCTACCTGCTCCCCGGCTTATATACTGTGACACTCAATGTTCAAACCACCTTCGGATGCGAAGACATTGACACCCTTCAAGTACAGGTAGAGGGTCCGCTTGCAGAGCTGAACATCAACCCACTGGCCATTTGTCCGGGAGGGGGCATCACCGTGGCCCTGACCGATACAAGTGACCTCGCCTTTTGGAAAATAGACTTCGGCGATGGACAGGATACCAGCAACGTTTTCCCTGTGGGCCATGACTATGCGCCCACTTTCATCCCTGCATCGGGTGGTACCGTGGTAACCCTCGTGATGTACAGTCCCGACAGTGCTTGTGCTTCAGCGCGAACCGAGCCGCTGATCATTGAACAGGTCATTGCCGGCTTCAACCGCAATGCCGAGGCAGCCGCCACCGATTCCATCCATTGCTTCGGCATCGCCGATAATTTTGTCAACACCTCAAGCGCCAATGCCACTGCTTTCAACTGGAGCCTGAGCACCGGACAGGTGTTTAACACCCCCAATCCACCTCAAATCAATCTGCCCGTAGGCACACATACCATCACCCTCATTGTAAACAGCAACCTGGGCTGCGCCGACACCATAGCCAAGAACATGACCATTCATCCGCTGCCCACACCTGAAGTCAATGAAGGCGAAATATGCTTTGGCGAAAGTATCGCACTTACTGCTACGGGTGGAATAGCCTACAGTTGGCAACCACCTGCCGGCCTCAATACGACCACAGGACCTGATGTACAGGCCTCTCCCAGTTCCAGCACCACATACACCGTGCTCGTTACCGATATCAACGACTGCTCGGCCTCAGCGAGCAGCTTCATTTTTGTGCACCAACCCCCGCCCAGTGTTGAGCGCGATACCATATTGCGCATCGGCGATAGCGCGCTGGCCGGCCTCAACCTTGGCAACACGTTCACCTACACATGGAGCCCCGATATTGAAATCAGTTGCACCGACTGCCCGGTGGCTACTTTCACCCCGCTCGAAGACCGCGAATACACCCTGACCATCGAGGACGCAAAGGGCTGTTTCGCCATTGACTCTTATTTCTTTTTTGAAATACTGCCCGTAGCCTCGGTCGATGTGCCCCAAGCTTTCAGCCCCAATGGCGATGGTGTGAACGACATACTTTACGCAAAAGGCTGGGGTATAGAACGGCTGCTCTCGTTCCGCATTTACAACCGCTGGGGCGAACTGGTATTCGAAACCGACGACATCAACCAGGGTTGGGATGGCCGCTATAAGGGCGAAATACAAAATCCTGACAGCTACGCTTACGTGGTGGTGGTAAAAAATTATATCCTCGAAGAGCCGCAAATGCTCAAGGGATTTGTGGATATTGTGAGGTAGAAGAGATTCGCCCAGCTATACTTGCATCAAATTCCGGTGATACTCCGATGTATTCATTGTCTTACTGGATCAACTTCATTCCGATCGTAACACGGACTACAAAAGCTTCGGCAGGAGAAGAAAGAATTGCCCGCGGATACAATGAAGTCAATGTACTAGCACCACTGGCAGGTAAGGCGGGGTCTCCATCAGCTGGAACAAATGATATTTCATTCCCAAGGATATACCCCGCTCTCAGTTC
>DAIOTP010000167.1:0-4514 GCA_036751905.1 Cryomorphaceae bacterium
ATTATGTAGGGGGCTTCGCTGTGACGGCCGGCCTCGGCATAGAAAGCCACATAGAGCGCTTCAAGGGCCAGCACGACGATTACAGCATCATCATGCTGAAGGCTTTGGCTGACCGCCTCGCTGAAGCATTCGCAGAGCTTATGCACGAAAAAGTGCGCAAAGACATATGGGGCTATGCTGAGAACGAGAACCTGAGCAATCCCGAGTTGGTCGATGAAAAGTACGTGGGCATAAGGCCGGCGCCGGGCTACCCGGCCTGTCCTGATCACACCGAAAAGCCAGGACTTTTCCAGCTGCTCCATGCAGAGGAGCATGCCCTTATTTCGCTTACGGAAACTTATGCCATGTATCCGGCAGCTGCGGTGAGTGGACTGTATTTTGGCTCGCCCCACAGCCGCTATTTCGGGGTAGGCCGCATTGCCAAAGACCAGGTGCAAAGCCTTGCCCAACGCAAGCAAATGCCCTTGCCGGAAATGGAACGCTGGTTGGCATCAAATTTGGGCTATGAGCCCACAGCCATCGAGGTGGACAGCTGAATGGGCTTGGCGCCAAATGCGCTGCTTCGTCCTGAACTGCTGTTGAAATCAATTTGAACCAAATCCATGAAGGCCAATTACCTTTTGCTATTTTAGCGCGGCCATCAGCCAGCCCATGTTGAGAGTACTTTTATCCGTCATCATTCTAATAAGTGCCTGTGCATTACATGCTCAGAGGCAACCTGTGCAGCTTGGCAAAACCGCCTCAGATTGTATCGGTGCCCTGATGATCAACGATACCATTGTGGGTCCGGTGTATTCGCCGCCGGGCTATGGCAACAAGCTCGAGTTTTACGGTTACGAGTTGGGTGATCCCTTTTTCATACAGCGCGAGCACAACACGGTATGGTACAAATTTCGTGCGCCTTATGACGCTGTATTGAGCCTTGACATCATTCCCGAAGTGAAAGAAGACGACTTTGACTTTCTTCTTTTTCAATACGATGGCCCCAATTTCTGCAAGCAGGTGGCCGAGGGCACCAAAATTCCGGTCCGCACGAATATTTCGAGAAAGAACGTTTTTATTGATGGGCGCACAGGGCTTTCGGAATCGGCTGTGGATGACTACGTGCCCTCGGGGCCGGGCAGCAGCTACAGCCGCGCAATAAAGGCAGATGCAGGCGACGTGTATTACATGTTGGTCGACAATCCCTTTCGGGAAAATAAAGGCCACAGCGTAAGGCTCTCCTGGCGCAAAATAAACCGAGGCACTGCCGACAAAAGTTGGGAGGCCTTTGCCGCTGAGAACACCTATGTACCCCAATCCAAAAAGCTAAAGGTGAGTGTGATTGATGCAGAGAGCAAGGAGCGCATCGCAGCCGATATCCACGTGGAGGGGCTTGCGGCAGACGCAATCAGCCATTTCCCATCGGTATCACAGGCCAGCATGGATGTGGTGAGCTACCGCACCTACGAAATCAACGTGGTGAAGAAGGGCTATTTGCTGGCAGCGCAAAGCTTTATACCCAAGAATGACAGCCTGTACGAGCTGAGCATCCCGATCAAAAAAATGAAAAAGGGCGACAGGATCAACCTGGCGAATATCCAATTTGACAGCGACAAAACTGAAATTCTCGACAAGAGCAAAACGGCGCTCGACCAGCTCGGGGCATTTATTCAGGCCAATCCCGAGATGCACATCCAGATACAGGGCCACGTGAATGGCGAAGGGAAACGCAACAAGCGGAAATACAAGAAGCTTTCGGAGGCCCGGGCCCGGGCCATCTATGACAAACTCGTAGAACGTGGGGTGGATGCAGCGCGCATCAGTTACCAGGGATTCGGCAATGCGAAGATGCTTTTTCCAACGCCGGTCAACAACAGACAAGCGGAGGCCAACAGGCGTGTAGAAGCCGAAGTGACCAAGCTCTAGTGCCATTTAACCGTTTATAAGCGCCGCTTGTACCTTTGGCTTTTCCGGCCCCCGTCTTCCCGTTTACATTTATCGACCAAAGTCCATCAACATGCGATTTTTTCTTACATCACTTGCCTTCATTTTTCTTGGTTCGGCCAGCAGCGCCCAAGATTATTGGGATTTGCAACGTTGCATTGATTACGCACTGCGCAACAACGTCAATGTGCTTCAAACGCGCCTGGTTGTGGAGCAGGCTTCCTTGAACAGGGAGCAAAGCCGCTATGATTTGTTGCCAACGCTCAATGCCGGGGCCAACCACGGGTACAACTGGGGTCAGCGTATCGACCCTTTCACGAACCAATTTGCCAGCGAGCGCGTGCGAAGCAACAACATCTTTCTGGGCGGTGGATTGGATTTGTTCAATGGTTTCAACCGCACCTACCTTGTCAAGCAGCGCACCGAGGAGTTGGCCGCGAGTGAATGGGATTTGCAAACCGTCCAAAACAACATTTCCATGCAGATAGCCCTTGCTTATTTGCAAGTATTGCTGAACAAGGAGAATGTGGCCATCAGCCAGAACCAGGTAGCCATCACCAAGGAGCAGGCGGAGCGGATGAAAAAACTTGTGGATGCCGGCGCCGAACCCATGGGCAGTTATTACGATTTGCTCTCGCAACAGGCACAGGAAGAGCTTGCCTTGGTGAACAACGAGAATGCGGTGGTGATCAGCAGGCTCAACCTCATGCAGCTGCTCCAGCTTTCGCAAAATGATGTGCCTGATTTCGACATTGTGAAGCCCGACTTTGCAGATGTTGGTATGGAGCTCATTTCCAATACAAGCAATGACATTTATATCAATGCCAAAAGCCAATTGCCTGAGGTCCGGGCTGCCGAGAGCCGCCGCCGTTCGGCTGAATTCGCCATGGAGGCCAGCCGCGGTTTGCTTTTCCCCACCTTGTCGGTAAGTGGGGCCATTGGTTCGGGTTACTCCGGGATCAACAGAGAGTTTGTAGGCGATCCCATCGTGACTGGCTTTCGCGAAATTGGTTTTGTGCAATCTACCAATGACCTTGTACTTCAGCCGGTATTGTCGCTTGACACGCGCACAAAAAGCTTCGGCGATCAGCTAAACGACAACTTAAACCAGAATGTTTTTATCAATTTGTCTGTGCCCATATTCAATGGCATGGCCACTCGAACCAACCTCAAACGCCAACGCATTGCCCAACTCGATGCCGATTTGAATTACACGCAAGTGACCAACCAGCTGCGCTTTGATGTAGAGCAAGCCTACGCTGATGCAAAAGCATCACTGAATTCATACATGGCATCGCAAAAAGCGGTTGAGGCTTTGCAGGAATCCTTCAAATATGCAGAGGCCCGCTACCAACAAAGCGTGATCAATGTGGTGGATTACAACAACATCAAAACACAGTACACCAATGCCCAAAGCAATTTGGTGAATGCCAAGTACGACTTCGTGTTTCGCACGAAAATTCTCGATTTTTATCTGGGTAAGCCCATCACCTTTTGATCATTTGCCATGAGCCGCACTACAAAAAAGTACCTATGGATAGCAGCCGGAGTCATCGCGCTCCTTGTGGTTGCCGCAATTTGGAAAAACCAAAGCAAGAAAGATGTGAAGGTGACCATTGCCAAAATAGAGCGGCGAAGCATTGTAGAGACGGTGGTGGCCAATGGGAAAATACAACCCGAAACGGAGGTCATCATTTCCTCGGAGGTATCGGGCAAGATTTTGGAATTGCCCTTTAAGGAAGGAGCAAAGGTGGAGGAAGGCCAGCTTTTGGTGCGCATCAACCCCGACTTGGCCCAAGCCAACCTTGATAGGGCGGTGGCCACGTACAACAATGCCAAAGCCAATGAAGCCAATGCCGATGCACGCCTTATTCAGGCAAAGGCGCAGTTCAAAAATGCAGAGGTGATATACAAACGCAGCAAAACCCTTTTTGACGGAGGTGCGGTTTCACAACAGGAATATGACAATGCATTGGCATCTTTTGAATCGGCTGAGGCGGAAGTGCAGGCGGCCTTTCAAAGTGTGAAGGCGGCCTCTTACGCTGTGCAATCGGCACAGGCCACGGTGAAGGAAGCCCGCGATAGCTATTCGCGCACCACCATATATGCACCCATGAACGGCACCATAAGCAGGCTCAGCGCCGAGGTGGGCGAACAGGTTGTGGGTGCCATGCAGATGACTGGAACCGAGATCATGCGCGTGGCCAACCTCGATGTCATGGAGGTATTGGTCGACGTGAATGAGAGCGACATTGTTCGGGTGGGTTTTGGTGATACCGCCTTTATTGAAGTGGATGCGTACATCAACCGCAAGTTTACCGGCGTGGTCACTGAAATTGCCAATTCGGCCAAGTCAACCGGCCTCGCCAGTGATCAGGTTACCAACTTTGAGGTCAAAGTGCGGATCCTGAAGTCGAGCTATGAAGACTTGCTGTCGGGTTCGCGCAGCGGACTTGCGCCTTTCAGGCCAGGGATGAACGCTACAGTCGACATCAACACACAGAAAAGCTTTGACGTGCTGGCGGTACCCATTGAGAGCGTGACCAGCCGCAGCGACACCAGCAGTGCGCGCAAACGTTCGGCGGTGG
>DAIOTP010000167.1:4524-6177 GCA_036751905.1 Cryomorphaceae bacterium
GGAAAAGGTGCTTGGCGAATCCACCTCCGACAGCGAGACGAAGCGCCATACCGTGGTATTTGTTGAAAAAAACGGACAAGCTGAACTGCGGATAGTGGAAACGGGCATACAAGATGACCGCTTTATCGAAATCCTAAGTGGCCTTGATGAAGCTGAGCGCGTAATTTCGGGGCCCTATGATCTCGTATCGCAGCGCCTTGCACCGGGCGATAAGGTTACGGCCGTGCAGAAGTCTGAACTTTACGGCAGCAAATAGGCATATGGCTGCAATCCTGTGCATTGAAACCAGCACCAAAGTGTGCGCTGTGGGCCTGAGCCTTGACGGCAAAATGGTGTCGAGCCGGGAGGACCGCAGTGACGCGTACAGCCATGCGGAACTGCTCAATGTGTACATCGACGAGGTAATGCGCGGGGCGGGACTTGGTTTTGGCGACCTGCAAGCCATTGCAGTAAGTGGGGGCCCGGGTTCTTACACAGGTTTGCGGATCGGGGTGTCGGCGGCCAAGGGTCTGGCTTACGCCAAAAATTTGAAACTTATCGCGGTTGATCCTCTGAAGGCCTTAGCGGTTCAGGTATCAGCAGCTGCAGCTGAGCAATGCTTGCTGCTTCCCATGATGGACGCCCGCCGTATGGAGGTGTACTGTGCAGGCTTTGACTCCGCGCTGAACACGGTTTTTGCGACCCGCGCCGAGGTGGTTACTGAACAAAGTTTTCCAGAAACGGCACCATACGCACAGGTTTTGTATTTCGGCGATGGTGCCGATAAATGCGCAGATACCTTGTCTGCTGATTCCAAATTCAGGCTTTTGCCCGGCATCAAAGCTTCAGTGCTGGGGATGGCACCCTTGGCTGAAGCGGATTTTGCAACAAGCAACTTTGTGGATGTGGCTTATTTTGAGCCATTTTATTTGAAAGAGTTTCAGGCGGGTAAGCCCAAGTCAGGGGGTTGATGGTTAGGTGGGGCTGGTGTAAGGAAAGGGTTTTGTGATTGCCCGTATTTTGATTGTTGAATTTTATAGGTCATTCTCTCATACCATTTTTCGTGGAGAGGTATCAATACCGCATGTGGCTATGGTGAAGGTCGTGCAAATGCGCCGGGGTAGGACTGATTCATATTTTCGAACGTTTTCTGCCCGGCGCGGGGGCGTGTATGGCGTTGGTATCCCAGCCTTGCCGGAAAAGGATGCTTGCGCTCCCTTTTCCTGCAAGGCTGGGCTGAGATATGTAGCCCCGCTGGGGCTATGATTAAGGTTTTGCAAATGCGCCGGGGTAGGGCTGGTTCATATTTTCAAACGTTTTCTGCCCGACGCGGGGGCGTGTAGGGCGTTGGTATCCCAGCCTTGTGGGTAAAGGGTGCTTGCGCTCCCTTTTCCTGCAAGGCTGGGCTGAGATATTTAGCCCTTCCAGGGCTATGATTAAGGTTTTGCAATTGCGCCGGGGTAGGACTGATTCATATTTTCGAACGTTTTCTGCCCGGCGCGGGGGCGTGTATGGCGTTGGTATCCCAGCCTTGCCGGAAAAGGATGCTTGCGCTCCCTTTTCCGGCAAGACCGGGCTGAGATATGTAGCCCCGCTGGGGCTATGATTAAGGTTTTGCAATTGCGCCGGGGTAGGGCTGATTCATATTTTCGAACGTTTTCTGCCCGGCGCGGG
>DAIOTP010000168.1:0-6158 GCA_036751905.1 Cryomorphaceae bacterium
GCTGTCATGGAATACTCATGATTGCCTGGTAATTGATGATCCGGATTTGCTGGTGGTGGCCCGTTGGAATGATATACCCGGAATAGAAGAATGGGAAAATACGAGCGACCTCCAACCCCTACCCACCAATTCGGGCCCAGGCGTTACCGGATGGATAGAAACAGGTCACTTTGTAAGCAATTTCAGCCCCTTCGCCATAGGCAGCCAGGGCTTTTCGCTCAACGTCCTCCCCATCACCCTCCTCGCCTTCACTGCCGAGGCGGTCGACAACAAATGGGTGGAGTGCCGCTGGACCACAGCATCGGAAATCAACAACGACTTCTTCAACGTGGAGCGCAGCCTCGACGGCCAAAACTGGGAGCGCCTGAGCCCCGTAACCGGTGCGGGCAACAGCAATACGCCCTTGCACTACGCCTACGCTGACGATGCACCGCACAAGGGTTATTCCTACTACCGCTTGCGCCAAACCGACTTTGACGGAACCACTACGGTGACTGAGCCACGGGCAGTATTCATTGGCAATACCGGGGACAGCTTCGCCCTCCACCAGGTGTACCGCAGCGATGCGGGCATAGCCATGGTGTACAGCGCGACGGCCCCCTACCTCCGCGCAGAAATTTACGACGTGGCGGGTAAGCTGGTGCATGCAGGCCTTGTAGAAAACTACGGACAGCAAGCCTTTCTGCAAGCCGACCTGGCACGCGGGGTGTACCTGCTCCGCCTCAGCGACAATGGCGGCAACTCGTCAGCCATGCGCTTCTTTTATTGAGGGCTTTTGCCGTAAAGGCACAAGGCCAAGCCTACACAAATTGCGCCGGAAAGGCGAGGGCTTTGTGACAACGTACGAGTTATCAACATGGTATTGGTATTCGGGTGTAATGTAGTACGTTTGCATCCGGGCGATTGAGACACCTGAAGCCCAGGTATTCATGCATGGGCACAGCCGTCCAATGGCACTGCAAAACCTTGCATGTGAATATGAACAAACACCGCCATCCCATACCCAATCTTTTTTCCGACCACGGCACCGCCATCAAATCGCGCGAGCTGTTTTACTACCTTTTCGGCAAAGTAGGCAGCATCCGCTCCTTCCACGGCTGCAAGGTGGACCACAAGCTGGCGCAAGCCTTTACAAAAGCCTACGGCAGCAACAGGGCTTTTCAGCGGTTTGAAGAGAATGACTCGCATGAAGACACCGGCAAAAACGACTGGAGCTACCGCTACGTGCTCGGCGACGATTTGCTCGTGAGCTTTGGCGAAAAGCATGTCAGCATCCACTATTGTGCGCATTGCAGCCACGCGGAAGCCGAACGTGTGGCTGAGTTTGTGAAAAAGTACATCATCAAGGATGACCACAAAGAGCCGCGCTTCCACATGATCTTCGAAGAATTTGGCTCCCTCGACCTCAAGGAGTTCAATGCCAAGCTGAGCCCGATGGACATTGACACCCATTACAACGATGATTTTGCGGAAGCAGATGCCAGGATCAAACAGTTTGTTGCAGGGGAAGATACCGGTGTGGTGCTGCTCCACGGCAAGCCTGGCACAGGCAAAACCTCCTACATCCGCCACCTGATCAGCACCATGGAATGCAAATTCATCTACCTGCCCGCCGATATGGTGGCCGGGCTCACACGCCCCTTGTTTCTGCCCTTTTTGCTCGAGCACCCCAACAGCGTATGCATCATCGAGGATTGTGAAGAACTGCTGGCCCAGCGCAACCCCAATCCCGGCCAAAACATCACCAACAATGCCCTGCTCAACCTGCTCAACATGAGCGATGGACTCATTGGCGATGCCGTGAACATCAAGTTCATTTGCACCTTCAATGCCCCCACCAGGTTCATCGATGAAGCGCTGCTGCGCAAAGGCCGCATGGTGGTGAAATATGAATTCAAGGAGCTCGTTGCTGCAAAGGCCAATGCCCTCGCAGCCAAGTACAAACTGTCCGTGCCTGCACTCGACCGCCCCATCACCTTGTCAGAGCTCTACCACTACGATGGGCAAATACAGCAGGCCAGGAAAGGAATTGGTTTTAAGTGAGCTCCGAAGATGTTGCTGACTTGATTAGCTTTGCCCGTCTCAATGAAGTATGCCTACATGCCTAACTTGAAAGAATGGCTTTCGAAAGAAAAAAGCCAGAAAATAATATTCGCTTTGGTGCTGCTCGTTGTCACTGCAGTGATGGTGGGCAGTGTGCTCGACAAACCTCCCGGCAACACCCACATGTGGAGGCAAACCGACTGCTTGAGCATGACGGTACACTACATGGAAGGGTCCCCTTTCCTGGAGCCCGAAATGCACATCCAACTCGCTGACAGCCTGCAATCAGGCAAATCGGCGGGTGAATTGCCCCTGCTGTATTGGACAGTGGGCAACCTGTGGAAAGTTTTCGGCAAGTCATACACCACATACCGCATTGTTGGCTTGCTGATCATGCTTGCGGGGGCCTATGCCTTATTTTTGAGTGTTCTCCCTTTGTTCAAGTCGTTTTTCTGGTCGGCAGCGGCTGCACTGAGCTTGTTTTTCTCGCCGGTGTACCTGTACTATGGCGTGAGCTTCCTCACCGATGGGCCTGCGCTTGCCTTTGCCTTGATCGCCATGTTGTTTCTGAGCAGGTATGTGCAGCGCTACCGCAAAGCCGACTACTGGTGGGCCATGTGTTTTTTCGCCCTGGTGGGCTTGTTCAAGGTATCGAGCATGATCCTATTCGGCTACTTCGCCTTTCTGTTTGGTCTGGAACTCATTGGAGTCCGTATATGGCGCGGCAGGAAGCTGTTTCGCAGAGATTTTAGCGAATTTGCAGGCATAGCAGCGGTGTTGCTGGCGGTGGTGGCATGGTACGCGTATGCGGCTTGGTACAATGGCATACACGAATTCAAATATACCTTCAACCACATTTATCCCTTCTGGGAAACTGACACGTATGAACTTGACCGGGTGATAGACGACATCAAAAACCAAACCGGAATTGTGATAATGAGCCATTGGTCGGCCGGGGTGCTGGGCCTGATGTGGATGTTTAATGTACTGCGATTTGGCAAAACAGAGCGTGCCTTTGGCATAATGAACGCCATCATTCCCTTGGGTGCCGCATGTTATGTGATGCTCTGGTTTCCACTTTTCGGGGTACACGATTATTACCTCATGCCACTTGTTGTGGTGATTCCGGCCATTGTGGTACCTTTTATTGCCGATTTGAAATACAATTTTCCCCACATCTACAATTGGAGACCTCGGACGCTCTACGGCACCTTGGGCAGGGCTTTGTTCGGGATATTTGTACTGTGGAGCCTGCTGTACAGCCGTGAAATCAGTGCCATGAAATGCGGTCACCTACGACAGCCTGACAATATGATTGTCAACAATTCAGCCTTCATTGAGTTCATGAATTGGTTCAACTACAATGCCCATGATTACACCTATCAGTACTACCGCATACGCCCGCAATTGCCAGAAATGGGTTGTACCAAGGACCACAAGGTGATCATCCTCTCCGACCCTTCCTTCAACATAGGCCTCTACATGATGGACCGCAAGGGCTGGACCGATTTCAAGCAGTACAACGCGATTGAGCAAATCAGAGAACTGCGCGACAAAGGAGGGGCACAATTTCTTTTTGTTTTCGAAAAAGATACCGCGCGCTACCCATTTTTAGAAGAAATTGCGGAGCTGCACTTCGACACATTTGAGTACCTCAGGGTGTACGATTTGCGCGAATGGTAGCCATCTCGTTTGGTTTTTTTTGGATGCCTTCACGTGGACTTGAGCTATTCTTTATCGCCTTTGCCTCGCGGGCCAGCCTTGAATCGATGTTTCATAGGCCATTTCCCGCATCGGCCCGAGGAATATTTTAAAACCTGCGAATTTTCTTTCCTTTGTAGTAAACCGCTTCTCTATGCTCACCGCCGATGATTTAAATTCAGTCACGACCCGCAAGCAACTTGTTCAAGTTGCCAAGCAGCGTGGCATTCCACTCAAAAAGCCCTTGAGGCGCACAGCGTACGAAGAGCAGTTGCTGTTGCTGCAAGTGGAATTGTCGCATTTGGTGCACCATATCCTTACGGAAAAAAAGCGGGTAGCTGTGATCTTCGAAGGCCGTGACGCGGCGGGCAAAGGTGGAAGCATCAAGCGCTTTGTGGAATACATCAACCCGCATGCAAGCGCGGTGGTGGCCCTCACCAAGCCTACCGAGCAAGAGCGCGGGCAGTGGTACTTTCAGCGCTATGTGGATGTGCTTCCCAATGCTGGCGAAATACGCTTTTTCGACAGGAGCTGGTACAACCGCGCTGTGGTGGAACCCGTTATGGGGTTTTGCACGCCCGAGCAGTACAAGCGTTTCATGAAGCAGGTGGGCAGTTTTGAGCACATGCTGCGCGAGGATGGCATCGACATCATCAAGTTCTGGTTCGACATTTCCAAAAAAGAGCAAAAAAAGCGCTTCGCAGGGCGCAAGGGCAATCCATTGAAAGAATGGAAATTTAGCCCCGTCGACGAAAAAGGACAGCAATTGTGGGATACTTACACCGACTATAAGGAGCGCATGTTCTCCAGAACCCATACCCCCTTCAGCCCATGGGTGGTGGTGGATACCAACGACAAGCGGCAGGCGCGGCTTGAAAGCCTGCGCTATGTGCTCAACCAATTCGACTATCCGAAAAAGGGCAGCAGTGGTGCCCTGTTGATCAACGACCCGAATGTGCTCTTTCCCTATTTCAGGCCCAACCCCAAATTCGATCTTTAAACCATGGAGCTAAACACCGACGACCTTGCGATTCTCAATTCAAAAATTGGACTCAAGCACCTGCTTGCACACAAAAAGGTAGACGTACCGGCTGCCCTACGCGGTGCCCGGTATGAGCTTAAACTTCGCGAAGTACAAGCCGAACTGGTCAAGATGCAGCTTTGGATTATCGCGCAAGAGAAAAAACTGATGGTGCTCTTTCACGGCGGCGACGCCTCTGAGAAGAGCGCAGTAATCCGCACCATCCTTGCGCACAACAACGCCAGGCATTACCGCATATCGGTCAATATACCCCGCAATGAGGAGGCCATCACCGGTGCCTGGTACTTTCAGAGGTTCATCAATGACTTCCCCGCACCGGGCGAGATGGTATTCTTCGATCGGAGCTGGTACAACCGCGCCATTGCCGAACCTGTACTGGGCCTCTGCACCCAAAAGGAATACACACAGTTTATGGAAGATGTGGTACCATTTGAAAACCTGATTGCCAAAAGCAACATCCAATTCATGAAAATTTACTTCCAGATTGAACGGGATGAGCACATAAAACGGGTAAAAGAAATGAAGAATGACCCGCTCCGCAAATGGCGCATGACCCCGTGGGATGAACAGGCAGGCGAACTGTGGGACCAATACCTGGAGAAAAAAAATGCCATGCTGGAGCGCACCCATACCGACACCGCACCTTGGATCATTATCAGGGAGGATAGCCGTGAGCTCGAACTGATCAAAGCGGCTGAGTGCATCCTCAACAGTGTCCCCTATCAAGGATGAGTGCAAATCTATCAGAAATACACTAAGTTACGTCATGCTTTTCAAGGAAGTTCAATATTTCAAACAATGGTGGATACGATTAATCATGTTGGCAGTCAACGGTCCGTTCCTCTTTGGTGTAGTATGGCAGGTGATGCTCGGCAATGTATTTGGCAACAATCCCTTAAGCGATACTGCACTTGTGGTGACGACCGTCCTCGTGGCGCTTTTTTCGGCTGCTTTTTTCAATATCAGACTTGAAGTGCTCATAAGCACGGAAGGTTTACGCGTACGCCTTTTCCCATTCCATATTCAATACAAAGCATATCCCTGGAGCAGTATAGCAAGCGCTGAAATACGCACTTACAGTGCCATGCGTGAATTTGGAGGTTGGGGTTACCGCTACGGTGGGCGCAAAGCAGGCAATGCATTTATCATTGCGGGCGACAAAGGCTTGCAACTTACTTTTAACAACCAAAAGCGCTTGCTCATTGGAACCCAGCAGCCGGAAGCGCTCCAGCGGGTGTTGAAGCGCCTGAGCAGGCCAGGCATGTAAAACGGGCTGAAGCATAGCATGCGCGGACAATGTCGACCTGCCAAAGGCGGGCATGCCCTCAGCTACAGAGCGACTACAATGCACATACTGCTCCGCCGGGCATTT
>DAIOTP010000169.1:0-6125 GCA_036751905.1 Cryomorphaceae bacterium
GCCTTGAAGATGCCCCCGGTAAGGCCCCGCACCTCTACACGGTGGGAGAGCAAAGCTCAGAGGTATTTATCTTCAACCAGCTGGCGCCGGGCAGCTATGCGGTGAACATCACCGATGCCTTGGGCTGCACATGGGATACCACCCTCACCGTGCCCCTCAACCCGCCCCACACCGCAGCTTTCACCGCCACGCCCACCGAGGGCATCAGCCCCCTTTCCGTGTTTTTCGCCAACCAAAGCTCCGGAGCGGATGATTATCTCTGGCTTATAGACGGCGATCCCTTCAGCACCGCCCGCAATGCGGCGTATGTGTTTCCGGACAGCGGATACTTTGAGGTAAGCCTCATCACCACCCGGGGCAATGCAGCCTGCGCTGATACCGCCAGCGTGATGATACGCGTAGAGCCAGGCATACAGGTCATCATGCCCAACATCTTCACGCCCAATGGCGATGGCCGCAACGACCGGCTCGTGGCCACACTCACCGGCGTAGCCAAAGCCGACTGGGCGGTGTATAACCGCTGGGGCAATATGCTGCACAGCGGCAGCACCGCCGCCCTCGAGCACGGCTCTGAACTGATAATTTGGGATGGCATGGCCCCCGGCGGCCCCGCCCCCGATGGCAGCTACATGCTGCACTTCAGCGCCACCGGCCTCAGGGGTAAAGTGGAGCAGATGGATTTTGGGGTGGAGGTTAGGGGGAGTCGCGGGCGGTAGGCCTTGGGGTAAAAGCTTCAAGCCACAAGCTGCAAGCTACAAGCGGGTTGCGGCTGGGCGGGAGGTTTGGCTTAGGTCGCCCCCGCTTTGCTTACGGGCAGACTGGTCGCTAGGGGCTAGTCGCTGGTAAAAAAGCTGCAAGCCGCTGGAAAAAAGCTGCAAGCCGCAAGCTTCAAGCTACAAGCTGAGCGCGCCTGAATAACACTGTCCAAAATCTTACTGATCAATTGTGGCAGAATGGGTGGAACTAAGGGCCAGACAATAACGCTGTTTGTTTCACTATGGCGCACGCCTCAACCTCCCGCCATTACGCAACCTCAGCCCTGTATGGGCGAAATAACATTGGCCCCATACGGGCAGGCCGGGGTCGGTGCAAGCCCGGGTTAATAGAACGCCTGCGTTCTTCGCCGGCCCACAAGGTTTGAAAATGTCGGGCAGGGAATCCCGGCGCTGTGTAGATGATTCTTCAATGCGAAAAAGCATGGGGTAAGCGGGGTTGCGGCTTAGCTGGGGTGTATAACCGCTGGGGCACGCAGTTGCACAACGTCGGCCCCGCCCCCGATGGCAGCTCCATGCTGCACTTCTCCGCCACCAGCCTGAGGGGCAAAGTGGAGCAAATGGATTTTGGATGGTCTCGGTCTCGTCTATCTCTGGTCTCCGCAACTTTCCCACTTTCTAACTTTCCAACTTTCCAACTTTCTAACTTTCTAACTTTCCAACCTTCCAACCTTCCAACCTTCCAACTTTCCCACTTTCCCACTTTCTAACTTTCCCACTTTCCAACTTTCCAACTTTCTAACTCTTCTCCCTCAACAACACCTCAATCTCCCGCTTCAGTCTTTGCATATCACGCTCGCTCGTACCATCATAGAATCCGCGGATGCGGCGCTTGGTATCCACGAGGATAAAATTTTCTGTGTGAATAAAGTCCTGAACGCCCCCATCACCTTCATCGAGCACAGCAAAATAGCTCTTGCGGGCCAGCTCGTAGATGTGCTTTTTATCGCCGGTGGTAAGCTGCCACACCTCGGGATTGGCGCCATAACTTTTGCCATATTCAAAGAGCAGCGGCACCGAATCAATCTGCGGTGTCACGGAATGCGAGAGAAACATCACCTCAGTCCGGTCCTTGAAATATTCCTGAAGTTCAGCAATGTGGCTGCTCATGATGGGGCATATGGTGGGGCAGGTCGCGAAGAAAAAGTCGGCTACGTACACCTTTCCGGCGAAAAGCTCCTGGGTGATGGTGTCGCCGAGTTGATTCACCAGCTCAAAATCAGCGATGGTGTGGTCGGCCCGTACGCCCTGTACGCTGGCATCCACCAGGCGGGGATTTACATCACTGGGTTGAAATACTTTGAGCTTTTGCTCGGGTTTCAGCAGGGGGTAGGCGATGATCATGCCTACTACCAAGATGAGTGTGAATAGGATAAGGGTTATGAGCCAGGGTCTTGCTTTCATCGTGTTGTAATTGTCGTCGTAGGAATAACACCAAGGCCGGTCCTAGGGTTGCGTACATTCAAGGCTGCTTTTCCAGCAAATATGCATTGGCCTGGGCGGTGGGCGTAATTTCGAGGTCGTTGATGCATACGTGGGCGGGGGTGTGGATTACGTAGTCCACTGCATGGGCTACATCCTTGGCGCTGAGGGCATCAAAGCCCTGATATACCTGTGTGGCTTTGGCGGCATCGCCTTTGTAGCGCACCAGTGAAAATTCAGTCTCGGCAAGCCCTGGCCTTATTTGGCTTACGCGTATGCCTTCCGGCAAAAGTTCCTGCCTCAGCGCCTTGCTCAATGCGTTCACGGCGTGCTTGGAAGCGCAGTAGGCATTGCCGCCGGGATACACCTCGGTACCGGCTATGGAGCCTATATTCACGATGTGTGGGTGCTGCGTTTTCCGCAAATATGGCAGCGCCGCTCGGGTTACATACAGCAAGCCTTTCACATTGGTGTCGAGCATGGTATCCCAATCATCGGGGTCGCCGTTGGGCAGGGTAGATTTGCCCAGTGCGAGGCCGGCATTGTTGATGAGCACATCGATGGCCTGCCAATTTTCCGACGACGAAGGAGTCCGTGTGGAAAGGGAATCTATGGCCTGCTCCACCGCCGCCCGGTCGCGCACATCGAAGCAGAGGGTGAGCACAGCGGTTTTTGCGGAAAGCTCCGCATGCAAGGCTTCCAGGCGCTCTGCACGCCTGCCGGTGAGGATGAGTCGGTGGCCCTTTTCGGCAAAAAGCCGCGCCATGGCCTCCCCGAAGCCTGCCGTGGCTCCGGTAATCAATAAGGTCTTCGCCATAATTTTTTGACAATTCGTCGGATGAAGGGGAACCTGCGCTGCAGCAGGATGTGGTCGGTGAGGATAAAGCTGAGTGCAAAAAGGAAGATCAGCGCGGGCATTTTGTAGCGCACCACGGCCCCCATCACCGGTACGATGCCGCCTATGAATACGCCCGTCATCAGCACGAAGCTCAAGGCAAAAGCAATGAGCGGCACGCCAAGTCCATAGGGCCTGCGGAAGTTCCAAAGCATCACAAAGAGGCAGGCCAGCAAAAGCAAATTTTCCAATGCGGCCGGGAGGTACAGCAGGTTGCTCCCTTCCCAAATCCAGGGGCGCAGGTAGGTATTGACCATCGCTTGGGGCGCATTGAGGAAAATGTCGCCTGCCGAGTATATCCTGGGAATATCAATTACGCTGCCGGCTCCGCTGAGCATGGCTTCGTTGTAGAAGGCCTGCTGCTTCCAGGTGATGTGGCCTATGAGGTTGAGCGGATCGCCCAGGGCCGGGCTGAGTAGTATCACGAGTGCTCCCAGCACATGCGGAAGACTGAACCACAGCCAGAAACGCCGCCCGTCAAAGGCTTTTGCGAGCAGCAAACCCAATACCCCCGGGGACATTAGGTAGAGCACGTAGCCCTTGGCCAAAAGCATAAAGAGCAAACCCAGCAGCATGTACACGAGGTGCTTGCCCTTCCATTCATCAAAAATATACCTGAACAGCCCCAACAAAAACAGCCCCATGCCCAGCAGTGTGATGGCTTCCTTGAGCACCCCTGAGCCCCAAAAAAGCACAGTGGGCAGCAGGTACACGGAGAAAAACATGGCCACACGCTTGCGGGGGAAGTAGCCCACGAGCACTTTCAGCAGGGCCGTGAGCCCCATCATGGCCATAAAGCACCAAAAGGCAAGGTGCACCATGTACTCTCCGCGCGAAAAGTGGAGCACCAGCGCATTGAGCCGTATCATGGTGGCATTGTCGTTGACATAACCCGTAGAGTAGGGTTGCTCCATGTGGGTCATTTCCATGTAATAGGGCATGGCGCGCTCGTCTTCGCGGAAGCCGATGCCGCTGAGCAGCTTGAGGTAAGGCGCCAGGCCCTGCTCTTCGAGGCAGCGGTGCATCACAAGGGCATCATCGTAAAATCGGAAGGTATCGCCAGTGCCGCGGTCTTCATAATGTTGGCTGTAAAGCAGTGCCAAGCCGAAACCCGCCAGCAATTTGAGATAAAATACAGCGAGGATGAGCTTGCTGTTGATCCCGTTTACACGGAAAAATCGCCACTTCATTACCAGCAAGCTGAACAAGCCGACAAAGAGCAGAAACAGGAGGATGCCCGTTACGGTGTAGGTCATGGCAGCGAAGTTAAGCTGAATGGTGGGATTGCAAAAATATGGCTTTCACTCCACGTCGTTTTGAATGCTGTTTTCGGTATGTACAAATAATCGGCTGTTCAATACGTTTTGATAGTCCAAACCACCCAAAAAGATTTGCCAACTTTGGCCTTTCACACCACCGCTGATGAAACGCAAATACCTCATCATACTCCTCGCGGCCACAGCGGGGATTGTACTCCTTTACCTCGCCACGCGCAGCACTGCCGATGATGCTTCGGGTATCACCGTGGAAGTGCGCCAAGGGGCTTTCGTTGTGGACATTACCACCACCGGGGAGCTCGAAGCCAAAAACAGTGTGGAAATTCTCGGGCCCCAGGGTACGCGCAATTTCCGCATTTGGAACATGACCATCCAGGACATCATCGACGAGGGCACCCTGGTGAAAAAAGGCGAATATGTGGCCAGCCTCGACCCCACCGAACTTACCAACAACATCAAGGATGCCCAGCTGGAGCTGGAAAAAATCGAGTCGCAGTTTATCCAAACCAAGCTCGACACCACCCTTGAAATGCGGCAATCGCGTGATGAGCTGCTCAACCTGGCCTACACAGTGGATGAGAAGCAACTGGTACTCGACCAAAGCCAGTACGAGCCCCCGGCCACCGTGCGCCAGGCCGAAATCGACAAGGAAAAGGCCGAGCGCGCCCTGCAGCAGGCCCGCGAGAATTACAAGATCAAAAAGGAGCAAAACGTAGCCAAAATGCAGGAGGTGGCCCTCAACCGCCAAAAGGCTGAACGTGGTCTTGAGGGGATGCAGGACTTGATGAAGAGCTTCCGCATCATGGCCCCGGAAGATGGCATGTTGATTTATAAAAAAGACTGGAACGGCCGCGCGGTGAAAAAAGGCTCTCAAATCAGCGCATGGGATCCGGTTGTGGCTACCCTGCCCGACCTGAGCACCATGCTCTCTGTAACTTACGTAAATGAAGTGGACATACGCAGGGTGCAGCCCGGGCAGCAGGTACGCATCGGGCTCGACGCATTTCCCGAAAAGGAATTTTCCGGTAAGGTGCTGAGCGTGGCCAATGTCGGGGAGCAGCGCCCCAACAGCGACGCCAAGGTGTTTCGTGTGACCATACAAGTGAAGGAACGCGATGAACTCCTGAGGCCGGCCATGACCACCAGCAACCGCATCGTGACCGAAAAACTGGACGACGCCCGCTACATTCCGCTCGAATGCCTTTTCAACGCCGACGACAGCATTACTTACGTGTACCGCAAGCGCGGCCTGCAAACTGAAAAGCAGGAAGTGATGCTCGGCACCAGCAACCGCAATGAGGTGGTGGTGCTCGCCGGCCTCGAAACGGGCGATGTGCTCTACCTCAGCAAGCCTGCTGGCCTTGAGAAGAGAGAGGTAAACCTCCTCGCCGAAATGGATGGCAAGCGCAACCGCCGCCAATTGGAGCAGCAGCCTGAAGAGGAGGAAGAAGACGAAGATGCCCCAACAACGATCCAATTGCCGGAAGGCGTGGATGTGGAATCCTTGCTCCAACAGTTTAAGCCTCATTGAGCATGAACGCCCGCACGCTCTCGAATTTCAACATCGCATTTGAAGCCCTGCTCAGCAACCGCACCCGCAGTTTGCTCACGGCTTTGGGCATCATATTTGGCGTGGCGGCGGTAATTGCCATGCTGGCCATTGGCAATGGTACCCAGCAGGAAATCAACGCCCAAATGAAGCTCGTGGGGGTAAACAATATCGTGATCAACCCCGTGGTAGAGCAGCGTGAAGACCTG
>DAIOTP010000170.1:0-4601 GCA_036751905.1 Cryomorphaceae bacterium
TAAGCTTGCGGAGGAAATCGCTGCTGTTGATGTGCAGCGCATAGCATGTGAATGTTTGTATACTGCGCACAAGGAACTTGGCAACAGTGCGATGGCGCTTACATACCATGAACAACTGGTAGCGCACAAGGACAGCCTCTTCAATGACGAGAATGCAAAAAAGATCACCCGTCTTGAAATGCAGTACGATTTCGACAAGAAAGAAGCAGCTGCCAAAGCAGAGCAGGACCAAAAGGATGCCATTGCAGGCCAAGAGCTCAGACGGCAGAAATTGGTTCGGAACGGGTTTGTGGGAGGTTTTTCGGCGGCACTGCTTTTTGGAGTGGTGGTATTCAATCAGCGCAATAGAATAAGCAAAGAAAAAAGACGCAGTGAAGAACTGCTGCTCAATATCCTGCCAGAGGAAACCGCCCAGGAATTGAAAGAAAAAGGCAGTGCTGATGCACGGCTGATCGAACAAGTTACGGTGCTTTTCACCGACTTTAAGGGCTTTACTTCGATGAGCGAAAGTCTGAGTCCAAAAGAACTTGTAGAAGACCTGCACCGCAGTTTTTCCGCCTTTGATCGAATTATGGAAAAGTATGGCATTGAGAAGATTAAAACCATCGGCGATGCTTACATGGCAGCAGGTGGGCTTCCCAGCCCCAATTCCACCCATCCAGAAGATGTGGTGAATGCGGCTTTGGATATGGCGGAGGTCATTGAAAATGGTAAGGCAGTAAAGATTGCAGAGCAGAAACCATTCTTCGAAGTGCGCATCGGTATTCATACCGGTCCGGTTGTGGCAGGAATTGTAGGGATTAAAAAATTCCAATATGATATATGGGGCGATACCGTTAACACTGCCAGCCGCATGGAGAGCAGTGGTGATGTGGGGAGGGTGAATATCTCACAAAGCACCTATGAGCTTTTGAAAAACAATCCGCAGTTCAGCTTTGAAGCGCGGGGCAAGGTAGCCGCCAAGGGAAAAGGGGAAATAGAGATGTATTTCGTGAAGAGGGTGGAGTTAAGTGTCAACCCAACAGTCGTGTAGCGTAATCGCTTTTGGTGGCTTCGATGGTGTGAAGCAGATTGGACATTTGGCGTCGGGCCTGGGTGTGCAGCCGCAGCATTCCAAATAGCGACGACGGAGCGATTTCAGCTAAGGTAAATGCTGTGCAGCGGGGAGCATGGCGTGTTTTGGGAGAGGTTGTGTTGTTCGAAAATCTATTGCTTGGTCCTGCATCTGCAAGCTTACAAGGCATTGCCGCAAAATATACATTTGATTGGATCAGGTACGGCTTAGGTACCTTAGAGCCCCTTAGTAGCATATAGAGCTGCTACCTTGTTGGTGCTTAGCTGGCCCTTAGCAGGAGTTTGGTTGGACCTTAGATAATCCTTAGTTCCTGCACAGGTGCCAGAAGGCTGAATTCGCATGGCTTGACACACCAATGGCATTGAAATTGCGTTCATTGGAATAATCCATTGACAATGTGGAATCCAAAGCAGCAAATCAGGAGTCCGGAGGTAGCCCGCATTTGTGGTGTGGGTGAGCGGCAAGCGCGCAACCTGCTTGTGCAGTACCGCGGGGAATTTGGCGCAGGTGTGCGGGGTGATGTTTACCTGTCTTCCTTTTGTCGATGGCGGGGCTTGAATGTGGAGAGCGCCAGATCCGTGCTTCTTAGCCCCGATTTCCCACTGAGGCATTTAAAGAAGGTGCATGATAAGTTTAGCTATGGCTTGCAGCGCCTTGATTTGAGATGTGGTGTTGACGACATTCGGCTGGATGTCAGAAATTACGCATTGCTTGATCAGGGCGTTTGGCATCCCCTGGCACAGGGCCTCGCTGTACATGTCGCTGCCGTAGGCAAGGGGCATCCATGGGTGGCTTATGTGGGCAGGTACTGTTGGGATGTGGTGCATGCATTTGATGCGCTTGCCTTGCGGAGTGGAGGCACAAATGATTTTTTGAGGTTTATGTCCCGGGCCTGGGGGAGGTTCAAGCCCCCTTTAAAGGTGGTGCATTGGCGCTTGCTTTCAGGATATCGGTATTTGGACGATCAGGGAGGAGCACAATTTTGGGAGTTGGCTGGCAGCGCGGTTTATTGCCGAAGGTCACTGCACGTGCTGCAATTGCCAGATGAGGCTGGAGGTGGTTCTGGATTCGGCAAAAATTTGGAGGCTTCGGGCTGGTCAGCGCTTGAAGGGAGCAGCCTGATGGTGGCCGGCGGGCTTGGGCGCTGGCGGGAGTCACGGTTTCAGGTGCGGGTGGTGCTTTGATCGGCGGGTGTTTTTTTGTGAAGGAAATGTCGCGGATCCCAGCATGGCAAATAGCGACGAAGGAGCGATCTCACCGAAGGTAAATGCTGTGGAGTGGAGAAACGGAGGGTTCCAGTGAAGAAACCGATGCTCATGGCGCCCTGACAATATATTGTACGCTAAGGAAAAAGCCTTGCAAGTGTTAATATTCTTTGCTTTTTCAGCAAAATGAGGACTATGTTTTATAATTAAAGTATTTTAAATGATGGTATTGTGTGAGGGGGCATTTTAAAAAGTTGTTACTAATCTTTCTTGTCCCTGCCACAATCGGAATTTCGTTTTGTTGGGTGGGTATATTTGCGTCTCACTACTCAAAGTCATCAGCGTATGCTGCAAGCCATGATGGGTGACGCCTTACGGAAATGTTTTCCCGAAGCGTTCGGTACGGAAGGAATTTTTAGGGAGCACCCAAGACTTTTGGGAAGCTACCACAAGGATATTTCTGCATTCCCCGCGGCCAGCTTGACTGGTGTTGGTTTCCGGAATACTTCAGCTGCAGGCTTTTTATGCCGGGTGTGGAGGGCTCGTTTTCCGGAAGGCAGAGGCGCATTGGCAGTATGCGGTCTCACAGCTACGGTGGTATTTGCCAGACAAATTGCCCAGCATGCACTTTCAAAAATATTCAGCGGCATTGATGTGGATAGCCTATCCGAGGAAGTGCCGTACATCTTTAATTTTAGCACACTATGAACCGAGAAGAAGCTTTCATTGATTTGCTCCGAACCTTCCGCAAATCCCTTGAAGAAAATGGAGAGCAGGACATTGCGATCCAAATCCCCTTCGTGGGCGAAGTACATGAATACCGGGGTGAATTATTCAACAATAAGCATATTCAGCTCTTTAGCATTGTGGCCCATTTGCTCAATATGGTAGAAGTAAAGGCTGCAGTGGAGGCAAGGGCGGAGACCGAGGATCCCGACATGCGAAAAGTAGATGGGCTCTTCGCATGGAACCTTCAAATGCTGTTGGAAGCCGGTTTTTCTGAGGATGAAATCATCAAGACCTTGCCAGCCTTGCGCATAGAGCCAGTGCTCACGGCGCATCCTACGGAGGCCAAGCGCGCCACCGTACTGGAACACCACCGGGAAGTATTTTTAGGATTCAAGAATCTCATTGACAGCAACCTTTCCGTCACTGCACGCAAAACTACTACCTCGCAGCTTAAGCGTGACCTTTACAAGCTGTGGCACACAGGTGAAATTTTTATTGAAAAACCTGATGTCCCGTCTGAGCGGCGCAATGTGCTGCATTATTTCAGCGAGGTATTTCCAGGGGTGGTCTCCGCATTGGACCGCAGGCTTAAGTACGCGTTTGAAGCCAATGGCCTCAGCGTGGATAAATTGATGCGCGAGCGGGCCTTTCCCCGGTACCGTTTTGGAAATTGGGTGGGAGGTGACCGCGACGGCCATCCATTTGTGACCGCCGAAATCACCGAAGAAACGCTTATGCTGTTCAGGCTGTATGCCTTTGTGGTAATCCGTCGCCGGCTGCTGTACCTTATCAAGAGCCTGAGCTTCAATCTGAGTATGGCCAAAGCACCGGAATTTTTGCGGCAGCGGGTCAACCAGTTGAAAGAGGAACTGGGTGAGGAAGCCTACAAGCGCAACAGGGGTGAAGCCTTCCGGCAATACCTGGGGCTCATCCTCGCGAAGTTGCCCTTAAACACCGAGCGGGGCCATTCCACCAACCTGCGCGAGAACTCCACGGACTATCGCTTGCGGGAGGAGTTGCTGGACGACCTTAAGCTTCTGCAAAAAGCGCTGATGGCTTACGGTGCCAGATCCATTGCCAACGAAGAGCTCCACGACCTGATCCGCCTGGTGGAAACGTTCGGCTTCCATCTGGCTGAAGTTGATGTACGTCAAAACTCGGTTTTCCATGAGAAGGCCCTGGCCCAGCTCATGGATGCAGCCGATCTGGATGGCAAGGAATTTTTGAATTGGAATTTTCGCGAAAGGGAAGCCTTCATGAATGCCGAATTGAAAACCCTACGCCCATTTTCGGGACGCAAACAAGTGCTCAATGATGAAGCAAAAGCTGTTACGGAGGTGTATGCGGTGCTCGAAAAGCACATCCAATTGTACGGCAGCCGGGGCATAGGGTCGCTCATTGTGAGTATGACGCGTGATGTGTCAGATCTGCTTGCGGTTTATGTACTGGGCAGGGAAGCCGGGCTACTCGTCAAAGAAGAAGAGGGTGTGGTATGCCGCCTGCCCGTAGTACCGCTTTTTGAAACCATCGATGACCTGGTAATGGCGCCTGACATCCTCGAAGCCTTCCTGGCACATCCCATTACCCGCAAT
>DAIOTP010000170.1:4611-6107 GCA_036751905.1 Cryomorphaceae bacterium
AAGGCTACGCGGCGATGCATACCCCGTGCAGCAGGTGATGGTGGGCTACAGCGACAGCAACAAAGACGGGGGCATTGTAGCAAGCCAATGGGCGCTGCACCGCGGGCAGCAGCAACTCGCAGCTGTAGGACAAAAGCATGGCGTGACCATCCGGTTCTTTCACGGAAAGGGGGGCTCCATCAGCCGTGGCGGAGGTCCTACCAAGGATTTTATCGCTGCCTTACCGCCCAATACCCTCAAAGGCGATATACGCCTCACCGAACAGGGCGAATCCATTGAGCAGAAGTATGCCAACCGTGTGCAAGCCGTGTACAACCTGGAACTCTTGATGGCGGGCACTTTGGGCAAAACGCTTACCTCCACCCGCAATAAAAATCCCCAACATCCCATGAGCGGGATTCTGGAATGGATGGCCACCGAGAGCCGTAAGGTGTACCTCGATTTGATCCAAACTCCTCACTTTATGGAGTTCTATCGGCAGGCCACGCCTATCGATGCCATAGAGTCCGGAAGCATTGGTTCACGGCCTGCCCGCCGCACGGGAGCCAAAACCTTGAGCGACCTCCGTGCCATACCCTGGGTATTCTCCTGGAGCCAATGCAGGTACAATATGACCTCATGGTATGGCATGGGATCTACCCTGGAACTCCTGAAGATGGAACGCCCTGACGATTATCAGGCTATAAAGGAGGTCGCTGGCAATGATCCATTTGTTTCCTACCTGATGCGCATCGTAGCTACGGGTATATCTTTTAGTGATGAGCAGATCATGGAGGATTATGCAGGCCTTGTGGAGAAGCCCGAAGTGCGTGATGTATTCCTGGGTAAATTCAAAGAGGAGCGAAGAAAAACCCTGGAGCATCTTGCAGAAGTCTTGGGTCTGGGGGCACAAGACCCCCTCTTCACAATGGATGAGAGACGCAGGGAACTTCTGGCTCCCTTGCACCGCAAGCAACTCGAGCTGCTGCGCACCTGGAGGGAGCAAAAGCAATACGGGAATGGCAACCGGGAGGAAGAGCTTCTGCTATCCCTTTTGCTAACCATCAATGCCATTTCAGGGGTGATGGGTTACACTGGGTAGTGGGCAGGTGCATGGCAAGGATGCTCAAAGCGCATCTGTAATCAATGAAAATGTGAGGGAAGTATCTAGGTTAAGCATGATTATTAAGTCACAGATTTACAGCTATCCTCACACATCCCACACACTGTTCGCTTTCGGAGCCGCAGCATTGCAAATAGCGACGAAGGAGCGATCTCAGCGAAGCCAAATGCAGCGGAGCACGATCTAGGCGATTCGATATAAGTCAATGCCTTGAAGTCAGTCCTTTTTCGATTGTCCTCACACCTCCCACACGCTGTTCGCCTCCGGAATCTCGATGTGGTGAAATCCTTTGCTTTCGAGGTGCTCGCGGTAATCTACTTGTACTTCGTAGCGCCCGTGGACGAGGAATATGTGCTTGAGCAGGTGGGCTTGTTGGCAGCTGAGGTATTCGGTC
>DAIOTP010000171.1:0-6102 GCA_036751905.1 Cryomorphaceae bacterium
GTTCATTATATTCATTTCCTTAATCAACATGCCTAACCCAGGCTTCAAGAAACTTTCACTGTAGATTACCTTCTTCTGGCGAACAGGTCCTGCCTTCGAAAAGTTCCCTCACCGGACCAAAAGAATGGATCCCCTTAATTCTTTTGTGTTTGATACAGGTCTGAGTGCATTGTCATACCTGAGGATGTAATTGAACATTTGGGATGCTGCAAGGTATTTGTCATTCTTGATGCCCGTTCCATTCCAGCTTTGGATTGGGTCTTTGGATCGAAATATTTCCCTGCCCCAGCGGTCAAAAATCAGCAGTTCATAATAGCGCAATTCGCAGCTGATCGATGGCCTGAACAAATCGTTGATGCCATCACCATTTGGGCTGAAGGAATTGGGGATGTACACGTGGCATTCACAGTCATTGAGCGTAACCTGCACTTCTCTTTGGGAGATTCCGCATTCATTTTCAGCTACCACAGTATAAACACCTGACTCATTTACGGTAAGTACCGCCATATTGGGTTGTTCCAACCACCGTACCCGGCTGCCATTTGCTTCGGCAAGCAGTTGAAGGGTTTCCCCTTCACATCCTACCCTGTCGCTTGTTTGGATGGAGGGTGGGAGCCTTTCCGGGATGGTGAGGACATTGGTTACAGAACATCCATCGTTGCGGGTGAAGGTACAAGCATACGTTCCAGGACCAGTTATTGGTACTTGTGCTTCAGCACTTCCATCAAACCACTCCACCACACCATTTTCAAAAATAGCCAGCAAACTGTCTTTGCCATCGGCACAAATAAAAGGCGGACCTGTGATTTCAAAAAAGGGCGGGTTGTTAGACGCTACCATGAAACTAAAATTTGCCGGCAAGGAACAGCCAGCATTGCCTGCAAGGGTAAGCGTTCCCGAATACAACCCACTTTGCTCAAAGGTAAGCTCAGGAGCACATGTGTTGAACAAGCCCAGATCACCAAAATCCCAGATGCATTGTGCCGTACCTGGAAAATCGCCCGTGAATAGCACCTGGTAGGGAGCACAGCCATTGAGGGTGCTAATATTCACTTGTGGCACTTGGCTGGGAAGTACTTCAATAAATGCCTCGAAGCTTACATTCGTGGTACAGTTGGCAGGCGTGACGGCAGTAAGCGTGATGTCAAAGAGCCCCGGTTGATCGAAGGTATGCGTGGGGCTCAGTGCAGTCGAGTTTCCCGTTTGGAAATTCCATAGAAATGCTTGTGCAAATGACGTGTCTGTGAGGTTGGTGAAATTCACCTCCAGGGGCGCACAACCACTCTGAACATCTGCTTGAAACTCCAGTGGGCTGTTTGTTTCCGTGTCCACAATAGTTTCAATGATGGCGCAGTTTCCTGTGAGCTCATTCGTAATCCGAACTTGATACATTCCTATTGGATACCCCGTGGCGCCGAGATTCAATGCGGGGTTTGTCTCCCCGACCAAGGCCACTCCTTCATAGTACCACTGCAAGCTGAAGTTGTCATCAACGGCGATGGACAGCACGAGGTCGCTCTGGCAGTTGCCTCCTTGCTGAATGATGGCATTTGGGAACTCGAATTGTGAAGACTCATTCAGTACCAGGTTGTCGTACATACAGTAGAGACCTGGGTTGCTGTTATCCATGCCCCAATTAAATTCTTCCACATCCAAGTCACAAGGTGGACCCAACAAAATGGCATTGATGTTGGTTGGGGGGCTAAAGTTTATGCTTACCATGGTCCATTCACCTATAGGTTCATACGCTACAAAACCAAGTTCGATCCATCCAAATGGTTCAGGACAGCCCAATGTAGGCACCGGAAATTCAGGGCATGTTTCAAGGCCATAAAGGGTTACATTAACATTATCGTAATCAGCTGGCGCGCATTCTAAAAGGTCATTGGTTGAGATGGCAGAGATGTAAAACTGCAGGGTGTAATTCACTCCGGCCTCCAATTCAGAAAGTAAGCAAGCCCCAACGTATTCAAACCAAGCGTCCCAGAAAGGATCTGTGGCTATTCCGAATCCGTTCCAAAAGTATCCGTAGAGTGCGCCGGCTATTCCATTCCCATCAGGCAGCGGCAGTGGCATACAAGCCGACGGGAAGCCACAAGTGTTTAAATAATCTGTAGTAGCAATGGTGGCCTGCTCCCAACCCTCTGCACAGAACAATTGTCCTTGAGCATCAGGACAACACGAAAATTCTTCGAAAGAGGGGTTTGGAATGAGACTTGGCACACCAGCCCCCGGCTGGAATTCACAAGCACATGCTTCTGTATCGTTGAGGTCGATGAGACCATTGCCGGTATCATCAATGCCGTTGAAGCAGTTTTCCTGGGCAGACAAACCCAAACCGATGTTCACAAGTGCCGTCAATAATCCTATTTTTGATAACCCCCGTATGCCCGATGATTTCATCTGTTTGTGATATTTGAAAGCTCCTGTGCTACGCATTGATCTTTTTGTCTTTAAATACTCTGTTGGCCCCCGATGGGTCAATCGCCAACGGTATCGTGATTCACATTGATTGCAATAAGGTATTGACCCGCCCAGCGAAGTATCCTGCCTATTTGTAAAAATTCAGCATCCCTTCAAAAGGATCAAAAGTGATTTTCCACTGTGCCAAAAAGTCTCCACCCAGTATGCCTCCAACGCCCAAATCTTCCAAAACGGCCAAATCATGTGGGTAGGCTTCCATTTCAATCAGTTCATTGTCCAGCTGAAAGGAGATGTGTTGTTTTTCGGAAGTATTGCAAAAGCTTGAGTCGACCACTGTGACAGGCGAGCCTGTATCGATCATCAGGTTATAGGGACGGCCATTGATGGAGCCCGCCACGAGCAACTGATTTTGACTTATGTCAAAAGGCACCCCAAACCTCACTGTGCCCAAGGTGTCTTTGAATGTATGCAAAAGCATACACTGATTGGCGTATTCCAATACGGTATAGTATCGCTTAAAATAGCCCCAACCCAGCACGGCATGAAATTCTGTGCCAATCTCAGCCGATACTGCTTCCATTTCACCCTGCTGCATGGTAAAGTGTACCTGATCTTCCTTCCAGTCGCCAACAACCAATTCATTTACAACTCCGTCATGAACATTCCAAACCTGTCCGTTGATATCACTCACTTGATATCCCGATTTTTTAATTTTAATGTTCAACCGATCGACGAGGGTAGATGACAATTGCAGCACGTGCGGATCGCCGAAATCAATCATGGCGGTCACTGCATGGTCACTTACGTAAATATGGGTGAACAGCAGGCCATATTCACTTCGTTCGAATGTGATTTTGTTGGGCTTTTCGAAACCATTTGTATCCTGTGCCAAGCCCGTTGTAGCAAGCAATCCCACAAGCGCTGAGACAAGTAGCCAACCAAAGAAGCGCATGGCGTATGCCAAATGTTGAAACCCGATTTTCGTCATTGTTGTCCACAGTTATGCTTTTTCATTCTTTCACCACGCGGGTGTATTCTCTATGGCTGTTTTGTATGAGGTATACTCCGGCTGCCGATGTTTCCATGTCCAAAGTACACTGGCCATTCTGTGCATAAAGCCGCACAAGAATGCGTCCATGAAAGTCCTTCGCCGTCCATATTTCCGAAGGGGAAGTTGCGATATTCAAATACCGGGAACAAGGGCCTTGACCCAAGCCTTCGAGGGAGGCTAAGCTTTCATTGCGAAGTATTCTTATGCCTGGCCCGATATTTTCCAATGCTGAAAGCCCATGCAGGTTTTGCACCTTGGGACAATCGGTGATGGTTAAACCCAAATCAAGCGCATGCAATGCTTTGAGAGCATCCATATTGATCAATTGGTCATTTTCTATCGTTTGGCTCAATGCTGCATGCGACAGGGCCGACAATCCCGAATGTGAAGTAAGTTGGTGTAGCCGTGCGGGGTACACCCCCTTATGTACTGCGGTAATTTGCAGCCAGCCACTCAAATCAACGATATTGCCTGCTTCGCATTCCGATATGATTGCCGTGTCGAAAGCGTTGCTTCCAGGAAAATTGTAAGGAACGGCATCGATTTCATCCTGAGTGCTTAACAGCACATTGCATGCTTGTGCACTGACCTGGAGGACTGGAAAGAGAAAAATGAATAAAATGAACAAGAATCTCATGGCTGAAGATTGACAAGCGCCGCTTTTCACGGGCTTTGCCCTAAGCTCTGAACCATGAGTACATGCCTTTCGCTGCATCATGTTGCTGCATCTATCCATTTGCATTCATGGCTCACCTGCATAAGCAGCGAAGGGGTGTGACCTCTTCAGTTCACACCCCTTGCCTACACGTTTCAAAAGTCATTTTGGCGTCGGGCTTTGCATTCCGGTACCCAATGCCGGAATGTTCTTACCTCACAACCATCATCCTCCTTGTGGCCATGAGTTCTGAATTCACAAACAGGCTGTACAGGTAGGTGCCCGAGGCCAGGCCATTGGTGTGAAACTCCACCTGGTTGTGGCCATGTGCGTTGCCCAGGTTTAGGTCCTTCACGGGCTTGCCCTCAAGTGTGCTCACACGCAGCATGGCCTGATGCACATTTTCCGGAAGGTAATAGTGTATCAAGGTGCTTTCGCGAAAGGGGTTGGGCACATTGAGGCCGAGCTCGGCTGCATGGGTAGGGTGCTGGGCATCGGCTTTTTCGCCACCGTGCTGAAAACAGCAGTTTTGCAGGTCCTCACCGAAACGCGCCTGGTTTTCCAGCAGGCTGCGCACCATGGCTTTGAGTTCGGCTATTTCTTGGTCCTTTTCATCAAGGCGCTGCTTTATGGCTTGCACTTCCAAGGGTTCGAACAGTTCAATTTTCCTGTCCACTTCCTGAAGGCCTTTTATAAGCACGGGAATCAAATCGCTGTAATATACGCCAAGGCGTTCGGCTTCCTGCCATTTGGGTTCGGCGTCTTCATCTTCATAGACCAGTTCGTGTGTCATCACCACTTCCGGTATTACTTCAAGCAATTCCTGGGCAATGAGGCCTATTTTTTCTTCACGGCCCAAGCTTGGGTCGTTCCAGCGGTAGCTTACAGGCCGCAGTTTGTGGATGGCCTCCATGCCGTATCTGAGTTCGGTGATGTCACTTTTTTCGCGGGCATCGGAGGTATTGATGGTGCCATTTGTGGCAAATACGATTGACCAGCGTTTTTCCGAATTGCCAAGGCTGCGTCCGTTGTTGCTCGCTGGGCGCACGGCAGCGTTGATGTCGAGCAAAAAGGCGCCCGCGTCTGTGAGTGTTTCACCGCTGCCTATGCGCATCGTGGCTCCTGTGCCGGTACCCACATGGAGCAGGTTGAGCGGCGCACTGTTTCCCATTCCTGTATTGCCATTTTTCAGTATCACCAATGCATTGCTTCTGTTGGTATTGCTACTGCCATTGCCCACGGTAAAGATGCGGTCCGAGGGTGAAGGCGAAACAATGCCTGAGGGGGTGTATACGGCATTGTAGGACCCCAGAACAGCCTCGCCCCATGAGGGTGCACGTAAGCCTGTACCAGCGGCCATGCTATAGGGACCAGATGCCTCACTAACCAAACCTATGGCAGTGCTGTATATGCTGCCGGCTTTAGCCAAAGTGCCGAGTGCAAGGCAGCCGGTGCCGGATGCATCAGCGCCATCGCCCAGCGCCACACTGAAGCCCCCGGTGGCGCTACTTGCATAGCCAAGTGCCACACTGGCGTCACCACTCGCCTGCGTATCAAAACCCATGGCCACGGAGTAGTTGCCAATGTTGGCCTTATTCCAGTTGTTGTTTTGAACCTGTCCTGCCCTAAAGGCTGCTTTTTCTGCGTACCAAAGCATCCTTGTGCCGCCTCCCTCTGCCGGAGCGGGGCTACCAAGCTGGGTGGTAAACAGCCCTTCGAAAAGCACATTGCCCGGCTGATTATTATTGCCCGTATACTCCAGGTGGAGCTGGGCTTTGGGGCTGCCGGTGCCTATGCCTACATCGCCATTTACGGCGCTTGTAAATAAAGCAGCATTGCCAGCACTGGTGCGAAGCTCATAGCCTGTAGCTCCAAAGAAGAGGCCTGCACCCGGAGCAGCAGCCGAGCGAACGGCATAATTGCCTGGAGCTACCAGATAGTCGCGTCCGCTTTCCATTTGCAGGTTGGAGCT
>DAIOTP010000172.1:0-6088 GCA_036751905.1 Cryomorphaceae bacterium
CCGTGGTGCTTGGCGTGCAGTACAAAGCGGTTGATCACCGCGTCAAAGCGCATGCACAGGCATTTTATCCAAAATAAAATCAAACTCCTTGGTAATAAGAAAATTTTGACTGCTTTAACGGCCACAATAACCAAAGTATGCCCCTCGCCCCTCGCCCCTCTCTTCTCTCACTGCATATAATTTAATCGAGGGAGACCTCTTATTATCTGCAAAACTTCTTGTCGCAAAGGCTGTGCTTAAGGCTTGGGGTGCAAATCACTTTTTTCATTTCTGTTCACTCCGCTGTGATAAAGGGAATGTGAAACTCCCATATTCTATTAAAGCTAATAGAAATACGGAGCAATTCAGTGATCACGCTGGTTTGCTAGTCCATGCAATAGCCGCGACAGAATATCCTTTCGATAATCGACAAGAGCAAAGCTGCTCTCGAAAGATTAAAGGCAGATTAAAACATTACTTACCCCAAATAGCGGAAAAACTAACAGCAGGCCATTCAAGATTACTAAACGCGTACATTACGATTTCCAAAAGGACTTATCTGACTTATAGTCTTCATTTCTTCGATAAGCGCACACTTTCCATCTCCAGACCACCTTAGAAGCGAAAGTTTTCAATTCTATTTCTTTTTCACCTTCGCTCTCTGTCGTTAACCAAATCCTTCGTGCAGAGGCTCCAAACAAAAAACCAAAAAAATGAAAACACAAATTTCCGCCACTGTCTTTTTGATAGCAATCCTTGTGAGTAATATAAATCTGCAAGCACAAACCACAACCACTGTCATTGGCACTCCCGATGATAGCTTCGGCTACTTAATTTGGACTACCGATACTTCAAAAGTCAAATTTTACAAATACGAGTTTACAAAAACTGACTTTCTGGACGATGATTACAATGAGCTCATTCTAGATCGAGGTGAAATATGGCGTCAAAATCATATCCTAGTACCCTACGAATATTTCAAACCTTCAGATGGCGACCGCTTTGGCTACAGCTACCGTTTAACTGCTGTTGACCATCACAATAAGGATCTACCCGATATTGCAATGGGACCTGTTGGTGGTATGGGATACGACGTCTGCTATTGGCAGTGTCATAGCAAAGACTGGGCATTTAGAATCAATCAAAAAAATATGCCAAACGGAACAAAAAACTACACCCTGAAAATGGCCTACGACATTGAAGAAGAAGGTTATAAAGTGCCTTTTTATCGGTATTTCAGCTCAAGTGAGTTTCAGGCCTACACTGGACACATGATTGGGGGTCCTTCGGTGGGATATGGAAATCCTCAATATCACAATGTTGGTTGCTGGCCTCAGCCATATTCTAATATATGCGCTGTCCCTCAAGACATAATTGTGGCTTATGAAAATACGGGATCAGCTCAGTTTTTTGATAACACAGGAGCACTAATAATTTCAGAGTATGTTTACGGTATACAAAAAGGATTGGGCCCTTGGTATCCAAGTAGTCCCCACGTATTGGGTAGTACCGCTGATTACTGCGATGGACCTGGGAACATGAGTACATCTTTGGAGCAAATGATGACGTTATTAAATGAAGATATCCATGACACAATGCCTCATCTTCACTGCCCTATTCTGCTGGGGGGCTATACGGGAAGCTTACCGAACAACGCCGATGACCCACCCGGGACAATAGGGCCAGGTTCCAACAACGGACCCTGCCACAATGTATGGACATATGGGCCATGGATGGGCCTCGGATTTACAGATTTCTACAGTCATCACATTCATTGCGAACGTGATCTCAACAACACGAGCAACAATAGCGGCACAGAAGGTCTTGGAGCTTTTGCTGAAGACCTTGTGAATTGCCAAGTTTATAAACTTGTAAGGTTTGATCGGACTGGCGCAGTTATCGTAGCGCAGGGTAGCGCTTCCACTTTTGTAACTGCCAGTGGCAGTCCAAATATTCCCACACATAACTTTCAACCGGGCATACATCGCCTTACAATCAAACTGCCAAATGAGCCTCAAAAATACATGGTATTCGAAGTAAAGGAAGCAAGTGATTTTACGGTTGAACACAAAGATTTCTTTTCAGGTTCTATCTTTCCAAATCCTCACCAAGACAATCATTTCAATATCACAATTGAGACATCCGCTCGTCTTCGGGTGGTATATGAATTGTTTGATAGTGGCGCCAACAGAATACACAGACAATCATTCACAATTCCAAAAGACCATTTGGACACACATAAAGTTGAACCGGACAATGGCCTGCCCTATGGATATTTGTACCATAAATTTACCTTTGAGGATGGATCGACCAAATCCTATATCACAATACGATGATTAGAATAAACTATATATACTTCGGAATGCTATGCACCACCCTGCTTCAGGCAGGGTGGTGCGTTGCCCAAAACACGGACATTGAATTTGTGCATGGATCATTTTTGGGGGGAAATGGATTGGATTTACCTGCAATTCCAAACTCATTGGTTGTAGATGCGGAAGGCAATATTTTGTTTGCATCTAGCACTACATCCAATAATATGCCGTTAACAGGCGATGCGCACCAGTCTTCTCTGTCTGGATTTAAATCTTTTTACATCACGAAGCTTAGTGCTTCAGGTGAACTTTTGTACGCCACATATTTTGGAGGATCAACCGGCGATGCAGCGGCTTTGGATATTGCATCCACTGGCCATGTGGTCCTTGCTGGTCAAGCGCAAGGCCCAGGCTTCCCTGTAACTCCCAACGCACATCAACAAGATTACCCCGGAGGAATTCGTTCAGGAACTTTAACTCTATTTAATGAAAGCTTCGATCTTGAATGGAGCACTTATATGGGTGGCGCTGACATTGATGCTATTTCTTCAGTGGTATTGAACGACAATCAGGAAGTTTTTGTAAGCGGCAGCACAAAAAGCCCTGGATTATCCACACCAGGAGCTCATGCTGAGATAAACGACCAGGATGAGTGGAGCGGATTTCTGGCAAAATTTACTTCTGAGGGAATTTTAAGCTACTACACCTATTTCCAAGGCAATGGAAGTACTTTTTTTAGAAGCTCTCAACTCAGTTCCGATGGAAGCAAGATTTATTTACTAGGCCGAACCAACGCTACATCAGGAATAGCGTTTGGGGGCGTTGCCAACGTCTATCAAGGCGGTGAGGGCGATGCTTTCATCGCGTGCTTTGACATAGATGCCAATGAATTTATCTGGTCGCGCTATTTTGGAGGGCCAGGGAATGAACTGCCTGAAGCTCTCGCTCTAGGGCCTCAAGATCAAATAGTAATATACGGAAGTACTTGGAGTACCACAGGGATTTCCACCCCTGGAGCCCACCAAGAAGCACCCACAAACCAATCCACGGGGCCGATATCCGACAATAACCGGTTCATTGCTGTTTTCGATAACGAAGGAAATATCGAGTGGGCCACATATTTTGGAGGCACACCCCCTGGAGGCGCCAACAGCGGTTTATCGGTGAACGGCAATGAAATAGTTGTAAATGGCTTTGCTAGAGGGCAAGAAGCCATTTTGTTGGGCAATCCTATTGAAGACGAAATACTTGAGGCTGGATCCTATTTTATTGCCAAATTTAATTTAGATTCAGGTAGCCAAGTATGGGGCACCTACATTGGGAATGGCACCGATGCATGGTTGGTTGATGTAATCCATTTGCCTGACGACCGATTATTTACTTTCGGTATTGCGGCATCTCAAAATGCTGCCATTAGTCTAGACGCACTGCAAAGTCAGTTCGGTGGAGATGTTCAGGATTTATACTATGCGATTTTCCAGGACATCTCCCTGAATACAATTGATTTAAAAAACAAGGAAAACCTGCGATTGTTTCCGAATCCAGCCTGCACGCGAGTTCGCTTGGCATTGGAAACCACTAGCACAGAGCAATGGCACGTTTCGCTCTTTGACATCAGTGGCCGCACGCTGCTCAGTGCCCAACTGAGCAATGTTAACGAGCCAATAGACATACATTTTTTGCCCGTGGGAATGTACATTGTGAAAGCGACTTCAGGTACATTCTTGAAAACTGCTAAGCTCATTGTCGAGCGTTGAACCTGGGTACTACGCCATCCTCCCCAAAAATTCCTCCAGCTCCTTTTTCAACTCCTGGCTTTTCGGGCCGATGAGGGCTTCAACGTTTTGGTCGGGCACTACCTGATGGAGATGCAGCTGCAATTGAACATGTTAAATATAATGCTTCAACAATTTTTTTCCCTACAGTTCCTATCTTTGGCTTAAACCCGACCAAATCCTATATCACAATACGATGATTAGAATAAACTTCATATACTTCGGAATGCTATGCACCACCCTGCTTCAGGCAGGGTGGTGCGTTGCCCAAAACACGGACATTGAATTTGTGCATGGATCGTTCTATGGAGGAAATGAGGCAGAACTTTCAGGTGGGGTAAATGCATTGCGCTCAAACAATCAAGGAAATGTTTTGCTGGTGGGTAGTACGAATTCAAGTAATTTTCCAACCACTGTCGGGGCACACCAACCTTCTCTCAATGGTTTCTCGTCCCTATTCTTTGTATTAATGGATCATGATGGTCAGCCGATACATTCATCGTACCACGGAGGCCCTTTAATGTTTACTCAAGCGGTAGGTGCACAATCGACAATGGGAAATATAGCGATCGCCGGGGAGGTACCCGGTTCGGGATTTGCAACCACTCCAGGAGCAGCTTTACCAAACTATCCAGGTGGCCCACGTTCAATAACACTCACATATTTTGATGTCAATTATCTCCCCGTATGGAGCACCTTTGTAGGTGGCAGTGGCCTTGATCGAATCTTGGATATCGCCTTAGATGCTGACAATAATGTATATGTGTGCGGCTCCACAACAAGCGCGGGTCTGGCAAGCTCTGGTGCACACCTTGAAGCGATCAACGTTGATTTTAATGCTGGATTTTTAGCAAAATATAGCCCAAGCGGAGTGCCACTTTTTTTCACCTACTTTCAGGGAAATGGCAATGCCTCACTGAGCCATTGCAGATTTAACAATGAAGGGACCAAACTCTATATTAGCGGATTGACCGATGCCACTACAGGCATTTCCTTTGGTGGTATTGAAGATACCTATCAAGGCGGAGATCAAGACGCATTTGTAGCATGTTTTGATATCAGCACGAACGAATTCCTTTGGTCACGGTATTTAGGTGGGCCAGCATTTGATGAAATTATGAATTTAGCCATAGGATCAGAGGATGAAATAGTCGTTTCCGGCAAAACCAGAAGCATTGGGGGCATAGCCTCAACAGGAGCGCATCAAGAGATTCCATCAAACAACAACTCTGGAATTCTGCAAGACTTGAACCGTTTTATTGCTGTTCTTGATCAGGATGGCAACGCAATGTGGGCGACTTATTTTGGCGCAGTTCTTACTTTTAGCTCCAATTTTGGTCTCTCGGTTGCCGGGAATGAACTCATTGTTACGGGAAGGCAGCAAGGAGGAGATGAAATTACTTTGGGCAATCCCATAGTAAATGATATCCATCCAGAGGGATCCGACTTTATCGCCAAATTTCATTTGGAGACCGGTATCCAGGAATGGGGTACGTATTGGATCAATGGAACGGAACCACGCCTTTTTAATGCTGTACATCTTCCCGGCAATCGGCTGTTTTCTCTAGGCATAGCCTCTGATGACGGCGCTCCTATAAGCATCGATGCATGGCAAAGTGAATTCGGAGGAGGTGACCTTGATTTATATTACGCAATCTTTCAAGATATCAGCCTCTTCGCTGGAAACGTCAAATATCTCGAACCCTTGAAGCTATTCCCGAATCCCGCCAGCGATGAATTTATTTTGGATATGGATCCCGCTGGAAAACATTCATGGAATGTCGATATTTTGGCACCAAGCGGCGGCATTCTGAAGTCGTTCATAACATATATACCTGGCACTGTTGTTGACGTAGCGGATTTGCCCGCTGGTATGTATATCGTTAGAGCGACATCAGCAAGCGGCATTGTCACCAACAAGCTTGTCATTAGCCGCTAAGGCAACTGCTTAGGCCATCCTCACTAAAAATTCCTCCAGCTCCTTTTTCAACTCCTGGCTTTTCGGGCCGATGAGGGCTT
>DAIOTP010000173.1:0-5580 GCA_036751905.1 Cryomorphaceae bacterium
GGTTTCGGCGGCTACAGCGTGTTTTATGTCCGGGGCTATGTTCACATATGTTCCTGCTTCGAGCAGGGTCTCTGCACCATCCGTTTCACGGTAAGTGGCCTTCCCGTCGATGCATACCAGCACCGCAGGCACTTTGCTCACATGTTCTTTCAGCGTTTCGCCCGCGGCAATGTGGATGCTGATAGCCATGCCCTCGCCTTTGGTAGAGAGTGGTTTGGCTGAAACGGGTTTGGGGTCGGGGTGGAGGTCGTTGAGGTTCATTCAAAATAGGTGTGGAAGGTATCAAACGACTGGCGTAAGTCGGCCAGGGCCTCATTTTTTTGATCTTCAGTTTGGGCTTTTGCCAAATCTTCAATGTGGCCCATGTATGGCAAGAGCCACAAATGCAGGGCATCGTGGGCCGGGCCCTTCATGGTGCAGGAGGCAATGAGGTGGTTCTTTTTGTTTTCCAGTGCTGTCGCCAAATTGGCTTGGCTGTCCTGAGCGCCCGCTTCAAAATTTTGCAACAGCGAATCGGATACCGCCACGTGGACCATCATTTCGGGATTCACGGGCCACTTTTCACCGTTGTTGAGGCCAAGTTCGGTTGGGGCAGGTGCAGCGTCCGAAGTGCCTTCTTGAATTACTTCACTTTGTGTGTCCTGATTGGTCTTTTCACCTGAAGGAGTGCAGCTTGTGATGAGGAGGCTGGCGAGGAGGGTAAAAAAGAGGATCGATTTCATATCTGTGAGGTTAAGGGGTAAGGTCGAGATTCTCCGCATCGGTCATCACCACATATTTCTTCATCTTTTTTTGGATCACCTTGAAGTGGTGGGTATCGTCGGGGGTGACGAAGGTGATGGCCTCGCCGGGATTCTCGGCGCGGCCGGTACGGCCTATGCGGTGGATGAAATCCTTTGGGGAGCGCGGCAGTTCGTAGTTGATCACGTAGGGCAGGAAGGCAATGTCGATGCCGCGTGAGAGCAGGTCGGTGGTAACGAGCACGGGCAGGCGACCGGCCTTAAAATCTTCGAGCGCTTCACGGCGTGCACCCTGGCTCTTCTTGCTGTGGATGGCGCGGGCCTTGATGCCGTTCTTTTGCAGCTTGTCGGCCACGAGGTCGGCTTGGTACACTGAGCTGGTGAACACGAGCACCTGCTTCATTTCCTGTTTGCCGATAAGGTAGCGCAGCAATGGCCCTTTCTTCTCAGCGCTCACGAGGTATCCCGATTGCTGAATGATATCGACCGTGCCTTCGGCCGCTGCGGTTTCGATGAGCAAAGGTTTGCGCAGCAGCAGGTCCTTCAGGGCTTCAATGTCGGGGCTGAGGGTTGCGGAGAAGAGCAAATTTTGCCGAACAGGCGGCAGCAAAGCAACAATGCGCTGCAATTCGTCCTTGAAGCCGAGGCTGAGCATTTTGTCGGCTTCGTCGAGTACGAGGGTCGCAATGTCGTCGAAGCTGAGGGCATTGGAGGCGTAGAGCTCAAGAAGGCGCCCGGGCGTGGCAATGAGCACGTTCACATGCATGAGGCCCTTCATTTGCGGGTTGATCGACACACCGCCGTGTACTGCCATCGACTTGAAGGGGAAGGGGAGGCTTTCGCCAAAAGTCTTGAACACTTCACCTACCTGTATGGCGAGCTCGCGGGTGGGCACGAGCACGAGGGCGTTGATGTGGCGGTTGCGCGTTTTGGTTTTGCCCTCCAGGCGGGCGAGTATAGGCAGCACATAACCTGCAGTTTTGCCCGAGCCTGTTTGTGCGATCCCGAGCACATCACGGCCTGCAAGTATCGGCGGAATGGCCTTTTCCTGAATGGGGTAAGGCTTGGTATAATTTTGCGCTTCGAGCGCTTCATCAAAATAATCGGGGAGGCCTAGGGCGGTGAAGGGCATAGTTGGGCTTTGCGTGGTGACGAAGGTATGTGATTATATGGTGATAGGATTGATCGGTGCTAAGATTATACGATGCTAAGATTATACGATGATTCGATGATACGATGATTCGATGATATGATGATATGATGATATGATGATATGATGATACGATGATACGATAATACGATAATATGATGATACGATGGCATGATGATTTATGATTTGATTGTTTGATCATTTTAATCATATACGCTTACGCGTAGCGCTGCGATCTCACAACCCATAGGTCGTCCGTCTGGACGCAGCGAAGCAAGTGAACCAAGTACACAATCCTAAAAACCAACCACTCTACCGCTTCAGGTACTTTTCCAAAAAGCGGTCTTGTTCCCAGAGCAGGTGCATGATGTTTGGCCGTGCCACATAGCCATGGCTCTCCTTGGGGAGGATGACCATGCGCACCGGCGCGCCGAGGTTTTTGAGGGCTTGGAAGTAGCGCTCCGTTTGCAAGGTGAAGGTGCCGGGGTTGTTGTCGGCCTCGCCGTGGGTGAGCAGCATGGGCGTCTTCATGAGGTGGGCGTTCATAAAGGGCGACATGCGGTGGTACACCTCCGGATTGTCCCAATAGTTGCGCTGCTCGCTCTGGAAACCGAAGGGCGTGAGGGTGCGGTTGTACGCTCCACTCCGCGCTATGCCACAAGCGAACAGGTCGGAGTGCGTGAGCAGGTTGGCCGTCATAAATGCGCCATAGCTGTGGCCGCCCACCCCTACGCGCTTGCGGTCAATGTAGCCCAGCGCATCCACCGCATTGATGGCCGCCTCGGCATTGGCCACAAGCTGCTCAATGAAGCTGTCGTTTGGTTCCTCATCGCCCTCGCCCACAATGGGAAAAGCTGCGTTGTCGAGCACGGCATAACCACGCCTCACCCAGTACACAAAGCTGCCGTAATAGGGGTAAGTAAAGGAGTTGGGGTTCTGTGTATTTTGCCCGGCCGCGCCTTTGTCCTTGTATTCACGTGGATAGGCCCATATTAGGAGGGGTAGTTTTTCGGTTTTGGCTTTGCGGTCATAGCCTTCCGGCAAATAGAGGGTGCCCGTGAGTTCTACCCCATCGGCACGTTGGTAGCTGAGCAGCTCTTTGTGCACGCGCTCCAGGGGCTTGAAGGGGTTTTCGAAAAAGGTGAGCTGACGGGGTGCCGAGCGGCGGCGGAGGTTGCGCACGTAGTAATTCGGGAATTCTGTAGCAGATTGCAGCATCACCAATACCTCGCCTTTGTCGATGTCGATAAAGGAGCGGAGATCTTCTTTTTTGTCTTTGTAGCTGCTCTGGTACAGGCGCTTGGACCGGTGTGCTGTCAAGTCGTACTCATCGATGAAGGGAAACTGCCCCTCCGGCGTATAGCCCGACCCGAAGAGGTAGGCCCTGCCCTTGTTGATGCTGAGTACGTTGCGGCCGTAGGCATTGCGTTCCGTTTCGAAATTGCCCGGGTCGGCATACACGTCCTGGTAGCTGCGCTCGTTCATCACGAAGGGCTCGGCGCCGGATGTGGAGGGATTGATGAGGTAGGTACGCATCATCCGGGTGTCATACCACAGGTCCATCATCACGGCATACGATTCGTTGCCCCATGTAATTCCGCGATAGCGGTAGGTAGTTTTGGTGAGCAGCCTTGGTGCTCCGTTCCAGGGGGCATCCCATAGGTAAATGGCGTCGCGGTGGGGCACGTCTATGGCGGGGTCGCCGTCATCGAGCGCTTCCGCAAAATAGAGTTGCCCGGGCACGTCATCGCGCCAATCCATGCTGCGCTTGCCTTTGCGCACCGCCGAAAATCCTTTGGGCATCACCTCGTTGAGCGGCACCTCGTTGACGGTGGCTACATGGGCACCTTGGCTTGTGAATATCTGCGTTTTTTGCGGAAAGCGGTACCAGGGCACAATGTAGCTGAAGGGGCGGCTGAGGGTGGTTACCATAAGGTAGCTGCCGTCGGGTGAGAAGCTCGTTTCTACATACAGGTCGGCGGGCATGAAGGGGCTGGCGTTGCCGTCGAGGCTGAGGGTGTGCAGCTCGGCGCGGATGAGGCGCTCGAAGTTGATCTCGTCGGTGGGGTTGCTGAGCAGGTCCTGGTAGGTGCGGTTTTGGGATTCCTGCCCGCTGCCCTCGCTGATGATGGGGCCTTTGGGGAGGCTTTTTGCTGCATCGATGAGGGGTTCTGCATCGGCGGGGGTAATGCGCACAAGGAGTTGCCTGCCATCGCTGTACCAGCTGTATGGACTGCCCATGCTGGCGTTGAGGTAAGTGCCTTCGGCGCTGATGCGGCGTGCCTTTGCCGTGGCCATTTCGATCACCCAAAGTTCAACGCCTTCTTCAGCGGTATGGGTAAAGGCCAGCATGCGCTCATCGGGCGACCAGCTGTAGTTCGCGATTTTCGGATTTGCCGGAAGGCCTTCCACCTGCCTGGGCTCGAGGTCGTTGAGCTTGCGGAGCTTAACGTTGTTTACGTAAGTGGTGGTGCTCGAAATGCGCGTGTTGGGGTTGACCCGTAGGCCTCCGAGGCGCACTTCATCCTCATTGAGTTCGTCGAGGGTTTTGTAGGTGTTGAGGTAGTTGAACACCATCATTTCCTTGCGGCTGTCCATAAATACGGAAGGGGGTCGCTCGTAGTCGGCGAGTTCGAGTATTTCGGCCGGGGGCAGTTGGTAATCAATGTTTTCTTGCGCGTAGCTCAGGTCGTAGTTCAATATCATCAGCAGGGTGAGCGCAGGGAGGTGCTTTGATTTCATGATGGAAAGGTGAGGGGCGAAGGTACTTAATTTGGGATTGGCGACGTAAGCTGTGTAGCGCTTACCGCAGTTCGGGACATCGAGCAGGACAAAACCAATATGAACCTGTACCAGGTCAGCCTTTTGCCCGACATATTTGGGGACGAGTTGAATTGGGTGAGGGCTAAATCATTGAACGCATGGTCAGAAAAGGCAGAAAAGGGCAGAGGGATCTTTGCTGTAGATCTCGAAATTGCTTCTGTTAAAAAAGGGGCTGCCAGTTTCGGCAGCCCCTTTTGATATTGAGTAAAATAGTGGTTACTGGGCTACCATCAATTTTTGCGAAAGCACTTGCTCAGGTGTAGCTATTTGAAAAACGTACAGACCATTGGCCAGGCTTGGCAGCTCAAAGCGCTCGTTGTTTGATCCATGGTAGAGCTGACGTCCTGCCCATTGCTCAACCAGCCTTCCATCCAAGCCAAAGAGTCGGTAGGTTACCGATGAATTTACTGAAACATCGATGCGTGCCTCAAGGAAAGAGGAGGCTGGAGAAGGGTATAATGCCATGGATGAAATTGTATTCAGGCCCCCATCGGTCGACATCGTGATGCCAGAAAAATAATTGCCAATGAAATCATCTTGAAGAAATGATGCAATTGCCATGGGGAGCCCTGCTTTTACATATTGAAATTGGGTTGACGAAAAAGGATTGGAGGAAATTATATCATTGCCAATGAAATGAGTCATAGTTCCTTCACTGATGGTTTTTACGCGAAGCACATCCGTGAAAGTACCGGCAGGGGTAATGAGCGTACCGTAGCCATCTACAATACCATTCTGGGTGCCTTCAGAAACGTATGTATTATTCCCTTGGATGCGTTCCAAGAGGAAATCATCCAGGAGCTAAACAAAGGGGGCGGTGGCTTCTCGGAAACGGGGAGCTTGGGCAACTATGCCAACTTCCTGCTC
>DAIOTP010000173.1:5590-6083 GCA_036751905.1 Cryomorphaceae bacterium
TCCAAGACGAAATCATCCACAAATGTAGCGTTGTACGATAGGGGAAATTGCATCTCTGTGCGCGGATTGGAGGCAATAGTTGCATTGTTACTTATAGTCGATGCATTTCCCATGTACTGAACAGCATCATTGGTGAGGGAGAAATAATTCACAAACGGAAAACCCTCTACGCCCTTCAATGCATGGGTAGCGCCAACATAGTTTGCACCACCCACAGTTTCTTCGGGACTGACTACCTGCTCATTTCGTATACTCGCTGTGAATACCATGTCTGAAAAATCCCACAATTGGTCAGCGCCTGCAGTGCCCTGGTGAAAGTACTCTGCAGCGGTGGTTTCAATAATACTTCCCATTTGCGGAGTGACATCGGCCATTTGAATCACAGGCTGGGCTATGGCTATCCAAGCTGTAAGCACCGATCCAATTGTAAAAAATAGATTTGTTTTCATATATTCTCTTTTGCTTTTTAGGAGGCGAACATACAACTAAAAAT
>DAIOTP010000174.1:0-6063 GCA_036751905.1 Cryomorphaceae bacterium
GCACAACCTGAGGCTGTTGATGAATGAGATATTTGGGGAGGAGAATTTTATTGCCGACATTATTTGGGAGAAGAGGTATACAAGGAGTAATGATGCAAAAATGATGGCATCATTGGTAGATCATAATTTATTTTTTAGAAAATCTGATACTTTAAGCTACCTCAGAGAGCCGAGGACAGACAAGGCTAATTCGATATACGGCAATCCCGATAATGATCCAAATGGCCCATGGACAAGTGTTTCATATGTTAGTCAAAGAACAAAAGAACAACGACCAAACCTATCATATGGTGTCGTTCATCCATTCAATCAGATTGAAATAGAACATCCCACCAATGCTTGGAAATTTAGCAAGGAACAGTATAAGAAGCATGTAAAAGAAAATAAGCTGTATTGGGGTAAAGATGGTGGACAGACTTATCCCCGCTTAAAAAAATATATTTCTGAAGTTGAAAATAAAGGAATGGTTCCAATTAATCTTTGGAATTACAAGGAAACTGGCACTGTCGATGATGGAACAAAGGAAGTTGATAATTTAATCGGTAAAGACTTGTTTGATTATCCTAAACCAACATCATTGATTAAAAGAGTGATGAGGATGGTCTCTTTAGAAAAAGATGATATTATTTTAGATTTCTTCGCAGGTTCAGGCACTACTGCCCATGCTGTAATGGACTTGAACAAAGATGACAATGGCAAAAGAAGATACATCTGTGTCCAGCTCCCTGAACAATGCGATGAAAAAAGTGATGCTTACAAAGCAGGGTATAAAACCATAGCGGAAATCAGCAAAGAACGCATCCGCAGGGCCGGGAAGAAGATACAAGAAGAAATCAATAAAGAAATTGCGGATTTAGAAGTAAAAAAGGCAGCATTGAAGGGGCAACTGCCCACGGATGAGAACAAAGCCGAGCTGCAAGCGCTGGAAGAGAGAATAAGCAGCCTTAAATCACAGGATTTGGGATTCAAGGTATTGAAACTTGAGCAGAGCAACTTTAAGCAATGGCGGCAACTCGATGCAGGTGACAACAATGATCGACAAAGGGCTGCTGAGGCGCTTGCCGCGCAAATGAAGTTGTTTGTGGATCCTGTGGCTGCCACGGCCACCACGGAAAACATGGTGTATGAACTTTTGCTGAAAAGCGGCAAAGACCTGAACAGCCGCATAGCACGGCAAGGCATCTTTTACACCATCAATGACAATGAACTGGTGCTGCTGCTGGAAGAAGCCTCGGAGGCCATCATGGAAGCGGTGATCGCTTTAAAACCCGCCAAAGCCATCGCCCTTGATCGCCTCTTCAAAGGCAATGACCAGCTGAAAACGAATACCGTATTGCAGATGAAGGATGCGGGGATTGAATTTAAGACGATATAGGGATGCCCATAGACAGGATACATATCAAAAACTTCAAGTCCATCAGGGATTCAGAAGAGGTCGCAATAAAACCGATCAATATACTCATCGGTGCCAATGGCGTGGGCAAGAGCAATTTTATCACCTTTTTTAAGATGCTGAACAGCATGGCCAAAAAGCGGCTGGGCTTTTTTGTAGCGGAGCATGGCTACGAAAACAGCCTTTTGTATTTTGGACGAAAAAAGTCAAAATATATAGAGGGCAGCATTGTATTCAGACCCGAAGCCAAGAACACCAACAACCGCTACGACTTTAGATTGGTGCCTAAGGCGCAATCAACGGGTTTTTATTTTGAGAGAGATGAAGGTGGATTTAACTCTTTTGCGGTCGGGTACAATGAATCATGGGGTTTTGATGACTTAGGAGGCAAAGGACAGGATGAAAGTGGCCTATCTGAAAATGGACTGCGGAGGGCTGTCTTTTTAAGATCGTATTTCAATAGCTTCAACGTGTTTCACTTTCACGATACCAGCCCGGGCGCCCCTTTAAAGCAGCCGAGCAAATCACAAGATTACAAGTATTACAAGTCAGATGGCAGCAACCTGGCAGCCTTCCTCTACAGGATAAAAAGTACCCACCCCAGGCACTTTAAGATGATTGAGTACACCATTCAATCGGTCGCTCCCTTTTTTGAAAGGTTTGACCTGGAACCCGATGCGCGAAACCGGGATGTCATTTTTCTCAACTGGTTGGAAAAAGGTTCAGATGAGTATTTCAATGCGCACCACCTGTCCGACGGTACTTTGCGCTTTATAGCCCTCACCACCCTGCTGCTTCAACCCGAATTGCCCAGCACCATCATCCTGGACGAGCCGGAGCTGGGCTTGCACCCTTTTGCCATAGCAAAACTGGCAGGGATGATCAAAAAGGCTTCCGTGCAGTCGCAAATCATTGTGGCTACGCAAGCGGTGAATCTGGTTAATGAATTTTCAGCCGATGATATTATCGTGGCCAACAGGGAAGACGGGCAAACGGTATTCAAACGCCAGTCGGAAGAGGCGCTAAAGATGTGGTTGAATGATTACACCATTGGCGAATTGTGGGAGAAAAACATTATCGGAGGCAGGTTCTAATGAGGGAAATCATCTTTGTATGTGAAGGGCATTCCGAAGAAGAATTTGTCAATAGGATATTGAGGCCCTACTTCCTAAGCCGTGAAATATATGAGGTGCGTCCGATATTGATGAGCACGAGCAAAGGCCATGTAGGGGGTGACATCAAGTATGATCGACTCAAGTTTAACCTTGACAGATTGTTACACCGACCATCTGATGTGCTGGTAACAACTTTCATAGATTTTTTCAGGTTGAGACCTGATTTTCCCGGGTATGATGAGGCGCAGCGATTGCGGGATAAAAATGAAAGGGTTGCATTCTTAGAACAGGCCTTAGGAGAAGCGATCAACCACCAGCGCTTCATCCCATATATTCAAATGCACGAATTTGAGGGGCTATTGTTTACCGCCACAAACGGCTTTGAAACCTTGCCAGGTATTCCACATAGAAATTTGAGGGAGCTTGTTGACATGGTATTTGAAAAAGAAAATCCCGAAGAGTTGAACGATGGCGAGAACACGGCACCATCGAAGCGACTGGCTCGGCTCATTCCTGGTTTTGACAAAAACAAGCCGCTCTACGGAGGGCTCATTGCACAAGAGAATAACATTGAATCTATCCTTGCACGATGTACACGGTTTCAAGCCTGGATAGAAACGTTAATCCAAAGATTCCGAGCATGAAACTGTCCTTCGAATCCAACCTCAACTACCAGCAGGAGGCCATTACGTCCATCACTGACCTCTTCGAAGGGCAGCCTTTGGAAGATTCATTGATTGAATTTTCCTTGCCGGAAATGCAGCAATCGTTCATTCAGGGAGTGAGCAACAACCTTGTATTGTCGGAAGAGCAAATCCTGACCAACCTCCGCGCAGTTCAAGCGAACAATGATATCGCAATCTCTGAGGACTTGGATGGGATGCACTTTTCAGTGGAAATGGAAACCGGCACCGGTAAAACGTATGTGTACCTGCGCACCATTTACGAGCTCAATAAGCTTTACGACTTTAAAAAATTTGTCATCGTGGTGCCCTCCGTGGCCATCCGCGAAGGGGTGCTGAAAAATCTGGAAATCACCCATGAGCATTTCCAAACCCTGTACGACAATGTGCCCTTAAACTTTCAGGTGTATGACAGTGCCAAGCCCAGCACCTTGAGGAGCTTTACAACCAACAACAACATCGAAGTATTGGTCATCAACATTGACTCCTTTGCCAAAGATGAAAACATCATCAACCGACCAAATGACAAGCTGAGCGGACAAAAACCCATTCATTTTATTCGCGCTACCAATCCCATTGTCATTGTGGATGAGCCTCAGAATATGGAGACCGAAAAGCGTACGCTGGCCATTGACAAACTCAATGCCATGTGCACCCTGCGTTATTCGGCAACCCACCGAAACAGGTACAACCTTACCTACAGCTTGACTCCTGTAAAGGCGTACGACCTCGGGTTGGTAAAGCAGATTGAAGTGGACTCTATCATTGAGGAAAATGCCTACAATGATGCCTACGTTTCGGTAGTCTCCATTACCGCCACAAAAACAAAGGTTTCTGCCAAAGTTGTTATCAACAGCAATGAAAACGGTGGGGTCAGGAAAAAAACCATCACGGTAAAGGTGGGTGATGACTTGTACAAGCTCTCCAATGAAAGAGAAATTTATGCGGATGGCTATATCATTGAGGAAATTGATGTGCTTGACCAGAGCATTTCCATGTCAAATGGGAGCATTCTGCACAAAGGTGACAGCCAGGGCGGTCTCACAGATGAAATCATGAAGTTTCAGATTCGCAAAACTATTGAGGAACACCTCAAAAAAGAGAAACGATTGAATAAATTAGGCATCAAAGTGCTGTCCCTCTTCTTCATCGACAAAGTGGCCAATTACCGCAGTTACGACGAATCAGGTCAGGTAAAAGGGAAATTCGCAATATGGTTTGAAGAGATTTATCAGGAATATGTGTCCAGGCCAGCCTTTCGCGAATTGGACAAATTTGCTGTAGCCGATATTCACAATGGCTATTTTTCACAAGACAGCAAAGGAAGAGACAAAGATACTTCGGGCGAAACCAAGGCCGACGACTCCACCTACAACCTGATTATGAAGGAGAAGGAGAAGTTGTTGGGTATGGACAATTCACTCCGCTTTATCTTCTCCCATTCAGCCCTGCGTGAAGGTTGGGACAATCCCAATGTATTTCAGATATGCACCTTGAATGAAACCAAATCGGACATTAAAAAGCGGCAGGAAATAGGTCGGGGCTTGCGCCTTGCTGTGGATCAATCCGGACGGCGCATTCACGATCAGAACATCAATCGACTAACTGTCATTGCCAACGAAGCTTATGATGACTTCGCCAAAGCCTTGCAGAAGGAAATTGAGGAAGATTGTGGTGTTGCATTTACCGACAGGATCAAAAACAAACGACAGCGCACAGCCATCAAATACCGCAAGGGATTTGAAGCAGACCCGAAATTCCTTGAAATTTGGGAGAAGCTAAAGAAGAAAACTACCTACCGCGTTGATTACCGGACGGATGAGCTTATCGAACAAGCTGGGAATGCACTGAAAAGCTTGCCGGAAATCAAAGCACCATCGCTGCGCTCCACCAAAGTTGGCATCAGCATGACCGATGGCGGTGTGGGTACAAATTACGTAGGAGAAAGGGTTGAAAGCCATGAAAACTACGCGTGGAAAATTCCGGATGTGCTTTGCTATATACAGGCAAAGACGGAATTGACCCGTTCTACCATTGCGGAAATACTCAACAAATCGGGGCGAATCGAAGACATTTTGGTTAATCCGCAATTGTTCCTCGATCTTGCCACACAAGCCATAAAGCGAACGCTCTACGACTTAATGGTTGATGGAATCAGATACCAAAAAATTGGCGAGTCCGCTTATGAAATGGCCCTGTTTGAGGCCCAGGAATTGGAAGTTTATTTGAATGATTTTTCATTCAAGGTGTCTGACACTTCAAAAACCATCTATGAAGAATTTGTGCCGTTAGATTCAGGAGTGGAAAGTCAATTTGCAAAAGACTGCGAAACCAGTGAGCAAATTCAATTCTATTTCAAGCTACCCTCCTGGTTCAAAATCCCCACCCCTATCGGCAACTACAATCCTGACTGGGCGCTTGTATTTCAGGACGAGCATAAAATATACTTTGTAGCAGAAACCAAGGACACGGGCACACCTCAAGTTGACTTGTCAAAACTGAGTGCAGATGAGCAAATGAAGATCAAGTGTGGTGAAGCCCACTTCAATGAATTCAAAGATTTGGAGTTCAAAGTGGTGAATAAGGTGGGGCAGTTGATTGACTAGAATTACCGTTTTCTTCCCTCATTCCGCTGAATTGACCCCGGGATCCATAAGGCCATTACCTGTCCGCGGCAGGTGCCTCCATCCCACAAGTATGGCTCGCAGGCCAAATCACCGGCACCGAACTCCGCGACGCCCAGATCAACCTCACCCGCACACGAAATGAGATCAGTGTAAGAAGGATACGGAGTAAGCCGTGCCTCCGGCAGGCAAGTTGGCGGAGTTGGGCTTGCTGTTTGAGGCGGGGGTGTTGTTGGAGTGATTTGAAT
>DAIOTP010000175.1:0-6041 GCA_036751905.1 Cryomorphaceae bacterium
AATGGTACAGCCTTCATCGAAGCCACAAATGATCGTCACCCAAATTGATCAAGGTCTGAGCCTGAAAATAACCAAAGACCAGGCACCGCCACGCTTGGAAGTTTGAAATAAAAAAAAATGGGTGTCCCAGCGATGAAAAGAGGAAGTATGTTCAAACCTAGCTGAGTAGCTTGGCCAGCTCCGCATCATGTTTGGTCATAAGCGCATCCCAGGAGTATTGCCTCGCAAGCTCCCGAGCACTGTCGCTCATCAGTTTCCAGCGTGCTTCATCGTGCAGCAGTTCAAGGATATGGCGCGCTTGTTCCGAGGGTTCTGAGCTCTCGTAAAGGTGTACACCTGTTTTGGCAGCGAGTCCTTCAGTGCCAATGGCCGTGGTCACCGTGGGCATGCCTCTGTAGAGGGCGTTCAACAATTTTACTTTAATGCCACTCCCAAAGCGCAATGGAATGACAAACACGCGTGATTTGTTGTAATAAGGAGCAAGATCCTCAACAAATCCTGTCAATTCAATGTGTTCATCATTTTTTGCAAGGGCTATGATGCGCTCATCAGGATTTTTGCCGACGATGTAGAAGTGTAGCAGAGGTTCCTGCTGCTTTAATTTGGGCCACACCTCGGTAAGGAACCACACCAGCCCATCTACATTGGCCTCCCAAGTAAGGGTGCCTACAAAAAGGAGTGCAAGCTCCGTTTTGGAATAGACCAAATCGGGCCATGCCAGCATTTCATCCTCTCCAAGGTGATAGGTGATTTCGCATTTGTCGGCAGGGACCCCAATTTTGGCCAACTCATCAATGTCGTTGGGGGCCGCCCATACCAGGTCAGCGCTTTGTGCGTACCGGCGTTCAGCTTTCTTTATGCGTTGCGACTCAAACTTGATCAGCGCTTTTTTAACAGGATTATTTTCGAATTCGGCCAACCTTTCCCACATCACATACTCTGCGTTGTGTTCATGAAGTACTATCCGGGCTGCTCCCTTTTTGGGGATATATTGCCCCATCTCATAGTGGTCAATGATGATACAATCACTTTTTGCTGCCCATTCCTCGACTTTTTGTCCTATTTCAGGATGCCAATTTCTATACACGTTGAGTGTGGGCGATGTGAAATAACTCTTGAGTAAGTTCCCGGCATTGCGTTCCCTGTTTATTTCAACCGCATGGATCTCCACGTTAGGCAATTTTGCCTTGAGCGCAACCAAATAATTCGGGTCATCATTTTTTAAGCCACATACCAAGCGTACTACATTGCCTTGCTGTAAGGACCAATGCTGTAACATGCGCCATGTTTTGATGACGCCTCCACTTATGGGAGGATAAGGCAACTGAGTGGTGACCAGAAGAATTCTCACCTTCTGAGCGCATTAAATGCGCGCAAATAAGTTGTTGATTCGACCCATCAAGCCCCATGACTTGTCCTTTCGATAGGTTGACTTTTTCTTAAATGGACTGAAGGAAACGTCGGGGTGGAAAGTATCAAGTACAATGAACTCATTGGTCGATATAAAGTTTCCACTGATCATCCCTTGTATGTCTTCAAGGTCTTGGAAACGCGTTTTGTTTCTGCGCACTGTGATGATGCCATAGTCGGCTCCATTCAGGATGCCAAGGCTTGAAGGAACCAATGAGAAAGGAGCGGTATCGATGAAAATCAGGTCATATTTGCCGGTTGCGGCTTTGATTTGCTGCATAAACACATCGGCCTGTGTAACTTTGAGCTGGGTGGTTGTGCCAATTTCTGCAATGTCCAGGTTGTTTCTGCCGCTGGGCATGATGGCGTCTTCAATAGTGCCATTGGTTTGCGCCACTTCAAGCAGCGTTGGGCCAGCATTGACCTTAAATACCTTTTTGATATTTGGGTTTTTAATGTTGGCATCAACGAGCAGAGTTTTATAGCCATTCATTGACGACAACATTGCAAGCATTGCGCTGGTCAAAGTTTTGCCCTCTTTACCCTGAATGGAAGAAATGGCGAAAACCTGTCCGTCGGGATGTTTTCGCTTTAAGCGATATAATATTGCGCCGAGCTGACTTGCCAGTGTTGAATCGGGATAGTTGGCAAGGTCAGATGGATTGGTAATGTTGGTCCTGAAAATTTCCCCAACAATTTGCGCGCCGGGCACATAATTGTATATCTCTCTGGCCGAATCAATGGAGTTGTTGAATACCCACTTAAATATGAGGTATCCGAAAGCAAACAGCAGGCCTAGAAAAAGAGCTATTGCCAATGTGAGCGGAGCCTTGGGCATGGGCTCCAAGCTCGTGAGGTAAGCGGGTTCAAGAATCCTGAAATTGGGAGTCGTTGAAACCAGGGCAATCTCTGCATCTGCCTTTTTTTCCGTAAGGTTGGTGTAGAAGGATTCATTCATTTTGAAGAAACGCTCCAGCTCCATAAGTTGGCGTTGCGCGCGAGGCAATCCCCTTGTGGTTTCATCTATTTCACGCAAGCGGGTATTGATGTCCTTTACCAATACGGCATTACTTTCTTTGAAACCGGTAATCGAGTTCAAGATGGTGCGTTGGTTTGATGCGATATCTGCCTTGATGCGGTTGTATGCGGGGTTGGATTGTGCGCCAAGGCTTTCATAGTAACTCAGTTCTTGCTGCAACTGCACAAGTTCCTCAGTCAATCGAATCATGAGCTGATCCTTTACGCCAAAAGCTTGGGGAGAGATGAGCTTACTAAAGTCGCTGTTGTCTCTGAGGTAGCCTTCCAGGTAGTCGTAATACTTACCTTGGACTACATAGTTCACCTTATCGTTTTGAAGTTTTACGGTTTGCTCAAGCAACAGTGAGCCCTCATGGTTTATGCTTGTGATGGCATTTTCGGTTTTGAATACTTCTATATCCTCTGCACTTTGCGATAACTTACCCGTCAAAGCTTCCAACTCATTGTCTAGATAACCTATAGCTAGCTTGAGCATTTGGGTTTTCCGCTCGAGGTGATCGGATATAAAGAAATCGCCCAAGGCGTTGAGAAAGTCAACTTGTTTTTGGGGAACACTGCCTCCAAGTGCTACGCTGAACACTGTCGACTCCAGCTCTTCTTGCTCTATGGCAAATGAATTGATGTAGTTCAAAGTGAGTGCCACTGGATTTTGGATGGTGAATCCATAGCTATCGCTATACACATCCTCTAGCTGTTCAGTGCTCATTTCGAGAACCCGATCTGCCAACAATACGCGGAAGCGGGTTTTGTCGAAACTCACCCATTCGCCAAACTGAAAGGTACCTTCTATTTCAAAGGGTGCCTTGGTCTCGGGATACTCTCCCTCAGCCTCAAGTTCATACTCATTTTTATTGTTGAACCTCACTTCGAAAAGCGTACCGTAGGGGGTGGTAGTTTTCTCGAAATCCATATAAGTGCTATCCAACTCTATGTAAATAGGCGAGGCTTTGTACAATTCCTTATTGAACAATCCAAGTTTGTAATAAGCAATGGCACCTATTTTATTTACTGCTTGATGTACTATTGGAAAGCTTCGGATTACGGCTTTTTGATTGTTGTAGTAAAAGTCGTCAGGCGGTTTCACAAAACCCGTTGAAGAGGTCACCAACATACCCGGATCAGATACACCTTTTGGTTTCTCAATGAGCACAGTAGTTTTGGCAGTATACAGCGAGGGAAAGGTCAGTTGAAATACCAAACCTATAAAAAGCCATATACCTGCGAAGAGCACCACAATTGGCCAGCCCCGCTTAAATCGGTTGATGATCCCTCTGAAATCAACTTCCTCCTGGCGCAAAATTTCTTTTTCGTTGATCATATTAGTCTGATATGAGTAGGTAAAGGGTAATAGCCGAAAAGGTGAGCGCAATTGCGTTGAATACGTTTTGTATGTCTCTGGTGGCGTACTTCTTGCGTTTTTGTGGCTTTACAAGCAGCACGTCGTTCGGTTGAAGGAAGAAGTTGGGAGCGTCGAGTATATTCTGGTCTGTGAGGTCGACTGAAAATAAATGGTTTACTCCATCCCTGTTCCTGATAATCTTTACCTCCTCCCGGCTGGCAAAGTCGGTCGCATCACCGGCCAGACCCATGGCCTCGAAAATATTGAGCTTGTGGTTGTATACGGGATAGCGTCCCGGCCTGTTCACTTCGCCCAAAACCGTGACAAAGTAGTTGAGCAGGAAAACCTTTATTGCAGGCTCTGCAAAAACTTTGGAAGCCGCACTGTCAATGACAAGCTGTGCGTCAAATATGGTAAGTCCCTCCACAGGTACTTTCCCAATTGTAGGCAGTGTAATTATGCCTTCGCTATCGACTGTGAAACCCGCAAGAATGGGCAGCGCTTGAATAACCCGCGTGTCATTCATAAAGTTGGCATCAAGCTGGCCAAAACTTTTTGAAAGCTGCGGATGATCCGATTTTACGTAAACTACGTCGCCCTTTTCAATGATATAGTCATCTTGTTGGGCTTCAAAAATCGTATCAGCCAAAAAGTTGTGTGGCTTTTTTTGGCTGTAATCCTGCACATACACAATTCGCTTGTTTGATATACATGAGGATATCAAAGCAGCGAAGAGCAGCAAAGGAAATAAACGGAGTAATGTTTTCATCTAGGGGATCCTTAGAGTTGTCGAACGCGGCAGCGAAAGTAACTACTTTTCTGAAAGAATTCCAGTACTCTCGTCGCAGCCATGCATTATTCGAAGAAATTGTTCACAGGGTTTCAATTATTTTGATAAAGTGTGTTGAAGGAGCTAAGATCAATGTGAATTGCTAAACCATAGGTATCCAGACTTTAAACTTACGTTGTACAGGCAATATGGCAGACGTAAACACATATTTACACTGTAAAAGGCAATATTTAATCTGCATATACCGCCAAAAAAAAGCACTTTTGAAGGCGGATTTGAGCCAATGCATGACTCATCAATCACCAAAAAAGCATCGAAATAGTGAAGAATTTAGTTGAAAAAGCCATTGAAGCGGCCATACTCGGAGGCGAAGCCATCCTTGAGGTTTATGAATCTGATTTTGCGGTCGAAACCAAAGATGATAAATCACCCTTAACCCTGGCCGATAAGCGGGCACATGATTGTATTATGCAAGTACTTCAATCAACAGGCTTGCCCGTACTGAGTGAGGAGGGAAAGACCATAGAATTTGCGCAGCGCAGTCAGTGGGGGCGCTTTTGGATGGTGGATCCGCTCGACGGAACCAAAGAATTTATCAAGCGCAATGGTGAGTTTACTGTGAACATCGCGCTGATTGAAGACGGCAGCCCGGTGGCTGGTATTATCTATGTGCCTGTTAAGGAGGCACTGTACTTTGGTTATCAGGGTGGCGGAGCTTATAAAGCTGAAGGTGCCAGCCTTCCGGCAAATGCAAGCCTCGCCCAATGGCAAGCTGTATCCGAGCGAATTCCAAAAAACTCCAATGGCCGGCCATTCACGGCAGTAGGTAGCCGCTCTCATATGTCGCCTGAAACGGAGGCTTACTTCGAGGAATTGAGGGCTGAGCACGGTGAGGTAGAGGTGGTAAGCATGGGCAGCAGCCTGAAAATATGCCTTGTAGCCGAAGGTGTAGCAGATGTTTATCCACGGTTTGCACCTACCATGGAATGGGACACGGCTGCCGGACACGGCATCGCCAAAGCTGCTGGCAAAGAGGTCATTGACCACAGCACTGGCAAGCCCATGAAATACAATAAGGAGAATTTGCTCAACAATTGGTTTATCGTGCAGTAATCACCGCACTTTTACCAACTGCCCTTCGTCTTTTGCCAAAGCATCCATTGCTTTTTGCAATACATTGTCATCGGCCACCATCACCGCATAAAAGCCATCATTGCCCCAAATGTTGCGTGCTATGTACGCCTTTATGCGGATGGACAAAATGTTCTTAGAATAATGAAGCCCATCTTTGTCTTTGTTTACGCCGCGCTCTTCAGCGTAATCGGCAAAAGAGTCAAGCAGGGAGGGGCTAATCCGAAATTGTTCGTTGAACACTTTATATCCTTGATAGCTGTTGAGCATTTCGCGGTGGGTGTCTGCGTAATCAAACCCGAATTGATTGACAATGCCTTTGTAACTCACGGC
>DAIOTP010000176.1:0-2738 GCA_036751905.1 Cryomorphaceae bacterium
GGCGCCACCGGGGTGTTCTACCATTTGCAGCTTTCCATCAATGTGGTGTGGGAAATCAAAACCGACCCCAAAGCCGGCATCAAAAAACTCTTGCTCGACCGTGCCATAAGCTTTGCTTTTGTTTTGGTTATTGGGTTTTTATTGCTCGTGAGCTTTGTGGTCACTGCCGGTATAGCCATACTTCAGGAATTCATTCAGCAGTCGCTTCCGGAGGTCATGGTGTATGTGGTGTACGTGTTGAACAGCGTGGTGTCCGTGGGAATCCTCACCGTGCTTTTTGCGCTCATTTTTAGATTTTTGCCCGATGCAAAGGTGCGTTGGAAAACGGTATGGATAGGTGCCATTATCACTTCATTGCTCTTCATACTCGGAGAGTATTTGCTCGGCCTGTATTTTTCCAATGCCAATCCCGGCTCAGCCTATGGCGCCGCTGGCAGCATCGTCATCATCCTGTTGTGGGTATCGTATGCCTGCCTTATCCTCTTTTTCGGTGCTGAGTTTACCTGGGTGTACAGCAAGCGCTACGGACATGGCATAGAGCCCAAAGGGCATGCACTGCTCGTGAAGCAACACGAAACCGTGGTGAGCAAAGGCAGTGATGTGGAGGAGGTTGCCGAACGTAAAGAAGCACAAATAAAGCAGCCCGAACGGCCATAGTGTGGTGCCATTTAAGGTCCTTTCCGGAAATGCCATGTGCGTGTAGCGGGCTTAATACCGAGCAAGGCGTGCTGCAAATCGACCGATGATGCAAAGGGGCTGCGCGAAGGCAGCGTGTAGTACTCGGCAGTGACCTGAAAACTGTCATGCGCAAAGCACCATGGCTCCATGTATACGCATCCATCAGCAGCGCGGTGTATGTGCTGCTTGGGCAATCCGGTAAGCTGTCCGGTCTCGATGCGGATGGATTCGGCATTGAGCCGGTTTTCACACAAAATAAGCGAGCATTCATCGCACCAACGCAGGAAGAGGTAAGCCTCTTGGATTTCGTCACTTGTAATGTGCAAGTGGGCCAGAAGTTCCTTCTGCAGGGCTTCCTGCCTTGCAAGGTAGGCCTTGAGCTCAGGCGATTTTACCTTTTTGGGCGCACGCAAGGCATGGGCGTGCATGGATACGAGCAGCATCATGTACTTGCTTTTGAATTGGGCCTCGTACACCACCCGCTCTGCCTGCAGCAGGTTTTCACCAAAGTTGCGGAAGTCAAGGGGCATGCCATTGCGGTCGATGTGCGTTTCTTCTGTGAAAGAAGCCTGCGCATCATCGTGTTGAATCACAGCGGCGAGGGTTTCGATCCAGGCTTTGGGCCGGTAGCAGGCAGCGAGTTCAAGGGCAAGTGCACCCGCGAGCAGGGCGTGGTTGCGCTGAAAAAGCACCTCCCAGCCACCGTTGGCATCAAGTACTATCATAGTGCGAATGGGTGTTGTGAATCGGTGTATGGCATGTTTACGCCCATGGATATGCGCCAAAATCATACCAGCATCCCTTTCTCCGGTTCATTTTGCGCAAAGCATGATACCTGGACCTGCCGCGCTTCCTCCCATTTGCCAACGACCGAGGAGTTCGTATGAAAAGGCGCCCACACCACACAAGCCTTGCATAGCGCTGCCGCAAATGATGCCAATGAGGTTTTGTGCATTTTCTGCAAAGATGGCCTCCATGCGGACTGCTGTGTGGCGGCCTCCCAAAGTTTTGTAAATCTGTGAACCATGCCCTTGGGGGCAAATTGCTTGGGTATCTTTACTGAACGCCGACAAGCGCCCTTTAGCAGTGTTGGGCATGGACGAGAAAGATAACCAAAAAGTGAAAGAAACGGACGTAGTAATCATTGGAGCGGGGCCAGCAGGATGCACCGTGGCCCGCAAGGTAGCCCAGGCAGGCTACTCCGTGCTGATTGTAGACAAGCGGCAGGAACTTGGGGCACCCATACAGTGTAGCGGTGCGGTGAGCAGGCATGCCCTCATAGAAAACGACATCATCCCCCACCCTGAATTCATCCATGAGCCGGTGTACGGATTCCGCATTATGAACGGCCTCGGCGCCGAAACCAACCTCGACTACCGGCAGCTAAAGCCCGAAACTTACGGCAGCCAGCCCGACAAGCAGCCGCTGGGCTACGTGGTTGACAGGCGCCGCTTTGACCGCCACCTGTACACCCTTGCCGAACGCGCCGGGGCCGAAGGATGGCTCAAGGCCGAAGCACTGGGTTACCACCGAGCGGGCGCTGAAGTGGTGGTGTCGATACGGCACTACAAGGAGTTGAACCAGGTAAAAACCAAGGTCATTGTAGGCGCTGATGGACTGCGCTCACAGGTAGGTAAATGGGCCGGCCTGCATACCCACATCAAGCTCACCGAGCTGGCGAGCTGCCTGCAGGTGATCGTGGATGGGGTGCAAACCGATGGCATGCTCGAGCTCATCACCGGAAGCCAAACTGCGCCCGGCGGCTACGCATGGGTGTTTCCGAAAGGGGGTGGATACGCAGAGCTGGGTTTGGGTGTGATCGCGCCCTACACCACCAAAACCGCACAAGAACACCTCGATGATTTTTTGAAAAATTCCTTCCTCGCAACCCGCTTTGCGCAGGCCAAAGTGCTCGAGGTGCAGGGTGGCGGTGTGCCGCTGGCTGCTCCTTTGAAGCAGCAATATGCTGCCAACATCATCCTCGTGGGCGATGCTGCCCGGCACGTAAATCCCATCACCGGCGGAGGCATTCACACCGCCTTGAGCGGTGGCAGGGTGGC
>DAIOTP010000176.1:2748-6024 GCA_036751905.1 Cryomorphaceae bacterium
TCTCAATGCCCACCTTCAGAGCGCTACTGCCCACAATGCAGCCGCCATGAAGGGCTACCAGGATGCATGGTTGCAAGCCGTGGGCAACCACATGTGGAAGCTCTACAAAGTGAAAAGAAAGATTTTCAAAACCCAAGACCTTCAAATCAGGGACGCCATGCTCTATGACACCATGCGCAACTACTTCAGTCCCGACAGCGAATTCAAAAAAGTATGAAGAACCCCGTGATTTTCGATATAGGCTGGAACGCGTGCATAAATTGCGCTGCCTGTATAGCCGTGTGCCCGCACGAAGCCGGGTTCGTGAGTCCATTTGATACCATAGCCGTGCACACTCCTTGCTCCATTGCGTGCATGAAGTGCGTCGACATATGCCCTGTGCATACCATCTCGTTTAAAGAGCTGGCTGTGGCCGGCCATGTGCCAGGATAGATCCCTTGTGGCGGTATTGTTTTTAATTGATTTTTGCTGTAGCAAATAACTACAGATTTACAGATGGAAGCAGGCATCGAAACCTTCAGGCCAGGCAGCCGAGCGCAATGGCGCGCATGGCTGGCCGAATACCACGACAAGAAGCAATCCGTGTGGCTGCTTTATTACAAAAAGCAGGCGAAGCAGCCCACCGTGAGCTACAGTGACGCGGTGGATGAAGCCTTGTGCTTTGGCTGGATCGACAGCAAGGCCAAGCCTGTAGATGCGCTGAGCTACATGCAATTCTTCAGCAGGCGCAAGGAAAAGAGCGTATGGTCGAGGGTCAACAAAGCCAAAATTGAACGGCTCACACAAGCAGGCCTCATGGCTCCTGCAGGCTTTGAGGCCGTGGCCGTGGCCAAGAGCAATGGCTCATGGACCCTGCTCGATGAGGCTGAAGCACTGCTGGTACCCGCCGATCTTGAAGCCGCTCTGCACTCTACGCCCGGTGCCATGGACTACTTCCTCGGCCTGAGCCGCACCGACAAGCGCAACATCCTACAGTGGCTCGTGCTTGCCAGGCGGCCCGAAACCAGGCAGCGGCGCATCGACGAAACTGCATCATGCGCCGGACAAAAGTTGAAGCCGAAGCCATTCAGGTGAGCACCCCATTTGCCGAAAAGGCACAGACCTACCACCAGGAGGCGTCTGGGTGTAGGGCCTAAGCAACCTCCGCTGTACTGCGCAGCATCCCCACAACAGCATGTATGCACAGGGTTGGTGCGAACGGCTGCACTTACAGCCCACCGCAAGCTCGCTTCTGCGGTGTCTGCTGCCGTAGCCTATGGCCACCCTGTATCCGCGCTACGAACAAGGCGCTGCAGGATACAAAACCCTGACTGAATCCCTTCAAAACCAAAAAGTCAGTATTGCAAAAAAAGCTGCAAATGTTAAATATTATAAGATTCACCTTGCGAAGTGGCGTCTATTTTTATATTTGTAAAGATACTGCCAGAACGTAGCTATGCACCCTGAAACCACCGATACCACAGAGAATAACGCATGTCCGCAAATTTCGGACCACTACTTCCTCCAGGGAGGTGGGGAAATGGGTGAGCGCATCAGGGCAAAAGACTGGAGTAAAACCCCGCTCGGCGATCCCTCCACATGGCCCCAAAGCCTTTGTACCCTTGTGGGGGTAATGCTTGAAAATCCCTTTGGCATGTACGTCGCATGGGGCAAAGATTATATACAGCTGTACAATGACGGCTACCGCCCTATATTGGGGGCCACCAAGCACCCCCATGCCTTGGGCAGCAGTGCGCGTGATTCGTTTCCCGAAATATGGCACATCATCGGACCCATGATGGCCAAAGTACTGCAAGGCAAAGCGGTGAGCTTCACTGATTATAAATTGCCTTTGAACAGGTATGGATTTCTGGAAGAATGCTATTTCGATTTTTCATACAGCCCCATCAGAAATGATGATGGAAAGGTAGGTGGCGTACTGGCCACAGTGGTTGAAACCACAGGAAAGCGCAGGGCCGAGGAAGACCTGAAGGAAAGCAATGACCGCTTCCGCAGCACCATGAAGCAGGCCCCAGTGGGTATGGCCATACTGCGCGGCCATGAGTACATTGTGGAGATGGCCAACGAAGCCTACCTGCAGCTGGTGGATTGCAAAGAATCTGAATTGATTGGAAGGCCTCTTTTTGAGGCCTTGCCCATGGTGAAAGATACCGTTGAAACCCTACTGGACGGTGTACTCAATGAAGGCATACCCTACCATGGCAAGGAACTGCCTGTGCCCCTGTTGCGCAATGGCAAACATGACATATTCTACTTCGATTTTATATACCACCCCCTGCGGGAGCACGGAACATTGTCGGGGGTGATTGTGGTGGTAACCGAGGTAAGTGAGAAGGTGGCCACCCGAAAAAAGATCGAACAAAAGAAAAGGCTGTACGAAACCATCACCCAGAATACCCCCGACCACATCTATGTATACGACCTGGAATACCGCTTCAGCTACATCAATGAAGCCCTGCTCCGCACATGGGGCCGCCCCTTGGAGGAATCCATAGGCAAAACGATGTTGGAAGTTGGTTTTGAACCCTGGCAGGCCGATAGGCACGAACGTGAAATAGACCAGGTGATAGCCACCAAAAAACCCGTGCGCGGTGAAGTAGCCTTTCCCCATGCCACCCTGGGCATGCGCATTTATGACTACATCTTTGTACCCGTAATCGATGCCCAAGGGCATGTGGAAGCTGTAGCAGGAACCACCCGTGACATTACCCAGCAGGTGGAGCAACGCAAACTGCTCGAGGAAAGCAAAGAGCTCTTCAGCAGCTTCGGCAACAACATCCACAACCTGGCATGGATTGCTGAAAGTGATGGCAACATATTCTGGTACAACCAGCGCTGGCTCGACTATACCGGCCTGAGCCTGGAGGAAATGAAAGGAAAAGGATGGCAAAAGGTGCACCACCCTGACCATATAGACCGCATCATGGCAATCGACGACAAGCTGTGGTCGACCAATGAACCCTTTGAACTCACCTTCCCCCTCAGAAGGCATGATGGGGTGTACCGTTGGTTCCTCACATGGGGAGTGCCGGTGACCGATGACCATGGCAACATTGTACGCTGGATTGGTACCAATACCGATATCACCGAACAGAAAGAAATTCAGGACCTGCTCCAGGAAAGTGAAACCCGATACCGCTCATTGGCCGACAACATTCCAATGATTACTTTCATCATTGAGCCCGATGCCCAGGCCACGGTGAGCTATTGGAACAAAACCTGGCTCGATTACACCGGACAGACGTACAAAAATGCACTGGGCAGGGGCTGGGATGG
>DAIOTP010000177.1:0-5938 GCA_036751905.1 Cryomorphaceae bacterium
CGGTTTTTTTGGTTCTCGAATTTTTAGGCATCTTTGCATCGCAATACCTTAGACCTCAACAATACACCCCATGCGTAGTTTCCATTCCACATTTCTTATCATTTCATTGGCAATACTTGCTTCCTGCGTGGACAGCTCAGATTCAAGCACAACCACAGGACCAGGCACGGTAATTATTGCAGGCACTTTCCATCCTGCCCAACCGCAGCCTATGCGGGTGCAGCGCTTCGATACAGATCTGGTGTTGGACAGCACCAATGCCGATGGCACATTTGCCTTTAGGCTTAGTGCAAACGATAAGGGGATTTACACACTTTATGCAGGCCGCAATATGGCGCAGGTATTTCTCGCACCGGGCGATAGCATCCACATTGCCATCAACATGGATGAAGCGCCAGCCACATGGAGTTTTGACGCTGACAAGCACAAAGAGGCACAACTGCTTTATGATACAGAACAGCTTGCCGCAGAAAAGGGCATGAAGGACTTTCCTGGGCCATGGGCACTTGATTACCAAGCCTACAGTGCAAAAAGAGACAGTGTGGCCTCGGCTGTCGACGCAGCGCTGGCTCAAGCGATTGCACAAGGTGGAATGGATGCCGACTTCGTTCAGGCCCTTGAACTGCTCAGAACGAATTATGCCCTGCAGTTTGACCTGATGTATCCTACATACTATGGTTATTTCAATGAAGACCCAACGGGAATAGCAGGATACAACAGAGATGCTGTGATGGAGCGTATTGCCACCATTGAGGTAAAGGGTCCCCTCGCTTTTGAGCTGGGTAGTATCAAGAATATACTCGAGGCAAAATTGGAGAACCACATGGAAGAGGCGATGGAAGCCCTCGAGCACGATCCGGACTTTGAAATGAGTGAGCAAACGTATTACGAGCTGTCTTACAATGCACCGCGCGAGGTTTTTGACAATGCACTGATGGTTGATTTTTTCACCTTTGAGCAATACAGGCAGGTGCTCAGTTTTGGAGGGCCTAATAGGGCGGAGCCATTCCGGGAGGACTTCCGCTCCAGAACCTTGCCTCCCGATTACACCGACGTGATCAGAATTATTGAAGAGCGGTGGGAGCCCATCATGCCAGGACAGCCCGTGCCCGACTTCGGCTTTACCGACAAAGATGGGGCCAGGGTGCAGCTCAGCGATTTTCGCGGAAAACTGGTGTATATTGACCTCTGGGCCACATGGTGTGGACCTTGTATCATGGAGCACCCACATTGGGAATCGCTGAAAGAGCAATACGCTGATGCGCCGGTCGCTTTTGTTGCCATCAGCATTGACAACAGTCCCGATCCTTGGGTAAAAATGCTCGCTGATAAATCTATGGATGGAAACCACTTGTACGCCAAAGGAGCATGGGCCTCTGATATTGCCCAACACTTCAACGTGAACAGCATACCACGCTTCCTTTTGATTGATGCAGAAGGCAAGGTACTTGACCCCAACGCCGACAGACCCTCTACAGGAATTAAGGCCGTGCTCGATAGCAAGCTGGCTGATCTAAACAAGATTTAACATCGGAGTTCTTGCTTTGTAGTGGGTTGCCCATGCAGGTGGCACACGGCGGCCTTCAGATTGCGTATCTTTGTTTAAGATACAATATGAAAGCCATCGTTCGCATCATTATACCCATCCTTGCTTTGTGTTGCTCGATGACACATGCACAAGCCCAGGGCCGTGTCTCTGGGGTAGGAGGAGCTGCATCGCCTACAGTGCCAACGGCTGTTGCCACCGCCCCCAAACGCATTGTTGTGGATGAGAACATCAGTGATTTTCAACGAGAAATGCTCGAAAATCAGTTTTCAGCAAGGCCCTTGAATCAGCAATCGGTACATAACCAACGCATTGATATGCGTCCTGTTGATACAAAGCAGCCTTTCTCCAGGTCATCATTGATCCCTCCAGTGCCTTCACATCATGTTCCGGCGCAGCGCCCTCTATCAAACCAAGGGGCATCACCGGCACCCATCAACAGCGGCAATGTGCAGGAGAGGCGACCTGAATTTCCCAGAGATCAAAGGGCTACGCCCACGAAGAAGGGGTCAAAAACCAAGCCCCGGCACAGGCATTGACCCTGCAGTATTAACCGCCGCCAATCCTTGGTGAGCATTCACCTACAAAGATCAGGCTGTGACGCGTATTCCATCAATAATTTCATTGAGCGTAGTACTCGGCCTCATTGCGGCACCGGCCTTGACATCATCCGGTTGGTAGTACCCTCCCAATTCAACAGGAGCCCCTTGGGCACCAAGCAATTCTTCATTTATTCGGGATTCGTTGGCCTTTAATGAATTTGCAACAGGTTCGAAAATGTGCTTCAAATCGCTGTCAGTGCTTTGTAAAGACAATGCTTCAGCCCAGTACATGGCCAGGTAGAAATGGCTTCCACGGTTGTCAATTTCGTTGACCTTGCGAGAAGGTGATTTGTTTTCGTTTAGAAATTTTGCAGTAGCTTCATCAAGGGTTTCTGCAAGTACGCGCGCCCGATTGTTGCCGGTTGCCACTGCCAAATGCTCGAGGGATGCCGCAAATGCGAGAAATTCACCCAAAGAATCCCAGCGCAAGTGGCCTTCTTTTTCAAATTGCTGCACGTGCTTCGGTGCCGAACCGCCTGCGCCTGTTTCAAACAGTCCTCCGCCATTCATCAGTGGAACTATACTCAGCATTTTGGCGCTCGTACCCACTTCAAGGATGGGGAACAGGTCGGTGAGGTAATCGCGCAATACATTGCCTGTAACGGAAATGGTATCTTTTCCATCGCGGATACGCTTCACTGAGAATTTTGTAGCCTCTACGGGATTGAGCACGTGTATTTCCAATCCATCGGTATTGTGTAATTTCAGATAGGTGTCAACCTTTGCCATAAGCTCACGGTCATGTGCGCGGTTGTTGTCAAGCCAAAATACAATGGGTGTATGGCTTGCACGGGCCCTGTTTACTGCAAGTTTTACCCAATCGCGGATGGCTGGATCTTTGGTTTGGCACATCCGAAAAATATCCCCTGCTTCCACACTTTGTGAGAGGAGTACTTTGCCTTCAGAGTCCAGCACTTCGATAAGTCCTGCCTGTTTTATTTCAAAGGTTTTGTCATGCGACCCATATTCCTCTGCTTTTTGCGCCATAAGGCCCACATTGGCCACACTGCCCATGGTACGTGGATCATAGGCGCCGTGGCGCTTGCAATCGTCCATCACCGCTTTGTATACGCCGGCGTAGCTTCGGTCTGGAATTATGGCAAGAGTGTCCTGAAGTTTACCTTGGGCATTCCACATTTGCCCTGAGGTGCGTATCATGGCTGGCATAGAAGCATCCACGATAACATCACTGGATACATGCAGGTTGGTGATTCCGCGGTCGCTGTCGACCATCGCAATCGAAGGTCCCTCTGCATAAGCAGCATTAATTTCGGCCATCATGGCATTGCGCTCAGCTTCGGGCATATGATCAATAGCAGCAATTACAGCTGCCATGCCATCGCGGGCGCTCACTCCATGTTGCTTTAATTGGGCGCCATATTTTTCAAAAAGCCCGCTAAAGTACACTTCGGTGGCATGCCCAAACAAAATTGGGTCGCTTACCTTCATCATGGTAGCTTTGAGGTGTACCGAGAAAAGAATCCCTTCTTTTTGGGCCCTCTTTTTGGCGGCAATGTAAAAGTTACGCAGGGCTTCACCGCGCATCACTGCAGCATCAATTACCTCAGCAGCTTGTAATTTTATCCCTCCGCGCAACACTTGTGGTGTACCTTCTTTGGGCGCAAAGCGTATTTCGGCAGTTGTGTCGCGGGTCATTGTGAGTGAGCGCTCACTTCCGTAAAAATCGCCTTCATCCATGCTCGCCACGTCACTCTTGCTTTGGGCTGACCAAGGTCCCATGCTGTGGGGGTGCTTACGGGCGAAAGCTTTTACTGCTTTGGGTGCCCTCCGGTCAGAGTTGCCTTCTCTCAACACCGGATTCACGGCACTGCCTTTTACAGCGTCATAACGAGATTTAAAGTCTTTGTCTTCAGTATTTTCCGGGCTGTCAGGATAGTTGGGCAGGTTGTAGCCTTTATCTTGAAGCTCTTTGATGGCGGCCTTCATTTGCGGCAGTGAAGCGCTGATATTGGGCAGCTTAACAATATTGGCTTCGGGCGTTTTTGCCAGTTCGCCCAGTTCAGCCAAGGCATTGTCCAGGCGCTGTTCGGGCTTCAACCTTTCGGGAAACATAGCCAGTATTCTGCTTGCGAGAGAAATTTCACGGGTTTCAACGGTTATACCTGCTGTTTGGGTGAAGCCCTTCAAAATGGGAAATAGGGAGTATGTGGCCAAAGCCGGTGCCTCGTCTGTTTTGGTGTAAATGATGCGGTGTGTGTTGCTCATACATGTACGTTATATAGTAAGTATGCTGCACATTGGCCAATGGTTCGTTATTTCGATAGCGCAGCAAGGAAGCTTTCTTCGAAGCAAAGCCGCGAAGGATTTTCCTACCGCGGCCGGGCAAAAGTACAAAATCATTTGAGTAGTCAAAGCGCTTGCAACAAGTGCTGTTTGGGCGCATTTCAACCCGCCATCTTTACCAAAAAAAATCCCTGTACCGCTTTGATACAGGGATTTTCCCTAACACACATGACGAAGTAAAAGGCGGCCTTTTAACGGGTTACCATCAACTTTTGGAAGTACATATCAACGCCATTCTGAACGCTCATCAAATAAAGACCAGCTTTTAGGTCGGTCGTGCTGATTTGCGTCTGTTGTTGGTTGATTTGTAGCATTTTTACAGCTTTTCCGCTGAGGTCATAAATGGTGAGCATTACAGTACGCTCTATGGGCTGTTCAAACTGTAGCAAGGTGAATGCATCAGCCGGATTAGGGGCAATGCGGGCAGGATTCGAAGCTGATCCCAAATCACTGACGCTTAAGATTGATGGCAATAGAACTGCATCAATGACATGCACCACGCCGTTGTCGGCCATTAAATCGGCGTCAAGAACCAAAGCGTTGTTAATGAGTACATCTAATCCATCAATGGTCACTGTGATGTTCTCACCCTGCAGAGTCGCCGCTTGTTGTCCATTGCTCAAATCGGTCGAAAGTACAACCGAACCAAGTACATGATACAACAACGTTTGAGCAAGTAAGCCTGTCGGATCATCGGTAAGCTGTGCTACTGTTTCTATTGGAAGTGATGCGAACGCTGCATCATTTGGTGCAAAGACGGTAAAAGTGCCTTCCGGATCAGAGAGCGCTCCGTCGAGCATGGCCAAGTCTATCAGTGAGGCAAGGGTGGTATGGTCTGGGCTGTTGGAAATGATTCCATATACAGTAGTTGGCGTTACGGAGCCACTGCCAAACTCCACATCATCCCAAAAATAGGTCTGCTCAGGAAGTGGAGTGCCGTCGGGGCACTGGAAGTTGAAGAAGATGGACGCCTTGGTGTACTCATTGTTGAAATTGATGTCGGCGGTGCCAGGTACTTTGTTGGCGACGAAATCATACACAAGCGTTTCCCAACTTTCGGCAACAGTGGTCATCACTTCGGCTTCCACGCTGATGCCTGAGTCATTGAATTTCTCCACTTTGAAGCGCACGGGCACACCGGCAAGCGGCGACCATACACGTACCGACATGGTAGTTTGCCCTGGAGCAAAAGGAATCGGAGCGGTGAATCCAGTGGTGTTGGCTACCGTCGTACCGGCAAAACACTCAGCACCCGCGGTGCGGACTGATCTCACAACGGTATTGTTCGGGTTGGTAGGGTCGGGCACGAGCTCTGAAACGTTTCCACCAAAATCGGTGATTTCATAGTCGATGTCCTCCTCAAAAGTGATGGGCAGCGAAATGCCTTCTGAAGGCGTTACTCCGCCGCCTCCAAACTCTACATCATCCCAGAAATAGGTCTGCTCAGGAAGTGGAGTGCCGTCGGGGCACTGGAAGTTGAAGAAGA
>DAIOTP010000178.1:0-5935 GCA_036751905.1 Cryomorphaceae bacterium
TGGCAGGTCTGGGCTATGTAAGCAATCCCTCATTGCATCAGGTTTTCTTGTGCTTTAATTTTTCTATCAGGTGATTAAGCTTGATCATTTCTTTCACAAGCATGGCATTGGTAGCTTTCAGTTGGTTTTTGATTCCAATGTTGTCGAGGTGTTCCGTGACCCCTTCGATCCGCAACGTACGCAAGGCATTAATGTGGTTTTCCAGCTTTCTGACAAGTGCTTCAAGTTCTTTTTCTTTCTCCTTGAGGTCTGAAATGTCGGTAGCTATTAGAATGTAGAAATCGCCTTGCAAATACGAAGGCAAGCGGCGAATTGAAAATCTGATAATTAAATCATTGGTTAGTTTCACTGTGAGGTGGATGTGCTCTTTTTGCTTGGGCCGGGCCAAAAGGGAGGTCAATTTTTCAGCATCGGAGCGGACTAAGAATTGTGCAATGGTAGCGCCCATTACCTTGTCAGATGCGGCCTGTACAATGGCTGCAAATCGGCTGTTGCAATACACTATGGTGCCATCTTTGGTCAGGGTTACAGCGCCGTCGCTCATTTCTTCAATAAACGTACGGTAGGGTGTATCGGCCGAGCTAATGGCATACACCTGTTCGCCCTTGCTGCCGGCAACCATGATGGCATCCACCCCTCCATTTCGGATGGCATCGATCGCCTCCTCTACTTCATTCAGGCGGGAGCGCAGCGCTTCATTCTCTATGAGAAGTTTTTCCAGTGTTTTAACCATTTCAATTCAAATTTAAATACAGCATTGTTGAATTGCAACCGCGCTATGGCAGTCCCAATCCTTTGAGTACTTTCTCACTGTCGCTCATATCTCCTACAATGCGCCGAAGTGGCAATGGTGCCTTTTTGAGCAAAGTGGGTGCAACAATGATTTGCTGTTCCACGGCAAAAGCAGGGTATTGATAAAGATCAATCACTTCCAGTTCGTGGCGCCCTTTGAGGTGTTCATTGCATATTTTCTGGAGGTTTGTAATAGCCAGCAATGACCTGTTTGAAGCTCCAGTGATGTACAAGCTGAGTTTATACTTTTCCTTGAGCCGTGCCGATGCCGCCTCGCTCAAAAGGGTGTTAGAACTAACAGCTGTGGTTTTTATCTTTTTCATATGTTGTTATTTAGGTTGCAGCCGGCAGTAAATCGAGGCCTACGAGCACCCGTTCGGTATTGGATAGGTCACCGATGATTTTGACCACGGGTACAGGCAGTTTTCTCACCAATGTGGGCAGCGCAAATATTTGATCGGCAGCACCGAGTTGTGGATTTTTCAAAAGGTCAATGACCTCTATGGAATACTTGCCTTTCAATTGTTCCTCACATATTTTGGTCAGGTTGGCAAATGCGGTAAGGGCCTTGGGCGTTTGCCCGGCCACGTATAAGCGCAGGATCCATCTGTCATTTGTTCCCGGATGCTGCTCTTTATCGGTGATGTGTCGTGTGTTCACTTTCATGTGATTTATCTTATGAAGCTTGTTTCTTATTGTGCTTGCTTGTTTGCAGTAAATGTAGCGGCAACTGCTTTTCGGCTTGTTGCCATTTCCATTTTGTCCTGTTCGAGTTGCCGGATTGTTTGCTGTTCTTTTTCGATGTGTTCTAAGGCCTCAGCTTCTTCTGATCCGAAATTGGCACGCATGGTCTCAACCATTTCTTCGAGCTCGCGTTTTTTTCGGATCAATTCGCGTTTTTTAAATTCAAGATCCAGCTTACGCTTCAGAACCTCCGATTTTTCATGGGCTTCCTGGGCCACTCTGGCCGAACCGGTCAGCACACCCTTGGCACCGACATAGACCTCCCGCAGCACTACCCCTTGATCGGTTAAAATGAATTCACGGATTTGGTTTGAATTGGCCATCCCGCGTGATTTGCGGACGTACATCCCCCTGTTGCGTTCACCATTTAGCTCTATATCGCGCAGCAACAGCCAGGTATCGATCAGTGATGATATGCCGGCGTCCGAACCTTCATGGCTGTATACCGATCCGGTGAGGCTGGTAAACAATGCGGTAATTTGGTTGAGCTTTAAAAAGTCGACAATACGCATCAATAAAGTTTTTACTTCATATTCCTTTTCACCGGATATGAAGGCGTTGATTGGGTCGAAGATGACGCTATCAGGCTTGAATTCGCGCACAAATTTTTGGGTGACCGCGAGGTGCATTTCCAATCCGTATAGCGTGGGCCTGCTCGCTTGAAAGCGCAACAAGCCTTGCTTCACCCAGGGCATGAGCTGTATGCCAATGGATAACATATTGCGCATAAGCTGCTCAGGCGATTCCTCAAAACAGAAGTAGAGAACGCGCTCACCCCGCTGGCATGCTGCCTCTGCAAAATGGGCTGCAGTGCTGGTTTTTCCCGTTCCGGCCGTACCTGAAATGAGTATGGTACTGCCCTTGAAGTATCCTTTGCCTTCGAGCATTGCGTCGAGGGCTTTTATACCGCTGGGTATTCTTTCATTTGATACGGTATGCTCCAAGCCCAAGGATGTGACCGGCAAAACAGAAAAACCGCTCTCATCGATCAAAAACGGGTACTCATTGGTGCCGTGAAGGGAACCGCGGTACTTCACAATGCGCAGCCGGCGGGTGGAGGTTTCATCCGTTACCCGATGGTCGAGCACCACCACACAGTCCGACACATACTCCTCGAGGCCTTGTCGGGTGAGGGTTTCATCGCCACGCTCACCGGTGATGATTGCTGTGACTCCCTTCTCTTTCAGCCAGCGAAACAGACGCCGAAGTTCAGCCCGCAGGATGAGCTGGTTTGGCAAACCGGCAAACAGAGATTCAATGGTATCGAGTACAACGCGCTTAGCGCCAATGGAATCAATGGCATAGCCGAGGCGTATAAACAAGGCTTCCAGATCATATGCGCCGGTTTCCTCAATCTCGCTGCGTTCAATATATACATGGTCAAGAACCAATTTCTTGTCGGCAATCAACCCATCAAGGTCAAATCCTAAGGAAGCAACATTCATGGTGAGTTCTTTGCTCGTTTCTTCGAACGACATGAATACGCCCGGCTCATCAAACTGGCTTGCGCCACGCACCAAAAATTCAATTCCAAATAAGGTTTTGCCACAACCCGCCGCACCACATACCAGCGTAGGCCTACCTGCTGGTAGTCCTCCCAAGGTGATTTCATCAAATCCGTGTATGCCAGTAGCTGCCTTGGGCAAAAAGGCGATTGAAGGTAGTGTTGAGGCTTGGTTCATGTGTGTATTTATAGAAAGGTTTCCGGTATCACTTTGGCTTGGAATCCTTTATTTTCTAATTTATCAAAAATGAAATATATTTTTCAAAAAACTATTGCATAATTCTCACAAAATGCTGCAAGATTTTCCACTTACCATGACCAAGTTTCTGAAGGGTGTGGGCGCAGGGCTAAGCGTTGATGATGCGCTTCAGCACCCTGTAGGCCATCATTCCCCGTTTTCAATTGGGCAAATAGCACCTTGACAGGGTGCTTTTGCATTAAAAAAAATATCAAATGCCTTTTGTTGCAGGCTTTTCTTTGGTTTGATCAAATCGATCATTTCCAATCAACCAAAGATCAGCCTACATGAAAACGACGAAAAGCAAGCAGTCAAGCAAAATTGCTGTAAATAGACGGGTTTTACTTATATCATTCGCGGCTTTATTCAGCGCACTGAGCTGTGTGAGTCCACAAACGGCCATCGGCCAAACTTCACAGATAGGGCCCAACCCAAGTGTTTTTCAATCTGCGCTCAACCCCAATTGCGGTTTGTACTTCAACAGCAAGGACTTGCGGCATGAGTTTCGGAACCTACAGGCCCAGCCCATCTTCAACATCAATGCCACATGCAGCAACCCGGGTATGCTGTTATACCCTGATGTCGAATGCTGAGAAAGGAGCTTCAAGTACAATGATATTACTCAGGTAGGGACAGCCCAGCACAGGAGAGCAAATTCAACCATTAAAAAGGGCTGCCTCAATCTGAGGCAGCCCTTTGTTCAAGGATCAACGCTTTAGCGCTTATCTGGCAATCATGAATTTGCTCACAATCACTTCGCTGTCGGTAGTCAATCGGTAGATGTACACACCATTTGGCAGACCTGCACCATTGAACTCAAGGCGGTACTCTTGTTCTGGTTGGGTCATCTCGTTAAACAATCGGCTGATCATGCGGCCGCTCATGTCGTATACTTCGAGTGTGGCGTACTCTTCACGCGGGTTGGTGAACGTCACAAACGAATTGCCGGGTGTTGGGTTCGGGTTTGAGCTCAACTCAGCGCTGAGGCAATTCACCACACTTACCAATACTTGATTGGAAAGGGCGAAGCAACCGGTAAGCTGGCTCTGGAACTGTACACCTGTTAAGTTCACACCTTGTTGGAAGGCGAGGGCAAATACGCGGTAGGTGCCTGCCGGCTGTCCGTTCAGGTTGAAGTTGGCACCTGTAGGTGAGCCCGCGGCCTGAAGGACAAGCTGGTTTCCGAGCGCCTGTGATACCACAACATAGCGGCGGTTTTCACCCGAGAAACCGCTAAGGCCTACCTGTATTCCCGTTGCCGGACCAGCATTGGCACATACGGTAGTAGGACTAAGGGCGGTCAAAGTACCTCCACTTGGCTGAGGACGCAGGAATACCGTAATGGCATTGCTGGCAGTTGACCAGCAACCTTCCAGGGTGTTGAAAGAAGCCAGGCTGGTGATAGACAACAGATCCACATCAGCCTCATGGCGCATGTAGCGGATGGTATAGTCGCCCGGCGCATACGTGTCAAGGTTGAACTGTGAGTTGTTGCCGCGCTGGTCAACAAGCAATCCTGCACTGTTGAACAAACCCCAGCGCTGAAAGGTGCCGCTGGCACCGGTCACGCTGATGTTGGCACCTTTGGGACTGCCTGTACCCACGCAGAAGCTGCGGGTTCCATCGTATACCAAAGTACCTCCATTGGCTGTACAACCCGGATCGGGGTTGCAATCCCAGTCTACGCGGCGGGTGTGGGCAAAAGTGCCAGAGTATACACCACCGCAGTCGGCTTGTGAATGCACGTGAAACCTTACAACACCATCGAAATTGGAAGTCCAATTGACAGAATTAACACCGAAAGCGAGGATGTTATTCAAGTCGTCAGTAATGGTGATGAAAGCAAAAGGCAAATTCTCAGGAATGATCACATCAACAACCGAGAAGGTGTAGGCCACCCCATTCACCACCGTTACAGGGGTGTATTCAGGAGCCCATGCATCGTCGACAATTCCAAACTGTTCAGCAGTTGGGTCACAATTGGTGGCAATTGATTGCCATGAGAAAGTTGATATACAACCCGCGAATACTACCGGAGCACATCCGCAAGCGGCAGTAATTGTGCCTGGTTGGCCTCCTGAGGTGGTACAAGATTCACCAATGTTACCAAGACCTGGACAGTCTACAACAACTTGTGAGCAGTCCCAAGCTATGTTTCTTACATGCGTTGATGCGCTGCCGGTTACGGTGCCAGCACAATCCACCGAGCCATGGGTATAAAAGCGCAGGTTGTCGGTATTGGTGGCCGTGTAGTTCACAGCGTTGATGCCAGTGGCAAGAATGTTGTTGCTATCATCGGTAATGGTGATAAAGAAATTGGGAATGGTAGGGGGGCCTCCGGTTACGCTAAAAGTATATTGTACACCGTTTTGGACGCCAGTGATGAGTGAATATTCATTCACCCATGAAGATGTAACCGCGGCATCTGGAAGGGCGCAGTTTGTGGGAACTTCTCCAAATAAACTGCCATTGGTGCAGCCATCGAACACAAACGGCTCGCACACGCAGGAGGCATTAAGTTGGCCCGGTTGTCCACCCACCGTGCAGGCAGCGCCAATGTTGCCAATTCCGGGGCAGTCAAATGGTGAACAGGATACGCTCAACTCAAAATTTCCCTGTGCAGAGGTGAATCCATGAACCAGAACATAATATATAGT
>DAIOTP010000179.1:0-5879 GCA_036751905.1 Cryomorphaceae bacterium
AGGGCCGCCCGAAAGGGCGGCCCTACTTTTTTCTATCATATGCCAAGCCATTCCTTCGCCACCCCTCAGTTTTCTTATCTTTGCCGCTCATTTAAGCCCACATGGATAGAAATGCCCTTACCGGCCTCTTGCTCATAGGAATACTTCTAATAGGCTATACCTGGTACAGCGCTCCTTCAGAGGAAGAACTTGCTGCACGGAAAGCAGAAAAGGAAAAGTTGGAGGCAGCGCCCACCTCCGCACAAAACCCAAGAGCAGCATCTACTGCCATTGTCGACCCGGATAGCCTCGCGGTCATCCCTGAGGCCGACAGTGCTATGGTGGCCCAAATACAGGCCCAGCGGCTCAATGAGTTGAACAGCAAGTTTGGGGTACTGGCTTTTGCCGCTGAAGGCGAAACGGCCTACACCACCATAAAAAACGAGCACTTTGAAATTACCTTCAGCAACAAAGGCGGTATTCCTGTAGCTGCAAGATTGTTGGAGTACAATACGTACACCGGCGATCCCCTGTACCTCTTTCGGGAAGAAAACCAAAGCTTTGGTTTTCGGTTCATTTATCCTTCCATCGGTAAGTTGCACAGTGGCGATTTTTACTTTGAGCGCACAGAGCAGCCCAAAGAAGTGGTTGTTGGCGATGATCAAACCGCTTTGGTATATGTATTGCGCACACCCGACGGCCGCCGCATAGAGCAGCGCTACACCATCACGGGCAATCGCTTCGATATTGGCATGCAAACCCGCACGTACGATATGGGTGGAATCTTTACCGAAGCCAGCCTGGCATGGGAGCTCGCTGGTGAACACATTGAAAAAGGTCTCGATGCAGAGCGCAACAATTCCACCATTTTCTATAAAGAAGAAGGCAAGGGCCGCGACTACCTCAGTGAAACTGGCGATGATGACGGGCTTCTGAACCGCAACCTGGACTGGGTGGCTTTCAAACAGAATTTTTTCTCCCTGATCCTGATGAAGGATGATGAATCACCTGGTTCTGTGCCTTTCGGCAAAAACGCAAGGTTGGAGAGCCGCCCCTTTGACGAGGAGGCCGGGAGTGACACCCTTACGCAATATTATTTTGCTGAAATACCCCTGGGTGATTTCACCGCCCTGAACACCAGGCTCTACATAGGCCCCAACGATTACAAAACACTGCGCACCTATGATATGGAGGTTGACAAAGTGATCAACCTCGGCTGGGGAATCTTTGGTTGGGTAAACCGTTTCCTTGTCATACCCATATTCGATTGGCTGCAGGCTACAGGGATGTCATACGGAATCATAATCCTCATCCTCACCATCATCATCAAGATGCTGCTGGGCCCACTTACCTGGAAAAATTACCTGAGTAGTGCCAAAATGCGCGTGCTTAAACCTGAAATTGACACGCTCAACGAAAAGTTCAAGGATGCTGACCCCATGAAGAAGCAGCAAGCCACCATGGAGCTTTACCGCAAAACAGGTGTGAATCCCTTCGCCGGCTGTTTGCCCATGATTATTCAGTTGCCCATCCTGTATGCCATGTTTCGCTTTTTTCCCAATGCCATTCAGCTGCGGCACGAAAGTTTTCTGTGGGCCGACGACTTGAGCTCGTATGACAGCATTGCCCAGCTGCCTTTTTCCATACCGGCGTATGGCGAGCACGTGAGTCTTTTTACTTTGTTGATGGCTGCCAGTACATTGGCTTACACAGTATTCAACAGTAGCAACATGCCCACGCAAACGCAGCCGGGCATGCCCAATATGAAGGTCATCATGTACATTTTCCCATTCATGATGATTTTCTTCTTCAATTCATTTGCATCGAGCTTGAGCTATTACTATTTCCTTGCCAACCTCACTTCGCTGCTGCAAATGTGGTTCATCAAGCGCTTCCTGATTGATGAAGACAAAATCAGGGAGAAAATTGCAGAAAACAAAAAGAAACGGGGCAAGCTCGGCAAGAGCAGGTTCCAACTCAAATTGGAAGAAATGGCCAAGCAGCGTGGCCTGAATCCAAAATAGTACCTCGATGACCAACGAGCAGCATGCAAGCTTTATGCGCATGGCCGTGGAGCTATCACGGCAAGGGATGCGCGCCAATGAAGGTGGACCATTTGGCGCTATCGTTGTCAAGGACGGCAAGGTAGTAGGACGGGGCAACAACCGCGTAACCTCAACCACCGATCCCACAGCCCACGCTGAGGTGGTGGCCATACGGGATGCCTGCAAGAACCTGGGCACCTTTCAGCTCGAGGGATGTACCGTATACACCAGTTGCGAGCCTTGCCCCATGTGTCTGGGAGCGATATATTGGGCACGCCCCGACAGGGTGTTCTATGCCAATACCAAGCGCGACGCTGCCGAAATCAATTTCGACGATCAGTTTATTTACGAGGAGCTCGAATTGGAGCTACAACTCCGCCACATTCCCTTTGAGCAGCTGGGCCGGGATGAGGCCATTAAAGTGTTCCAAGAATGGGCTTCCAAAGACGACAAGCATCTATATTGAACTAGTCAATAACCAGCACTTCTTGGGTAGCGCTTTACATTGTTAAGTGCCTCAGCGTAAAGAGTAAATCCGCAACTGGTTTTGACAAATACCCGTCAAGGCGCATCGTAGTCAACGGTCATCGTGGGGGAAGTGGGATGACTTTGACAGGTGAGGATGTACCCATTTTGCACTTCTTTTTCCGTAAGGGCGTAGTTCACATCCATGATGGCGCTGCCTTCGAGCACCTTGGCACGGCAAGTGCAGCACGATCCGCCCGTGCAGGCATATGGCGCGTCGAGTCCGGCATCGAGTATGGCATCGAGAATATTGTCCGCGCTGCTTACAGTCACCATCGTTTCGTCACCATCGAGTATCACTTTTACTTCACAGGAGGCTACAGGCGTTTTGCCATCACCGGCAGGTACAGCGGCCGTGGCGGTTTCTTCAGCTCCTGGAGCTTCGGTGGTGAATAGCTCAAAATGAACCCGTTCATCGTCCATACCGCGTAAACGCAAGGCATTGCGCAGGTTTTGTATCATGTCAAAAGGACCACAGAGAAAGTAATGATCCGGTTTTGAAATGGCACAAAACCGGTCGAGCAGCTGGTTGCACTTTTCACTGCTTATGCGGCCCACAAAGAGCGGGTCTGCGCTTGTTTCGCGGCTCAGTATGTGTACTACCTGGAGCCGGTTGCCGTATTGGGCCTTCAATGCATCGAGTTCATCTTTAAAAATGACAGATTGGCTTTCACGGTTTCCGTAAAACAGGGTGAAAGTATTCGAATTATTGGCTTTCAAAGCTGTTTTGAGCAGTGACATGATGGGGGTAATTCCGCTCCCGGCGGCAAATGCCGCGAGGTGCAGGGTTTTCTCCGCTGGCATATCCACGTAGAAATTGCCCATAGGGCGCATTACTTCAAGGGTATCACCCGCCTCAATGCCATTGTTAAGTTTGCCGCTCACGCGTCCTCCTTCTATGGCCTTCACTGCGATGCGCAAGTCGGCATCAGCGGTAGGACTTGAGCAGGCGGAATAGCTCCGCCTCAGCTCTTCCCCATTCACATTCATTTTCAGAGTAATGTATTGGCCTTGCTTGTATTGAAACTCTTCGCGAAGCGGTTCTGGAATGTCAAAGGCAATCGATACACAATCGCTGGTTTCTCGGCGTAGATCTTTTATTTTAAGGGCGTGAAATTTGGACATGCTTTGTAGGTGATTTTTTCGCGCTGCAAAAGTACGGTTATATGCCTTTACGGCAAATTACACCCATGCAAACGCCTGCTTCTCGCGAAATGTTTGCAGCACAAGCCCAGCTTATTTTGCGGAAGCGCTTAAAACAGGTGCTTGTCGAGTATCAGGGCAGTGAGCGATACCATGCCGATGTACTCCCCACCGTCTTCCACAGGGGCACGGCGTATGCCTGCCCTTACCATGAGGCGCACCACATAACGTATGTCCATGGATGCAGGTACGCTGATTACAGGTTTGGTCATCACCTCGTATACATTGACTGTGCGTGGAGAGCGGTTGCTCAGAATTACTTCCGTGATCAGGTCCTGCACCGCCACCACGCCTATGGCATCATCGGGGTGGCGCTTGTGAACCAGCAGCGTATCAACGCCTTTCTGGCGCATCATTTCGGCGGCTTCCTCAGCGGTAGCCATCCCATCAATGTAGTTGAGCTCCGTAATCATCACGTCACGCGCTCGGACGATGGGTTCATGTTGTTTTTCCATTGCTTGAAAATTGGTTTAAAGGTATTGTTCCCTTGCTTGTTCGCGAAATTTGAGCATTTGGCTCTCCATCCCTGCCAGCTCCTCGATGGGCACGCTGAATGCGATGCCAACCCCTGGCTCATGCAATTTGCATTTTACCGAAAGGGCATCGAGGATGGTGCTGCACACGTGCTCCTCTACCACAAAAAGGATCACATCAACAGCACCCTCAATGGTGAGCCCAAAAAAGGTTTTTTTGGCTTCGCGGCCACTGCCCCTTGCGGGAATGATGGTGGCGCCGGTAGCCCCGGCTTCGCGGGCGGCATCCACCACATGGTCGGTCATGTCGCGCTTTACAGATACCACAATGAGTTTGAAACGCATGGTTAGGTTTTTGAAGGTTTACGAATTATTTTGAGCCATTGAATATAAGCCAAAACTGTGATGATAGGCATCATACAGGCCATGGCAATCATGCCAAAGCCGTCGAGTGCAGGATTTCGACCAGGGATTGCGTAGCTCAAGCCAAGCCCCAGGGCCACGACAATAGGAACAGTTACTGTGCTGGTGGCCACGCCGCCTGAATCGTATGCCAGTGCTACCAAGTCTTTGGGTGCAATGATTGTTTGCAATATTACAATGACATACCCCGCCAGGATAAATACATAGCTCGGAATACCCATAATAATCCGAAAACTACCTAGTACCAGTGCTAGAGCTACGCCTGAGGCCACAGCAAGGCGCAATCCCCAACGCGTAATTAATCCACCTGACACTTCACTGGCTTTGATGGCAACAGCGATCAGCGAAGGCTCAGCAATGGCAGTAGCGAAGCCCGTGAATCCCGCAAACAAATACACCCAGTAGTAATTGGTCCAGTTGCTTACCTCCTCGCCTGAGATGCCTAAAAATTCGGGGTCGGTGAGTTGCCTCGCCATATTTTCTCCTATAGGAAACAGAGCTTTTTCGAGACCGATCAAAAACAGTGTCAGCCCTAGTATTACATAAGTTCCGCCAAGTAGTAGGCGTTTATAATTGGGTAAAGGCCTCCGCAAAACCACAAATTGGAAGAATAGGATCAGCAAAACGATGGGTCCCACGTCCCAAAGCGTTGTAAGTACGCCCCTGCCAAATTCACTGGCACCTTCAGTATAGTAGCTATGCTCCATAAAAAAGAGTTCCATAAAGCATTACAAAAATCATAGGAGTAAGTGATGCAAAAGCGATAAGTCCAAAACCATCGATCATGGGATTGCGGCCGCGGATAGAAGTGGCAAGACCCACGCCAAGCGCTGTGACAAGTGGTACTGTTATGGTAGAGGTGGTAACCCCACCTGCATCATAAGCAATTCCAATGATATCGGCAGGAGCGAAGAGGGTCATCACCATCACACCAACGTAGCCTCCTATAATGATATAATAAATGGGCCAGCCTTTCAGAATGCGCAATACCCCAACTACGATGGCCATGCCCACGGCCAGAGCAACAGCCATGCGAAGGCCTATGGCATAGCTCCGGAGCTCCTCAGCAGTATTGCCTATACTCCCATTGTGCGCAGCTACCCGCGCTGCCTCATCCGCCACAGCAATCAGTGCGGGCTCGGCTACTGTGGTGCTGAATCCAAGGGCAAAAGCGAAAGTGAGCAACCAAAATACACTGCCTTTACGGGTCAGGGACTCTGCGAGCGACTCA
>DAIOTP010000180.1:0-5761 GCA_036751905.1 Cryomorphaceae bacterium
TCGGCCTACGGCCTCCTTCCGTTCCCCCAGGGGTTCAAAAGAAATGAATCCTTAAGCGTTGACACAGTTTATTGGATACTCCCGCTTCATTGACAAATGACAAATATGCCTCCATCTTCTCTGCACCCATCACCTTTTGTGTCTTTACCTGTCCGCCTTTTTTCTTGCTTTTCTCCAAATAGGCGTGGTACATCGCTTTGTTGATGGCCTTCACGCGAACGCCTTTCAATGCTTTGCTTCGGGCCACGCTGTAGTTCTTGTTCAGATTTTTTAGGGCTTCATCCAGCTTTTCAGCAAAAGCGCCTTCATCCACTTGTTTTTCAGCCACTACAATCCATTGATGAACGTAATCACCACTTTCGTTCTTTACGGCTGCCACGCTGTATTCATTCACAGTGATGCCAAAAGCCTGGGCCGCCTCAAGGATGCCGGCATCCATTTTCTCCTCGGAGAGCTGTGAGCCCACCACATTCAGGAAAAACTTGGTGCGGCCGGTAATTTTAATTTCTCTGGATTTTACATCAGTGAAGCGTATGGTGTCGCCAATCACATAGCGCCACGCTCCGGCCGAAGTGGTGATCAACAATACGTAGTCCTTGCCCTGTTCGACCTCTTCGATGCGCTGTATGACCGGATTTTCAAGGATATTGCCCATATCATCCACCCCACGCCCGTCGAATGGAATGAATTCATAGTAATAATATTCGTCCATGACCAGCTTCATGTCCATGGTGCCGGGGCGGGCTGTGTAGGCAAAAAATCCCTCCGAAGCAAGGTAGGTATCGATGATGGTGAGAGGCCGGGCACAAATGGCATCGAAGTCTTCGCGGTAGGTATCATACGCCACACCACCCGATGCGTACACGTGCAAGTTGGGCCAGAGGTCGTGGATGGTATTGAGGCCGTGGCCTTTGATGACTTCCTTGAGCAAGAGCAGCACCCATGAAGGAATTCCGGCTATGGCGCTGATGTTCCAGTTGGGGGCTTCGGCTACGATGCGTGCCACCCTTTCGTTCCAGTCGGATATGGCTGCTATTTCGTGGCCGGGCCGGTAAAAGAAGTCATAATAATCGGGGAAATTGGATACGCTGATGCCGCTGATTTCGCCTTCTTTGTGTCCGGCAGGATGGTCTTTGAGATCGGCCGAGGAGCTCAGCATCAGAAATTCGCCTTCAAATACCGATTCTGGAAAATCAAAATTGGGCAGTGATCCAAGGAGGTGTACGCCCGTGCGGCGCATGCCGTCTATGAAGTCGTTGGTGATGGGTATGCGCTTGCTTTCTTTGCCGGTGGTGCCGCTGCTCAGGGCAAAAAAGGATGGGTGCCCCGGCCATGTGATGTCGGGCAGAGTGAGCTGTTGGGCCCACCATTCCGTGTGCATCTTGTCATAGTCATGGATGGGCACGGCTGCTGCATATGCGGAGCGCAGATCAGAGGCTTTGAGTATTTGCGCGAAGCCGTAGTATTTGCCGAAGGCGGTGTCTTTGGCGGTGTTGAGCAGACCTTTGAGGCATTCCTCCTGGGTGGTATCGGCTCTTATGAGTCTGTGCTCCAGACTTTGGTTGATGTTGAGGGCAGCCTTGATGGCCTTGCCGCGAAAGCTCATAGCAATGAAAGTTTTTTAGGGAAGTAGGTAGTGTAAAGGTAGTGTTTCAACACAGCTAGAAAGTTGAAAGCTAAAAGTTAAAACGTTAAAAACAGTGAAGGATGAGAAGTGAGCACTGAGTGAAAAGTGAGTGAAAAGTGAACGGTGAACAGTGAAAAGTGAAGGGAAGGAATGGGTGGGCCCTGTGATCGAGGGCAGCTCAGCGAGACAGCTTGGTATAATGGGACGCGGGGGCCACCGATTTTGCGGAAAGCACGGTGCTGAACATGTTGGCAATTGATGCAGCTAATAATGTCGATGAACGCTTAGAGCAGAGCATTTCAAGCCCTGCAACCGAAGCACCTCAGTCTCGACTGCCGCAAGTGGCTCAACCAGGCAGAAGCCATGATCGATGTGAATGTACCCGAAGATTTGATCAACAAAGCGAGGACCGATGCCGTATGACCACCTCGATTCATATTCCGTCAATGCGGGCCAAGCAGGGCCATCGCGGCCTCCAGCCACTCGGCTGCTTCGCCCTCAAAGTTGTAAAGTCCTTCCTGATTGGGAGTGAGCTGGTTTTGAAAAAGCGGCAATTCCACAACAATGCGTGCTTCAAGTGCCCGGAGGCTTTGGAGCAGGGAGGCCATCGCGTGCTCCCCACGTGGCGCGTGCGGGGTGAAAGTGATGGGCAACACCGCTTTTCCGTAAAGCTCACCGCTGCTGCGCAGCCATTCCAGTCCATTTTTCAATACGGCGGGGATGTTGTGCAGGTACTCGGGCGTGCTGATTATCACGGCACCTGCGCTGGCAATATTTTGCCGAAAGGCGCGTACCGAATCGGGCAATGGCGCCTGCTCCAATTCGGGTCGGTACAGCGGAAGTTGCAGCAAATGCGCATCAAGCTCCCACCTGTATTGGCCAAAATGTGCGGCCATGCTGCGCAACAGCCGTTGGTTGCTGCCTTGAATGGTGGCTGAACCCGAAATGGCGTAAACGTGCATAGCGTCCAATACTTGGGGCTCTATGTAAAGTACACGTCGAGCGGCTTACCACTTGAACTCATGCACGCATTTACGGATAATGGCCACACATTCCATAAGTTGCCCTTCGGTCATGACCAGCGGTGGAGCAAAGCGGATGATGTTGCCATGGGTGGGTTTTGCAAGAAGTCCATTGGCTTTTAGGTCAAGGCACAAGCGCCAGGCGGTATCGCTCTCAGGGCTGTCGTTGATCACCACGGCGTTGAGCAGGCCTTTGCCGCGCACCAGTTTGAGCAGCTTGCTTTCGTCCACAAGTTTTTGCATTTCCTTTCGGAAAATTGTACCCAAACGGCGGGCATTTTGCGTAAGCTTTTCGTTTTCGACTACCTCGAGCGCTGCCATGGCTACGCGGCAGGCGAGGGGGTTGCCACCAAATGTGGAGCCATGGCTGCCAGGACGAATCACGTGCATCACCTCATCATTGGCCAGCACGGCCGATACGGGGTATACGCCTCCACTCAGTGCTTTGCCCAGGATCAGGAGGTCGGGACGCACGAAGGTTTCGGGTTGGCGCTCGCAGTGGCCCTCACAGCTGCAATGCCCGCACACAGCGAGCAGGCTGCCCGTGCGGCCTATGCCTGTTTGCACCTCATCGGCCATGAAGAGTACGCCTGCATCCCGGCACAGGGCTGCGGCTTCGGCAAGGTAGCGGTCGGCAGGGGTGTACACGCCCGCTTCACCCTGGATGGGTTCTACGAGGAAGCCTGCCACATTGGGTTGCTTGAGCGCTTCTTTGAGGGCCTCAATATTGTCATAAGGCACCTTGATAAAACCGCTGGTGTAGGGACCGAAGTTTTTACGGGCCACCGGATCATTGCTGAAGCTGATGATGGTGGTGGTGCGCCCATGGAAGTTGTTGTCGCATACGATGATTTTGGCCTCATTCTCATCGATGCCTTTGTGCTCGTAGGCCCATCTGCGGCATATTTTGATGGCTGTTTCCACCGCCTCGGCCCCCGAATTCATGGGAAGCACCTTTTCAAAGCCAAAATATTTGGTCACATATTCGGTATACTCCCCCAAAGCATCGCTGTGGAAAGCGCGCGATACCAGCGTGAGCTTTTCAGCTTGCCGCTTGAGCGCGCCGATGATGTGTGGATGACAGTGGCCTTGGTTTACAGCGCTGTATGCGCTTAGGAAGTCAAAATAGCGCACGCCTTCCACATCCCACACGTACACGCCTTCACCGCGCTCAAGCACTACGGGCAGGGGGTGGTAGTTGTGTGCGCCGTATTGTTCTTCTCTTGCAATGGCCGCTTCCGTGGCCTTTTGTTGGGTCAGTGTGTGCATAATCCATGTGTGTTGATGGCAGGCAAAATTGCCTTTCACAAAGGTCAGGTAAATGATCTGATCCGGCAAATTTGCTTTCCTTTGCAGCCCTATTTTAAAGGCTTTCACGATTGCAAGTACAAAAAGTAAAGCGCGGCGAGCAGCTCGAACTGACCATCGCCGATATGGCCTTTGGCGGTATGGGCATAGCCCGCATGGCCACGCCTCAGGGTGACCTCGTGGTATTCGTACCCAACACCATCCCCGGGCAGGTGGTGCGCTGCCGGGCCGAGAAGGTGCGCAAGCGCCACATCGAAGCGCGCCTGCTCGACATCATCAGCCCCAGCCCCGATGAGGTCGACATCCCTTACCAGCGCATATCCGGCGCACCCTATGCCGCACTGCCTGTGCCTTTACAGGAAAAATACAAGCGCGAAACGGCCACTTCGCTCATGCAGCGCATCGGCAAGCTCGCTGATGCGGAGCAGCGCTTTGATGCCTTCATTGGCTCACCGGCGCATTGGCACTACCGCAACAAAATGGAATACGCCTTTGCGGCCATACGCTACGACCTCGATACAGATGAGGAGCTCGATGACTTTGCCCTCGGCTTCAAGCACCGTGGCACCTGGTGGATGGTCGAAAACCTCGACCGCGACTCGGGCCTCTTTGATGCCGGGGTAGAGGGCCAACTGCACGCTGTCCGCAAATTTTGCGAAAGCACAGGCCTGCCAGCTTGGCACGCACCCCGGCGCGAGGGCTTTTTTCGCTACCTCACCGTGAGGAAAAGCTATGCACACAACAGCCTGCTCTTCAATCTTGTCACCACCTCACATGGCCTGGATGATTTCGACATGGCTGCTTTCATTGCGCTGCTGCAAAAACAGCATGGAGAGCGGCTTGCCGGGGTGATACACACCCTCAATGACGACACAGGCGATCGGGTGCAACCCCTCAGTGGGGCCTCGCGCTGTGTGTATGGCAAGGACCACATCACCGAAGTGCTGCACGGCATCGCCTTTGACATCAGCATGGAGAGCTTTTTCCAAACCAACCCTGCCAGCGCCGAAAAGCTCTATGCCAAAGGGCTCGAGTACCTGCGCGAAGGCGTGGGGGAGGCCGCCACCATTTTCGACCTCTTCTGCGGTACGGGCACCATTGCGCAGCTTATTGCAAGGCAGTTTCCTGAAGCCGCCGTTGTTGGCGTCGACATTGAGTCGAGCGCCATCGCCGACGCAAAAAAGGCAGCTGCTGGCGTTCCCAACATTCAATTCTATGCTGCCGATGTGGGCAAGTTTTTGCAAGAGCACCCCGAATACCAAGGGAAGATTGACGCCATCATGCTTGATCCGCCGCGTGCCGGCATAGCGCCCAAGGCCCTGAAGCGCACCATCGAGCTCGGAGCGCCTTGCATGGTATACATATCATGCAATCCCGCCACCATGGCCCGCGATACGGAAACCCTTCAACTGTCGGGTTACGCTTTACAGAAATTTAGCCTGGTCGATCAATTTCCGCATACCTCGCATGTGGAGGCGGTGGCTTTGTTCAAAAAAATCAATTGAACAATTTCTGCCCTGCGGAGGCATACTCAATCAGCGAGCAATGTACGTATGCGCTGCAGAGATTCCCGGTTGTTTTGGAAATCAAGTGACTGGAGCACCCTTTGTTTTTCAAGCGCACTCAAATGCCAGCTGAGGGAGATGTTCTCATCCGGATAGCGCATGATTTCCAGAGGGACCTGATGCACGGGAAATTTCATGCAGTCACTGGCAGTGCGCATGAGTTGATCCATGTTATAATCCTGGTCTGTAAAGAGGTTGCTGTAAAAGCTTCCAATGGGGTTGAGCAATTTTCCCAGGAT
>DAIOTP010000181.1:0-5724 GCA_036751905.1 Cryomorphaceae bacterium
GAGGTTGTCTTTGAGGATGGTCTCCGCCAAAAATATGTACTTCTTGTCAAAAATTTGTTGGCCTACATAAAAGCTCACCCAGTATTGGTTGTTGAGCGCAAAAAGCTCATCCATAATCGGCTCTATTTTCACAAAGCTGTATGCTGGAAGCTCCTCCACAAAGTGGCGCAGCTCCGAGGTTTTTACCGCCTCGTCATTGACCTTCCCATAGCCGCGTGAGGAGACCAACACATTCGTGATGGCGACATCCTTCATGTTCATAAGGTAAATGTACCATTCATCAACGCCGGTTTCTTCGTTGGCATGGGGCACAGCGGCTATGGCAATGTTTTCAACCTTAGGGCGGTCAATGTCTTTGATCACAGAACGGGAATTTTTGCAAACTTATGAATTAAAGGGGCAATCAGGTGCATGCTTGATTTGTGTAGATTGTTGATTCTTGCATTTATTTGCTGCGGTTATGGCGACTGGCGAAAAGCACAGCATGCGTGCGGAAGGAAGTTAAAACCTTCGGAAGAGATTGCTAGGTTTTGCATTTAAGGCTCAGAAATCGTGAGAAGAAAAAGGCGATCAGACGCTGTGGCAGTTAATTGTGCGTTTCCAATTATTCCTAAAGACCTCAGTATTCCATATCTTCGCATTCATTAAAACAACCATGTATCCAACCATATACGCTTTTGCCGCTGACGAAGGAGTTCGTATGGAAAGGCTACTCCTCCTGCTCTTCCTCGCGCTCAGCCCTTTTGCCGGAAAGTCCCAAAGCCTCGATGAAGTGCGCAACTCGGGGAAATACTACTTTGGTACAGGCGAAGGGAGCAATTACAACATGGCGCGCCGCGATGCGCTGGAAAGTCTTACCAACAGCATCTCGGTGCAGGTGCAGAGCAAATTTGAGGAAGTTATCAAGGAAACGGAAAGCGACTTCAGCAGCTATGTGAACAGTGTGGTCAATACCTATTCTACGGCAGTGGTGAGCCGCTACAGTGAACGGGTGTTAAAGGAAGACCGCAGTGGGGTTGAAGTGCTGGTGTATATAGAGCGCGAGAATATGGAGGACATTTTTACGCAAAGGGTTTCACTCATCCACAATTTTATCCGCAATGCCATGCGCGCCGAGGGCGAACTGCGCATTGCCGATGCCCTCCGATACTATTACTGGGCACTGATACTGGCGAGAAGCCACCCCGACAACACCAGACTGCGCTACGCCTTTGACGGCAAGCAAGAGGACGCTGTGATGCTGGGGCTTTATGACCGTATCAACAACGTATTTTCCTTCCTCGACATCCGTGTGGCACAAGCGAGCGTGAACCCCAATGCGCAACGCAAGGAGCTTTACCTCGACATGCGCTATAAAGGTGAACTTGTTCAAGACCTCGACTATATCTATTGGCTAGGCGATGGTTATTCCTCGCTTGTAAGTGCGCGCAATGGGCAAGGCACTGCTGCTTTGGAGGGCGAGCTTGCGCGAAATGCTACCCAATTGCGCATACAGATAGAGTACCGGTATGCACACAAAGCCAGGCTGGAGCCAGAGGTGCAACTGATGCTCGAATCAGTGGACATTCCATACTTTCCGCGTGCTGAACTCACTGTGCCGCTGGAAGCTGGTGCTACAAGTGGCGACACCCGCAAGCAGGTGGAAAAAGTGCTTGATGGTTTGGACAAACCCGCTGCGGCCCCAGCTGCGGCGGGCGCAAAGGATTTTGACTTTAAAAAGCCATTGGAGTCCATTTTGGAAGCGGTACACAGGGGCTCGCTTGAATCGGTGCGGGCGCAGTTTAGTACTGAGGGCTACGCACTTTTCAAAAGGATGATGGCTGAGGCACAAGTGAAGGTATTGCCTCCGCGCAGTGAAGAACTAAAGCTCTGGAAGATCCATGACAAAACGCTGGTGCGTTCTTTCCCGATGTCATTCGCTTACCAAAATAACCGGGTGGAGTTTGTGGAAGATGTGGTGTTCACCTTCGATGCCCAGGGCAAGGTATGCAACGTGAGCCACTCCCTCGGCGATGTGGCCATCCGCGACATCATGAATAGGCCTGAAGGCTTTGGCAGCGCTGAGGACAGGCACTTCCTGATTTCCTTTATGGAAGACTACAAAACTGCCTATGCCCTCAAGCGGCATGACTATTTGGAAGCCATTTTTGACGACCAAGCCCTCATCATCGTTGGCAATGTGGTGCGCCGCGATGCCTCAGCTTTAGATCAACGGGGTTTTTACAGTGGCTTGAGCCAAAAAGATGTGGAATACATTCAACTCTCCAAAGGTGAATACATGGACAGGCTGGGGCGCATATTTGACCGCAATGAGTTCATCAACATTCGCTTTGAAGACAACCAGGTACGCAAAACGCAAAAAGACGAGAAAATCTACGGCATCCAAATCGCACAGCACTACTACTCTTCAACCTACGCTGACAAGGGTCACCTATTCCTGATGATCGACCTGACCGATACACTCAACCCTCGGGTCTACGTGCGGACCTGGCAGCCCGAGAAGAATGCGGACGGGAGTATTTTCGGGTTGGAGGATTTTAGGTTTTGAATGAGTTGGAAAGTCAGAAAGTGAAAAGTGAAAAGTTTTAAGGCGCTGATAAATATTTCATTATCAATCAAAAAAACAGTATTCTAAAGCAAGTCAAGGGGCAAATATGGAGTGCAGACAGCCACGTGCATTCCCGTAAAATTACCTGGCAACCGGAGAAGAATGCGGATGGGAGTATGTTTGGATTGGCGTATTTTAGGTTTGAAGTGATATAATTCGAACTAAGAATTTTAAATTCAGGCAACAAACAGCCAATTAATTGTATCTTCACAACAATATCACTTCAAGCCATGGCAAAAGACGCTAAATCTTCACAAAAATCTGAGAAAGCAGCCAAAACATCAGGTGGCCAAAAATCCACAGCACCAAAGCCGACTGAGAAAACGGCCAGAAAGGCTGCTGTGAAGCCGGTAAAAATGGAAAGGAAGGCTGCTGGTATTCATGCCTTGCATGCATCATCCCCGTTAAATGAAAAATTCAAAATAATCAGGGAGGGCCTCCCCTACACGGCCATTGATAAACTGAGTAAAAGGTTGGGCACCTCGGTCAAGTCGGTACTGCCGATCTTCGAGATGCCCCAAACCACATACAATCTCAAGAAAAAGAATGGTGAACTTTTGGGGCGGCGCGACAGTGAGACTGTGTTGTACTTGAATGAATTAATTGATTACGGAATTGAAGTCTTCGACAATAAGGAAGAAAAATTCCAACATTGGATAAGCAGACCAAACCTTTCGCTGGGAGGCGTAACCCCCAATAGTTTACTCGACTCTATGACAGGTATTCGGGAAGTGAAAGGTTGCCTGGATCGTATTGAATACGGAAACATGGCCTGATGCGGGTTCATCGGATAGAACGGGGTAAATACCTTGATCAAATTCTCAGCGGACGGGGTGCAGCGCGCTCTGAACGCAACCGCTGGAATGGACTGAACACTCCCATGGTCTATGCAGCTCAATCGCGAGCGCTGGCCCTTTTGGAGCTGCTTGTGCACACTGATTTTAGAAAAGGTGCGCCTCAAGACCGCTACTATGTTGAAATTGAAATTCCTGATGACTTGGCCATAGCTCAACTTGAAGTGAAGGAGCTTCCCAAACATTGGAACAGTAATCCTCCTGGTTTTGAGACGCAACAAGTTGGTGACCTCTTTGTAGCACAACAGCAAGCTGCTTTGCTCCGGGTTCCCAGTAGCATTGTTCCCGAAGAGTATAATTACCTCATCAATCCGCTTCACAAGGCCATGGCAAGAATAGCCGTGATTTCAATTGAAGAATTAAATATTGATAGCAGGATTTTCGATGCACTGGCTCAGTAAGGTCTAGGATCATAGTGTGTTGCACTTGATGCTCATCTCGCGAACAACAAAAAGATCAACGTAAGAATGCAGTCTCTTTTCCTAAGCACATTAGAAAGTTAAAGCCTTTCCGGGAAATTATCGTAATTTAAATCGTTCAAACTTGTTAGTGCACTGAAAACAATTGTCGTCACATGAAAGCGCCCAACCATCTCGATAGAATTACATTAAATCCTGATATACTCTTCGGTAAGCCTTCAATCAGAAACATGCGGTATCCAGTCTCTTTAATTTTAGAGTTATTGGCCGCGGGAATGAGCACTGAAGAAATTTTAGAAGATTACCCTGATTTGGAAGCAGAAGATATTCAGGCTTGCTTGCAATTTGCCGCAGAGCTCTCCAAATTAAAAAGTGTGACTAAGGTAAAGGCTGACTAATACGATTTGTTGTTGATGCACAATTGCCCATATGGCTGTGCAATAGTTCATAACCTGCATTTACAGGAAGGAAAAAATAAGTTGGCCATGGAAACTTCGAAATGAAGAGAAACCCTTGCGCAGACTGAACTCAATTTAGTGATTCAAATACTCCGAAAAGTACAGCAGTGCATGAGAGATATGACAGCTTAATATCGGATGTTGGCAGTGAATACCATAAAAAGTGGGGCGGGGCCAAAAGGGCAGAGTCAGGAAACCTCGACGAACGACTGAGTTTTTAATCTTTGATGAATAGAATCGTCTGAATTTGAACGCTGCAACTATTTACATTCTGATTATCACTCGTATGAGATAACAGTACAAAACCCTTGTTCAGAACATTTAAAATTTCCCCATGTATGAGCTTTTGATTTGGCGCCTCGTCACTTAAATAATGACCTGATTTATAACTATTTAATTCAATAATTTCTTGGTTCGAATTGTCAGTAACCATTATCAAAGAAGGTTGCTTACAAAGCTTGTCCGCTTCAATCACTTTGATCATTATCAAATCTTTTGATTGACAAAATGCTGAAGCGCTTGCGATTATAGCCAGTACAATCAAAGATTGTTTCATACAGTGTCATTTTTATGTTTGCCCGTGCAGCGCAAAACCTGCGAGAACTTCAAAGGTAAAATACTTTTACGTGTAAAGCTGAAATTGCAAAGAATAGAATGTGGAAAGTATGCGCAAAAAAACCCCGACTTCCCTATCTTCGCCTGCACAACCACTTATGAAGCACCTCGTCACCATTTTTCTTTTTATCCTCTCTGCGGTGGCAGGCAACGCCCAGGAATTCGACATCCGCTCCTTCTCCCCCATCCCCAACGACCTGAGCGCCCGCAAAGAAGTAAGGCGCACCGTCAATGACGAGCCCTGCGCCCTGATCAAGGTGGTGACCAACATCAAAGGCATGCAGTTCGAGAGCAACAGTGGTATAGTGGATGTAGAGCACAAGGCAGACGGGTATTGGCTGTATGTATGGCCTCGGGAACGACGTATCAAGTTGATGGCAACGGGATATTTATCAATGGACGCACGCCTCCCCGAGCCGGCAAAGGAGTTGGTGGTGTATGAGCTAGTGGTAGCCACCAAGGGTGGCTCAGTGGCTAAATCAGACCTTGTGCGCATCACTTTTCGCATCAACGAAGCTGATGCCTATATTGCCCACGGTAGCAATGCCCCGGTGATGACTACTGGTAAGAATGCAGTCTATGACCTGCCTCCAGGGGTACAGCAATTCACTTTTCGCAAAGCAGGGTTTGAAGACAAGGTGCTCGACGTGGAGGTGAACTCCCCGGAAGTAATCGACGTGGCCCTTGAAGCGGGTACACCCTCGGAGCGTATAAAACTGCCCGGATTTATCATCGTGACCAGCGAGCCCTCGGGCGCAGAGGTTTTTCTC
>DAIOTP010000182.1:0-5632 GCA_036751905.1 Cryomorphaceae bacterium
GGGGCAGGGGGTTACGACATTTACTTCAGCCGTCAGGATGCACAGGGAAATTGGAGTACACCCAAAAATCTTGGTTATCCGATCAATTCTGCCAAGGATGAGCACGGCCTTATTGTAAGTACCGATGGCGCCACAGCCCTTTTTGCTTCCGCAAATCCAGAGCAATCGCGCAGCCTTGACATTTACGCATTCGAAGTACCCAAAAAGGCAAGGCCTGAAAAGGTGATTATCCTTAAAGGTGATGTAATTGACGAAAAGGGTGAACCTGTGCGCGATGCCCGCATTGAACTCAAGTATGTGAATACTAAAGAAACCAGTGAAATAAATGTTGACAAGCAAGATGGCCACTATGCTGCGGTTGTAAATCTTCGGGAGAAGGAGGAGGTCGTGGTTTCCGTAAAAAGTGATACCCAAACCCTGGCTTTCAATACAAGGGTATTTTCCATGGCTGACACCCTGGAGCCGGTAAAAACCATAGAAATGCAGGTGGCCAAACTGCAGCCAGATAAAACTTATCGCATCAATGACATCCGCTTTGCTTCAGCTTCTTCACAGCTCAATCCCGATTCGAAGAAAGTACTCGATGAATTTGTAGCCTACCTGCAAGAAAATCCAAAACTCAAAGTTGAAATAGGAGGACATACAGACAGCGTAGGCGATGCCCAGAAGAATTTGGCATTAAGTACCGACCGGGCATTCGAAGTATTTGGTTACCTTCAGGATCAAGGAGTGTATCACAACAGGATGAACTTCAGGGGCTACGGTGATACGCAGCCCGTAGCGCCCAATGACACTCCCGAAAACCGGGCACTGAATCGCCGCACAGAATTTAAGATTCTCAAATAGCTCCTATGACCTAGTGCACAGTGCCCTTGGTTTTATTACATTTGTCGCAAAATTCCAATCTATGCGCAATTTACTCATGCTACTTACCGCAATGTTTGCTTTCGCTTGCGGAGGCAATCAATCCACAGAGCAAGCGGCTACCCAAGCCGATAACGCTGCTGTACTCTACTTCTATGGCGATACCATTTCTGATGAAGGTGCGCTGAATCCGGCTGATATGTTGGCCATGATGCAAGGAAAGGACAGCATCGCCGTGAAGATGGCTGCTCCCATCAACCAAACCTGCCGTGCCAAAGGTTGCTGGATGACGCTCGACATGGGCGATGAACAGCAAATGCGCGTGCGCTTTAAAGATTACGGATTTTTCGTGCCTACTGAAGGCGCTGAAGGCAAATTGGCCATCGTAGAAGGCTATGCCTTTATAGATACCATATCTGTGGACCACCTGCGCCACCTTGCCGAGGATGCTGGTAAAACAGAAGAGGAAATTGCCATGATCAATACGCCCGAAATTTCTATAAATTTCGAAGCCCATGGGGTCATCATAAAAGAATAAAGGGTCGAGGCCTTTCATAACGTGCTCAGCGCGATTCCTTCCCGGAGTCGCGTTTTTTTTTTTGTCAAACACGGTGATTGTGGAAGGGTGACGTATCCTTTTGGAAATGCATTGCGTATTGACCACGTGTGCGCGAAACACGTGTAGGCCAACGGGCCTTAAAATAGGTGCAGAAAGCATACAATGCGAACCCCCATAACCCCTTAAACGCATGAATTATTCTACCAAACTCGCCACGGCCTTTGCCTTGGCCGGCACTTTCCTTACAGCAAATAGCGCTGTAGCCCAAAGCGGCGATAACTGTGCCAATGCCATACCCTTGACGGTAAACAACAACAACTGTAGCTTTACGGCAGTAAGCAACAATGGCCTGAGCAACAGTGGACAAACTCCAATAGGATCAGCCTGTGATGCCTTTGCAGGTGGCGACCTTTGGCTTTCGGTGGTCATGCCGCCCTCAGGTGAATTGACCCTTACCACACAATCTATTCCGCTTACCACACCACCCGCCATGGACATCAACATGGCCATATGGAGCGGACCATGCGCAGGATTGCTGCTCGTGACCTGCGATGATGATTCCGGCATAGGCTTTTTTGCGGAAGCAACCTTCACTGGTGTACCCGGCCAAACCTACTATGTGCAACTCTGGGAGACGAACAACAATGTACAGGGCACCTTCAATGTATGTGCCAATGGGACACCGAATTGTACCTCACCTGCCGCGACCTTCACCCGACAATGCGCCGGCAGCAGCCAGTACCAGGTAACAGTCAATGTAACTTCGCTTGGGGACGCCAGTTTTGTGAACATCGTGAATGATGGCGGGGCGCCCGCATTCAATGGCTTATCATCCACGGGTTCACAAGTGGTTGGGCCATTCGATCTGGGCATTGATGTGACCCTCACTGTACAACACGGCAATGATGCCGATTGCAACATCAACCGGTTTATCACCGCGGCAGGTTTGGGCTGTGAGCGCATTCTGGATTGTGCCTCTGATTTGAACGAAACGTACTGCTACAGAAACAATGACAATGCTGTATTTCTGTACAGCAGCCCCGACGGCTCACCGGTAACCATTAGTTTTGACTCAGGCTTGATTGAAGATGGAATTGATCAGATCACCATACGCAATGGCGACAATGCATCGGCTCCCATACTTTTCTCTGGCTCCAATGGAGGCAACCTCAGTGGGCTTACCCACACTGCCACAAGCGGATCGCTCTACCTCAGTGTGGGTTCTGATGCAGCAGCAAGTTGCCAGGACAACAGTTTTGGACTTGGAGGAGGCTGGGAGTGGACCGTGCAATGTGATGGATGCGACGCTCCACAGGCTGCATTTACGGTGGTTGAGAATTGCGCTGATGCTTTATTCAGTGTGGAAGTTGACATTACATCGCTCGGTAATGCAAGCAGTGTGACCATCAACAACGATGGTGGTGCAGCAGCCGTTACAGCCGTTGCGGGTACAGGATTGCAGCTGGTAGGGCCTTTTGCGGCCGGAACGCCAGTTGAAATCATTGTTTCAAATGATGACATTGCCAATTGCCAAATTACAAGTACAGCACTCAATTCCGATTGTCCCAGCTTCGATGCATGCGAAAATGGCACAACCATAAGTTCTCAAACAACATTTGCAGCCAGCGAAATAAGCTCCAACTTATTGAATGCGCCTGCGGGTTCAGGCCAATGTGAAGGAGTGGGCAACCGACCGGAAGTGTGGTTCAATTTCAATGCAGCCGGCAGTGTGGCCTACATTCGCGTGGAGGCAACTGGCGACTTTGATCCCGCTATCGAAGTGTTTGATGCTTGTGGAGGAAATCAACTTGCCTGCACCAATGAGGCTGGGCCAGGGACCCGTGAATTGTTCTGGCTTACCGACCTCAACCCCGGTGCTACCTATGTGTACCGCGTGTACCATGCAGGAAGCGGCAGCCCCTCGAGCACCAATTTTGCAACTGCAGTCGCCCATATTCCAACGGTGCAATTGCGAAACGACTTTTGTGATGTTACAGATTTGAGCACCAGCAGCATAATTCGCTCTACAACACCCAATCCCGATTTCTTGCTCGAAGCCTTTATTTGGGAATTCACAGAGCTCGAAGCGCCATTTCAAACCTATGAAATTACATCGCCCAATGGGGCCAACCCTCAATTCAGGATGTTCTGGTTTCCGGAATTGCAGTTCGGACGTTCATACAGCGTGAGGGTGCGCGCCTTGATGTTTCAAGGTCCCAATCTTGGTGATTACGGCCCTGCATGCACAATTGCTATGGCGGGAGCTCCGCAAACGGCTCTGCGTCCCGATTTTGAAGACGGGTCTTTCAATGCTTGCGACATACTCCGAGCAGTACCTGCTCCGGGTGCCGACAATTTCCGCTGGACTTTTGACGATGGCGAAACCACCCTTACCTACCAAAGTAACAGCAGCAATCCAACCTGCCGCTTACGCGATGTGGAAGGGATTCAATTGGGAACCCTTTACACTGTGGAAGTTTTTGCAACAATAGCAGGGGTGGAAGGCACCGAAAGCACACCCAGAAACATCCTAATGAACAACTTCGTGCCGTCCACACAGCTCAACGCTGACCTTGTGGAGTGTGGAGCCACGTACGCCCTCTCTGATGTCATTACTGCAGTGGAGATTTGCGCGCAGAGTTACACCTTCCGTTTTGAAAATTTGAGCCAGTCGGGGCTTGAAGCAATAGAGCATGTAAGGCCCAACAGGGTGCTGAAATTGAGCTTTGTATCGGGACTTATTCCCGGCGATACTTACAGCGTTACCGTGCGTGCCGCAGCAGGAGGGCTTGAGGGGGAATACGGAGAAGCTTGTACCATTGAACTTCAGGCACCGCAATTGATGCTGGCCCACGAATCGGCCGGGCCAGGCTTGCAATCAGGAATGGATGCCGAGGCCATTGCCGATATGTTGCTGTATCCAAACCCAGTCCATGGACATGAGGTCATGCTTACAATCAATGGCCTGACTGATGAGGAGCAAGCCATTGACATTGAAGTGTACAATCTTGCCGGTCAGCGCTTGTATGTGGAGCGTTTTGCAAACCATGGACGAAACCTGTCACGGCCTTTGCGCTTGCCCTCTGGACTGGCCCAAGGCACATACCTCATTCGGGCGTTCGCCAATGGTGAGGTGGTCAATACACAGCGCCTCATGATGCGCTAATCGACATTGTTACCTGAGTCTGCAAATTCGGCCCCGCTTGCGGGGCCGTCTTTTTTGTACCTGATGAAGTTTGACGCCCTGTCACAGGGCAAGCGCCTTTTCTCTACTTTTGCGGCACAATTTCCTTGCTCTATGATTTACACCGCTGCTGATAAGCAAACTGAATACCAACGCTACAACCTCGATGATGCCACCTTGCTGGCACTTTATCGCGGATTGTTGAAACCCCGCATGATCGAAGAGAAAATGCTGGTGCTGTTGCGTTCGGGCAAAATATCCAAATGGTTTTCCGGCATTGGTCAGGAGGCCATCAGTGTAGGGCTAACCATGGCATTGAAACCTGAAGAGTACATTCTGCCTATGCACCGCAACCTCGGCGTGTTCACCAGTAGGGGTTTGCCTTTGGGTCGTCTTTTCAGCCAGTTTCAAGGCAAAGCCAATGGCTACAGCAAAGGCCGCGAACGCTCTTTTCACTTCGGGGTGAAGGATGCGCGTATTGTAGGGATGATATCGCATCTCGGCCCCCAAATGGGCATAGCCGACGGCATTGCACTGGCGCATCGTCTTGCCGAGGAGCAGGCAGTTACAGCAGTATTCACGGGAGACGGCGGTACCAGCCAAGGCGATTTTCACGAAAGTGTCAATACGGCTGCAGTCTGGAACCTGCCAGTACTTTTCATCATCGAAAACAATGGGTATGGACTATCCACCCCAAGTGTTGAGCAGTTTCGATGTGCGCAATTTGTAGACAAAGGCCCGGGCTACGGCATGGAAGCCATTCAAATAGCCGGCAACAATGTGGTGGAAGTGTATACCAAGTTGCGCGACCTTGCCGAGGATGTGCGCCGCAATCCAAGGCCTGTTTTGGTGGAGTGTCTTACCTTCCGTATGCGTGGGCATGAGGAGGCGTCGGGTACCAAATACGTGCCGCAAGAGCTTATGGATGAATGGGCTGCCAAAGATCCGGTGCGAAATTTTGAACAGTTCCTGCTGCAGGAGGGCGTGCTCGGCACCGGGATCATTGAAGCGATACGTGCCGAATT
>DAIOTP010000183.1:0-5617 GCA_036751905.1 Cryomorphaceae bacterium
AGACCACATCGTGATCGATGCCAACCACCCTTTGGCAGGCCAGTCACTCACCTTCGAAATCGAAGTGGTAAATATCAGCTAAGCTTCAGGTTTTCTCTTATCAGATGGCTTGTAGGTGTATACCACCTTATTGCTGTACAATGAATGGTCATCCCTGCTTTGAGAATCCGGTTCTTGAGGCAGGGATTCACTTTTAGCCGCGGAGGCCTGGCCATCGGCAAGGATTTCTTCGAAAGTGATGTCATCGATGATGGCATTGATGCGCTCCTGCCGCTTCTGCTCCTCAATCTCGTCCATTTCCCATTGGTAAAGCGGTCGTTGTGGGCCTTTTTTACGCAAGTACCAAGCCATGCCAAAACCCGCCAAAGCACCCCAAAGGTGCCCTTCCCAGCTCATTTGCGGATCCACCGGCAATACACCCCACCAAAGGCTTCCGTACACAAATACGATGACGAGGCTCAGCGCTGCCACACCTTTTTCCTTGCGTAACCACCCACTGAGAAACAGGAAACTGGCCAACCCATACACCACACCGCTGGCGCCAATGTGGTAAGCGTCCCTGCCCGAAATCCACAACCAAAAGCCACCAATAAGCCATATGCCAAGCAGGGCCCTCCAGGCCACTTCCTTGTAAAACTTGAAGAGTGCCCAGCCCAATACAATCATAGGCATACTGTTGTTGCTCAGGTGCTCATAGCCTCCGTGCACAAATGGCATGGTGAATATACCCAGCAGTCCCTCCCATTCACGGGGCTTTACGCCCCATGCTGACATGCGCCATCCAAATTCACTGGCAGCCAGTTGCACGGCCCACATCACCAGCACGAAGAAAATAGGAAACTTGGCAGGTTCTAAAAAAACTTGTCGGAATCCTTGGGGCTGAAGGGGCTTGGTACTTGCCACGGCTACTTAAACCCCCGTTGTTTCTTAATGGTTTCGTAGGCGTCCTGAACTTTTTGGAATTTTTCCTGCGCTGCCTTGATCACTTCGGGACCAAGATCGGCTACCTTGTCAGGGTGGTACTTTACAGCCATTTTGCGGTAAGCCTTTTTTATTGAAGCATCGTCCACGTTTTCATCCACTTCCAAAATTTTGTAGGCACTGGCCTCATCGGTGCCGAACATGGCCCTGATCGACTCGTAGTCTTTCTGGCTGATGTGAAGATACCTTGCTATTTCCTCCAGCACGCGTATTTCGGCGCTGGCCAGGTGACCATCAGCATTGGCAATCCCGAAAAGGTAATGCATCAACTGCAAGCGCATGGGGTGCGGCATATTGTCCTTGATCTGGGCCGCCACAGTAGCCAGATCAAATGGCTGCTTGAGCAACTCGCGCAAGGTAAGTATGTGGTCACTGGCCTGGCTTTCGCCAAATTGGCGTACAAAAAAGGCCTTCACATAGTCGAGCTCCGCTTTGAGCACCTTGCCATCGGCACGCATTACCGCCGCCGAAAGTACGAGCAGGCTCACCACGAAATCTTGTGTGGTGGTGCGCCGTGTGAAGCGCGATGCAGGATTGCCGGTACCGGGCACTACGTCGGATGATGTATCGATCATAGAACCAACGGCGAAGCCGAGTAAGGCACCTATCGGGCCGCCAAATACCCATCCTACACTTCCCCCAATCCACTTTGCGTATTTCTTCATAGTTTACTCAAATTACCAGGAACCTCCTGCACCTCCTCCCCCAAAACTTCCTCCACCGAAACCACCAAAGCCGCCACCGCCGCCGAAGCCACCGCCAAAGCCACCTGCGCCTGAGCGGAAGTTGCCGTAGTGCCCACGGTGTGATCTGCTCGCGGCGCTCATAAGGGCCATGGCAGCCCAAAAGCCCAAATTGTTGCTGCGTGCGTATTTCGAGGTTTTCCTGTAAAAGAGCAAAAACCAAATGCCGACAATAAAAAGAAAGGGGAAAATAGCCGCCCAGGCCGGTGGGGCATCCCCACCCTGACCGTACTGCTGATAGTTGTAGTCGCCCCGGGCCAGCTCAGCTATGGTGTCAATGGCCTTGTCGAGGCCGGCGTAATAATTTTCATTTCTGAACGCGGGGATCATTTCCCTATCCACGATGAGTTTGGCTGTGGCATCAGGAATAGCACCTTCGAGTCCATAGCCGGGTGCAATAAAGGTGCGGCGCTCGCCCGGACCACCGGTTGGTTTGACCAGAATTACGAGGCCATTGTCAAACTCCTTTTGGCCTACGCCCCAACGTTCGCCGATTTCGTAGGCCGTCATGGCGGCATCGCCCGCGCAGAGTTTGTCCAAAATCACCACCACCACCTGGTTGCTGGTTTCGGTATTTATTTGGCGCAGTTTAGCTTCCAGCGCATTAACTTCCTCTGGTTTGAGTATGCCCACCACATCCACCACCAGCCGGTTGGGTTTTGGGGGGTAACAGTCGTCTTCTTGGGAAAACCCGCCCAGAGCCGGCAGCAAGAGCAGTAGGAGAAGAAACAATTTTTTTCCTGTCATGGCTTTATTGTTCTTTGCCAAATGAGATTTCATTGCTGAGCTCGTTCGGATTGTTATCCCCTTTCGGGAAATGGGTGGACAGCGCCCTTCCGGCCATAATCACAGCCTCGCTCAAACCTTTGGCATGATCGCCCGATTTAAAGTGCGTCACCATGTGGTCCTTGATTTCATTCCAAAAACCCTCCTTTACCTTGGCGTTGATGCCTGCATCGCCGAGGATAGCAAGCTTGTGGTCATCAAAGGAAATGTAAAACAGGACCCCATTTCTGAGTTCAGTTTTATGCATTTCGAGTTTTTCGAAAATAAAGGCGGCGTGGTCGAGCACATCTTCCTTGCAGCGGGCTTCGAGGTGCACACGTATCTCGCCGCTGGTGTGTGATTCGGCTTCAGCAATGGCGGCTACAATTTGCTTTTGTTCCTTTTCGGAAAAAAAATCTTTGGGCATGGCAGGAGCTTTAAAAGGTAACGCTAGGCGCTACATCGCTGCCAGCAGCCGATTCGAAATAGCCCTTTTGCTCAAAGCTGAACATACCAGCGATCAGGTTGCGTGGGAATTTGCGGATGTAGGTATTGTAATCGCCTACGGAGCTGTTGAACTTGTCGCGCGCTACGCTGATGCGGTTTTCTGTGCCCTCAAGTTGGGCCTGCAACTGACTGAATTGCGTGGAAGCTTTCAGGTCAGGGTAGCGCTCCACGCTCACAAGCAGCCGCGATAGGGCTCCGGACAGTTCCTGCTGCGCTTGCTGGTATTTGGCAATGGCTTCAGGGCTCAGATCATCTACATTGACTTGCACACTCGTGGCCTTGCTGCGCGCTTCCACCACAGCGGTAAGGGTTTCCTGCTCAAAGTCGGCATAGCCTTTCACGGTATTCACCAAGTTGGGGATGAGGTCGCTTCGGCGCTGGTACTGGGTTTCGACCCCTGACCATGCCCTGGCCACTGATTCGTCTTTTTCGACGATGGTGTTGTATCCGCAAGAGCTGAGGGTGAGCGCTGCCAGAAGATAAAAAAGGACTCTTTTCATGAAGAACGTTATTTTTTAGTTGATGCGTTTGGGTTCAAAGTTACTTGATGAGCTCCACGCTGCGGCGGATAAATTTGCTCATGGCTTCGCCTTTTAGCAAATTTTGCGAAAGCAGGGCCAAATCAACGGCTTGCGCCAACAAGGCTTTCTTTTTGTCCTCTGCCTTTTCTTCCACAATATGGCTGATCAGCGGGTGGTTGTTGTTTACCACGAGGTTGTACATCTCGGGAAAGTTGCCGAACATGCCGCCACCGCCGGTCATCTGCTGCTCCTTCATGCGGCGCATGAACTCGCTTTGGGTTACAATGATGGGTTGGTCCTGCTCGCTCATGCTCTGGAATTGCACGTGAAATTTTTCTTTTTCAACCACCTGTTCGATCACAGGTTTCAACGCATTTTGCTCCTCATCGCTGAGCTTGGACGGCAGGTTGTCTTCTTTTTCGATCAGCTTATCCACCGTATCGGCATCAACGCGGGCAAAGCTCAGCTTGTCAATTTTTTGCTCCAGCTTGCTTACCACGTGGCTGGTGAGCGGGCTGTCCATCACCACAACGTCGTATTCGCGGTTTTTGGCACTTTCGATGAAGCTGTACTGGGTTTTCTCATCATTGGTATAGAGCACCACAAGCTTATCGTTCTTGTCAGTTTGAAGGGCTTTTACCTTCTCTTTGTACTCCTCAATGGTGTGGCATTTGCCATCGAGCGACCTGAGCAAGTACCAGCTTTGGGCCTTTTCGTAAAATTTCTCATCGGTGAGCATGCCGAACTCAACGAACAGTTTAATGTCTTCCCACTTTTTCTCAAAATCTTCTCGGTCATTCTTGAACATATTGCCCAGCTTGTCTGCCATCTTTTTGGTGATGTGTGCGCTGATCTTCTTCACATTGCCATCAGCTTGCAGGTAGCTACGCGATACGTTGAGCGGTATGTCGGGTGAGTCGATCACCCCGTGCAGGAGGGTGAGGAATTCGGGCACAATGTTCTCAACATTGTCGGTGATGAACACCTGGTTGCTGTATAGGCTGATTTTGTTCTTCTGCATCTCGAAGTTGTTCTTCAACTTCGGGAAGTAAAGGATTCCCGTGAGGTTGAAGGGGAAATCAACATTGAGGTGGATGTGGAAGAGGGGATCTTCGAAGGTGTAGGGGTAAAGCTCACGGTAGAAGCTTTTGTAATCCTCATCGCTCAGATCGGCAGGAGCTTTGGTCCAGGCAGGATTCGTGTTGTTGATGATCACATCCTCCACGATTTTAGTTTCCTTGCCGCCTTCTACTTCCTTGCCTTCGGCGTCTTTTTCTTTTTCAGTGCGCTCGCGGGTGCCAAACTTGATGGGCACCGGGAGGAACTTGCAGTATTTGTTAAGGATATCCGTGATGCGGCTGTCCTCCAAAAACTCCATCGAGTCGTCGGCAATGTGGAGTACCACATCGGTTCCTTTGGTTTTCTTGGTGGTCTCCTCGAGGGTATAGTTGGGGCTGCCATCGCAGCTCCATTTCACAGAAGTGCTGTTTGGCTGTTGTGAACGGGTGATGATTTCCACCTGCTTGGCCACCATGAAGGCCGAGTAGAAACCAAGGCCAAAATGTCCGATGATGGCATTTTTCTTGTCGCTGTCCTTGTACTTCTGCACAAATTCCTCAGCACCCGAAAAGGCAATTTGGTTGATGTATTTGTCCACCTCTTCAGACGTCATACCGATACCATTGTCACGAACTGTGATTGTCTTTGCCTTTTTGTCAAGAATCACCTCTACTTTGAGGTTTTCCGTATTGGCTTTCAGTTCACCAAGTGATGAGAGGGTTTTGAGTTTCTGGGTGGCATCTACTGCGTTCGACACGAGTTCGCGGAGGAAAATCTCATGATCTGAGTAGAGGAATTTTTTGATAATGGGAAAAATGTTCTCAGTTTGAACGTTAATATTTCCTTGTTGCATGGTTTTCATTTTTGTTCGTGGTTGTTGGTCTTCAATACACATGCCATTTGAAAAGACCTGACAAATTGACGGCAAAAAAAAACGGGATGCCTGTGAAGGCACCCCGTTGTTCGGTTGTTTATGTATTGCTTATCGGGCAATCATGAATTTGTCAGTAACCACTTCACTGTCGGTGGTGAGGCGGTAGA
>DAIOTP010000184.1:0-5594 GCA_036751905.1 Cryomorphaceae bacterium
GTAATTGGCAACACGTCTGATTTTGGTTCAGAAGAGTCTAGGTTCGAGACCTAGTGGGACAACCAAAAATGTAAAGCCCTTCGCGCACAGCCGAGGGTTTTTTTACGGCCCGTTTGTCCCGTTTTGAACCGAAGGGCCCACGGCATGCACTTCCGTGGCAACGGGTTCAAATGAAATGGCGCAGCGCTGCATGTGTCGCTCCATAGCGGATCTAAGCTGCTTCAATTCTTCCAGCATGCCTCTATGGCTTTGATAGAGGTTGTACTGGGCAATTTGCATTTGCATGGCTACGTTGATGAAATGCGGCTCAGAGAGCAAATGAGCCACTTTTCGCGGTTCGGGTTTGCGCAGGTTTTCAAAAGTAGGAAAACCTGAAAGGCTGTCACTCCCTAAATGCGCTAACAACGATTCAGGAAATATCTGAAACCGCAAGTCGGCTAAGCCTATGGCTTCTGCATATCGTTCATATGTGGGAATGAGCCATTCAAAAGCCATATGTTCTGTGTTTTCCTCATACGCATGCAATTTGGCCATGAGCTCAGAAATGAGCAGCCGCAGGCTGTCATCGGCTATCAACTGTACATCGCCGGTATTGATCAGGCTTGCAAGCGTAGTCGAAACCTGTGAAGAGGGGGCAAATGATAAAGCGCGGTACATGTGCCTGAGCAGTATGCTGTCAGGAGGTGCTGCATCGCTGTACGCGGCTGCCATGACCTGTGCCGCACCGTGGGTGGTGGCGCGTTGTATTTCGACTGCACGTTCTACAATAACAATGGTTGAATGGAGATCGCGGTAAATGTAGCGCAGATAGTCATGTTCCTTTTCTGCGTCTTTCATGCCCTGCCACCAACCGTTGAGCAAAAATGCTACGAGCACCCCTGCCAGCACCACAAAGAATTCTCCTAAAAACCAGCTTATCTTTTTCAGTGTTATCAATTTGAGGCGAATATAGCAAGTTCATATACAAGTTGAGCAGTTCCAATGGAATCAGACCTTACTCATGTGGATGCAGCTGTTCCATGATCGGAGAACAATACAAAAAATACAGTTCCAGAGCAGGAAAACTCAAGGGAAGTCAAACTCTTTTGATGTAATTTTAGCGGCGCTATTCTGCTCCAATGAATCGTGGCAAAGAATGGACGAAGTTGAGGTACAAGTTAAATAAATAACCGAACACTATGCATATCCCTAAAGTCGTGGCATACGCAGCCGCACTGCTCATTTTCGCTGGCTGCCAAGGCCCGGATGGCCCTCCAGGCCCCATTGGCCCGCAAGGTCCGCAAGGACCTCCAGGTACAGGAGGAGGAGGTACCGACCTCGGAAATGAGGTTTTTGAAATAGAAATCGACTTCAGCGCCGCCACTGGGTATTTTGAAGCTTTTGTGCTCGATCCTCCCATCGGCCAAAACGATGTGGTTTTGGCCTTCATGCTTTGGGATTTTGTCGATGGCACCGATATTTGGAGAGCCCTTCCGCAAACCAACTTCCTCGACGAGGGGATCTTAAAGTACGATTACGACTTCAGCCGCTCTGATTTTGCATTGTTTATGGAAGCCACCTTCAACCTTGACTTGCTTGGCCCGGTATGGACGAACGGCCAAGTGTTCCGCATCGTTCTGGTGCCTGCGCAGGGCCTTAGCGAACACGGTATGCCACAAACCCTCGGCGAGCTCGAACAATGGCTGCCCCTTGAAGACCGCAGCATAAAGCATTTCAGGCGCACACTATAAAGTTTGCCCTTCAGGGCGCCACATAACAACAATTGCTTACATTGCCTCAGCAATTGATGCAAGCAAAATGAGGCTGTTGACGGTGCTTTTTATGGTACCCTTGTGGTACATAGGCGTTGGAACCTTGAACGCCCAAGCGCTTTCATTTTTACACCTAAACAAGCAGCGTGGCTTTGGGCAAAGTGTATGCTACGATGTATTCAAAGACAGTGAAGGCTTCATATGGATCACCACCATCAGCGGACTCTACCGCTTCGATGGCAACCAATTTGTAGACCACACCCAAGGCAGTGATGCCCTGAAGGGACATGCACTCGTATCGGTCATTGAAGACCAAAGGGGTGCTTTATGGCTCTCGCGCTTTGGTGATGAATTGGTGCGGTATGACCGCAAAAACGGGTCGTATCAGCGCATATCGCTCTCCTCATTGTCTGATCAGGTGCCCGCCGACCTATCCATGGTGCGCTTGCTGTATGTGGATATACATAATCATATATGGATGCAGCTTACCGAATCGGTCATAGCATGTTATCACCCAGCGAGCAACAGCCTTCAATGCTACGGCGGACACGAATTTACCTCAGTGCGGCTATTTCCAAAAGTAAGCCAAGGTACAGCACCATACTTTGCTGCCCTCCGCAAGGAGAGCAACAAAATCGTAGTGGGACGCACGGACCCGTCAATGCAGGTGCAATGGCTTGATAGCATAAGCAACTGGCCAAAAAACGATTTAGCACTTGCCATGTGCGATTCATTGAATGTATGGGGCGCAAGTGAAAGCACTTTGCTGCGCTACAGCCTCGGTGATAAATCAACAACGACCTACACGCTCGAAGGCATACAAGATGTGGTATATGACCCCGGCACTTGTTACGTTGACGACAATTGCTGCCTGTGGTTTTCAGCCGCGGATGGGCTGCTGCAAATAAGCACTGCGCCTCAACCCAGCGCATATTACCACCAGCACCAAGCCAGCGCCGATCGCAGCATAGCGGGTAAGGCTGTGCCTCGATTGCGCGACAGAGACGGGGTCATGTGGTGTACCGTATACGGCAAAGGCATCAGTTATGCGGATGTATCGGGCGTCAGGTTTCACAATGCCTTGCAGGCTCGGACAACGGAGGCTTATGGCGCAAGCAACTATGTGCGTGCCCTGGCCTCCAATGCGGCCGGGGAGGTATTCGCAGCAGTACAATCAGGAGGGGTGCTCGCACTTGACAGTTTGTATGCCGTGCGGGCATGGACGCTCAGTGCTGGGCGTGTCGTGGTGGAACACATGCTGACTGAACCAGCCAAAGGAGTATGGATGGCAGGTGATGCGCTGTATTTGCACGAAGAAGGTTCCTTAAAGCCAAAACGCTTCGCTCCCGAAGCAACCCGCTTCGGTGGATTCACTGTATTGCACCGAAGCAGTGATGGAGAGCTCCTTGCCGGCGGCTACCAATGCATTTACCTCTTCAATGAGGCCACAGGCAGATTCCATTTGCCGAAAGGCCTTCCCCAAAAGGGCACCTACTGTGTGCTTTACAACATTGATCAAATGCATTTGCTCGCGTGCAGGCGCGATGAAGGAATTTCGCTTTACCGAAAAGGGGACGATGGCTACGATCTTGTAAAAGAGGTTGATGCCAATGTATATGTAAAATGTATCACAAGAGATAGAGATGGAAGACTCCTTGTAGCAACTACGGTAGGCCTGTATGCATACAATTTAACTACGCACGACCTGCGCCCCCTTGAGGCTGTAAATAAGCGCCTGCCTGACAAATATATGTACAGCGTACTCCAGGATAAAAAAGGCCGCTATTGGGCTTCAACCAACGAAGGTTTGTGCACTTGGATGGAGGATGGCGATTCATTTTACAGCTTTGATCTTATTCATGGATTGCAGGACATGGAGTTCAATACCAACGCCTATTGTGCTATGCCCAATGGAGACTTGCTCTTTGGTGGTGTGAATGGGATCAACATCGTGGAGGCCGACCAGTTACTTCATGGGCAAGGTTCAGCGCCACCCTTGCGCTTGCTCAGTATGGCATCGCGCGATGTAGATTTGGCCGATGCCAGCATAGCACCTACACAAAAAGCGATCTTTATGGGCCAGGGCAACAATGCAGTCGAAATGGCCTATGCAGCCCTCGCGTATTTGAGAGCAGGGCGGGTTCAGGTGCGCTACCGGCTTGCAGGCCACGATGATGCCTGGCCAGTGGGGCCATCACATGGGCGGGTGCGCTTTGCTAATGTGACCCCCAATACCTATACCTATGAGATGCAAGTGGCCGATGCCGATGGAAATTGGAGCAATGAAGTGCTCACATGGAAATTGTTGATCAAGCCACTTTGGTGGCAAATGTGGTGGGTGCGCGTGTTGGCGGCACTGACCGCCCTTGGCATCGCTGCATTTGCCGTAAAGGCATACACAGCACGAAGGCTGCAACAACAAAGAGAGACCCTCCTGCGCGAGGCCGCAGTGCAGCAAGAACGTGAGCGGATTACCGCCGACCTGCACGACGACATCGGCGCCACCCTGAGTAGTATGTACCTCTACGGCGACCTTGCCAGCACGGTGTGGAAGGATAAACCCGAAGAAAGCCGCAAAATGCTGGGCACCATCACCAGCCACAGCAAGGAGTTGATGCAGCGGATGAGCGATATCGTATGGAGCCTCAAACCGGCTGATGAACTTTCAGCTGGCCTGTCTGTGCGCTTGCGCAACCATGCCCGGGAGTTGGTAGAAGGTACCGGATTGAATGTGAAAATTACAATGGATGAGGAGTTGGACCGCAACATTCGCAATCCGGTAGTGCGCAAAAACCTGCTGCTCATCGCTAAAGAAGCCATGAACAATGCAGTAAAGTACAGCGAGGCCCAACTCCTCCAAGTAAAAATGTACCGCGAGGGTGGCGAGGTGCATCTTCGCATAAGTGACGACGGAAAGGGATTTGAAATCAACACAACAGAGCAAGGAAATGGATTGAGCAACATGCGGCAACGGTGTGAACGCCTTGGTGGCGGCATCAATATTGACACTGCGCCGGGTCGTGGTTGTACCGTGCATTGCATTTTGCCTATAGCTATATTTAGGCAGGGGCTCGTATCTTGAAATGGAGTAAATTTGGTTAATGACTTCAGTATTGGTATATGACGACAGCAGGCCGCGCCGCGAAAGCCTCAAAGCATTGATCGACCTCACCTCTGAGATGAAGTGGGTGGGGGGGTTTGAAAACTGCAGAGACGTAGAGGCGCACATCGCCCAATGCCAACCCGATGTGGTGTTGATGGACATACAGATGCCCGATACCGACGGCCTCGAGGGCCTGATGCGTATCAAGCAGCACTTTCCTGAAGTCAAAGTGATTATGCAAACCGCCTTCGACGATGACGAAAAAGTGTTCAAGGCATTGCAAGCTGGCGCGAATGGGTACATCCTAAAAAGTGCCTCCATTGCGCAGATCATACAAGGCATTGAAGATGTGCTCAATGATGGCGCGGCCATCACACCCTCGATCGCCCTTAAAGTGATGCAGTACTTTCGTGAAAAACCGGCCTCCGCACCTGCAAATGACCACGGGCTTACGCCAAAAGAGCGCGAAGTACTCCGGCTGCTCGCCGAGGGCCAAAGCTACAAGATGGTGGCCGATCAGCTGAACAACAGTTACTTCACCGTCAACAACCACGTAAAAAAAATCTACCAAAAGCTGCAGGTACACTCCCTGGCCGAGGCGGTGGCCAAAGGGCACAAAGAGGGCTTTTTCGGTTAGCCTTTTGGCAAATGGGGAAAGCCTTACGCAAAAGGGTTCAACAGGTGGCCCCAGCTTTGGTTACGGGCAGGCTGGTCACTAGTGAAATCGTGAGAGCAGCGGG
>DAIOTP010000185.1:0-5592 GCA_036751905.1 Cryomorphaceae bacterium
TAAGGGGGCAGTCCACACTTCAGCGCTCACCGGATCAACCACGGTGAGCTGATTGTTGTGGCCAGCCTGGTCGAAGCTGGCCCATGGCTGGCGCCGGTGCAAGCCATCCAGGCGGCCGCCGATGAGCAGCCACTTGCCATCGTGTTCGCCAGCTGCAAACGATTGCAAACCACCAAGACCGGGTATGTCCAAGGATTCGAGGTGAACCTCGAATGGCGCCTGGGCCTGGGCGCCGAAAAGCGAGCATACGAAAATCAGGACAAGCGAATATATTAAGTTCATCACAACACCGGGATAATGTACGTAAAGGAAGCACAAAGCGAGCGGCTTCTTTGTGATTCTACTCACCAAAGCACCCCTATTCCACCTTCACCACCTTTCCACTTTGGTTGATCTCGGCGCCTTGCAGGGTGTACACGTAAATTCCCTTGCTCAGTTTACCCACAGATAGGCTGATGTTGTTGTTGAGCTGCTTTTGCAATACAACCCTACCCTGCAGGTCGTGCATGGTAAGCACGGCTGGTGATGACACCCCACCAAAATCTACAAAAAGCTCATCCTTGACAGGGTTGGGATATAAGGTCAATTCTGGGCCTTTGTGCGCAGAGGCATTGAGAATGGTAATCGGCGAATAGTAATATGTCCGGAACTCATCCCCAGGCCCTTTGCTTTCCGGATTGTACAATATTGTAAATTGCAATATTTTACTCTCAAAAATAAAGCCTTCGTCGAAAGTGCTTTGTATGGTCGGGAGCACATTGGCTGCGGGCACGTCGAGGTCGTATTCCATGCTATAGGCACCTTCTTCAAGCCATTCATTCTGGTTGTTGTTCCAAAAGTAAAACGTGCCTTCGCTTGTATTGCCCGCCGCATCGTAGACGAAAAGCTCTTTAGAAAAATTACGCCACTCCTGGGAAGGCTGAAGCCATGTCTGGAAAAGGGTCTCCGCGGGAAGGCCCTCAGCATTGTACTCAACAAGGTACCTCCAATCGGGGTTCCACACCTCGTTGGCTGCGCTGTAGAATTGCTGCTCAATGGATACCTCATTTCCTGCATCGTCATACGCATAAATGATTTGTCTGGTCACCTGCCATGATTCCCCTGTCCATGCAGACTGCTCTTCAAGCAGCAATAGGTTTTCTTCATACGTATTAAGCCAGCGGGAAGACCATACCCATTCTTCCGTATCACCATCCCAATCGGAAGTGATTCTTTCCGTCTCAAGCTGCGCGTCATTGTAAGTGTAATCTGTTTTGGAGCTGTTGAGGCATTGATCTTCGTCACCATCAATATAATTGCAGCGGGTCATGGATTCAAGCAGGCCATTGTCATTTGCTGAAAAGCTGATGAGGTATTGGGGATCCGGATTTTCAGCACCATCTGCCCATGTGAGGCGTTTCTCCGTCAGCAAGAACCCCTCTGCACTATAGGTATACTCGAGTCTGCTTAGGGGCGTTTCCGCAAATGTTTCGGGGTGCACAGAAATACGGTTCTCACTGATTTCATTCCCGCCTTCAAATTCCCGAACGTAGCGCAATAGAGTTTGCAGATTGCCTGTAAACGTATTGTAAAACCACCGCTCGGTCACCGTATTGTTGCCTGCCGCATCGTATTGAAGCTTCAAATGGGTGTTGTCAGTCTTGATGCTGTCTGTTTTAAAGAGATCGTCTGATGATTTCGCTAAACCACGCGTTTTAGAGGAGTTTTGCGATTTCGCATAAAAGGTTTTTGCACCCAATGCAATGAGCGAATCGGCTTGAGTAGGTTCTGTTTTTGACGCCCTTTCGCCGCGTCTTTCAAGTGTTTTTTGGCGTAGGTGGTCGTGCATTGTGGTGGAATGAATTTGCGCAGCAAGCATTCCGGGAAAGACAATGGATACAAAGCAACTGTAAACAAAATATTTCATGGTGTGTGGTTTATTATTTTGTATAATTCAATATTTTTAACAATCAAACTTAGAGATTCACAAATTCAAAGCTAACAATCGCGCTGAGGATGAACAACTCAAAAGTAGAATAAATGGGTGAGGGGCTCCGATTTTTTTCCGGAAAAGGGCTTTTCGCGATGTACATTTTCAATATAAGGTAGAGCAGTCCAAAATGATCGCGCAGTGCATTTATCGGGTATCACTACAACAGGGATTCCCGTGAAAGGCTCCATTTTCCAAAAGGCGCTAGCGCGTTGAAGGGAATCTGGTCATATCTGGAGGCAGAAGCTATACCTTTTCGCGTTCAGGTGTTCAACTTTTCACGGTTGGATAAGGCCTTATTCATTACCAAAATCCGAAACATGAATGCATTCCCATGCAAAGCCGAAGAAGCAAATTAGGCTTTGGTCGCAGCAAAAAATCCTTTGGCCGAATAGAGCGTGCTGTTGGTGCTTTTATACAACCTTCGTTAGTCGCCTAGAGTATAATACGGTATGAAATCAATGCTCCAAGTGATGTGCTTCTTGATGTTTTTCCCATTTCTGGGAAACGGTCAGGTAAACAACACCGGCAACCTGCGCATGCATGCCGGGTCGAACGTTGGCCTGTTCGGCAACCTGTCAAACAATGGCGACTTCAGCAACAACTCGGGGACATTGTATGCAGCCGGTTCAAACCCTCAGGTGTTTGGCGGAAACGCCACAATCCACACCAACAACTTTACCATCAACAAAGCAAGCAATTCCCTGCAGCTCGACAATGTACTGCAGATTGCGGGCATACTGACGTTCAGGAATGGCAGGATACTCACTGATCATTCTAATATTGAAAATGAGTTCGTTGAGTTCTTGGACGGGGCTATGCACACCGGCTCCAACGATGAAAGCCACATTGACGGGGTGATCCGAAAAACGGGCAATGACGCTTTTCGTTTTCCTTTAGGAAGTCAGTCCGTTTTCAGGCCCATCAGCATATCGGCTCCGGCTTTGGTTACCGACCACTTTACAGCCTATTATAATGAGGCTGATCCCGATGGACTCTACAACAGGTCCTCACTCGGTGCGGGAATAAACCATGTGAGCGCATGTGAATATTGGATGCTCAATAGAACGGGAGGCAATTCAAGTGTTTCGGTGACCTTGTCATGGGCCATGAATTCGTGTGGTGTTGACCTTCCTTGTGATTTGCTGGTAGCACGATGGGATGGAGCCCAGTGGGTCTCAGCAGGAAACGGAGGCGTTGCTGGCACGCTGACAGCAGGAACCTTGGTTTCAGGAACAGGATGCTCCGAGCCCAGATCGATCGCTAGCTTCAGCCCTTTCACACTGGGCTCATCGTCAAGCAACAACCCCTTGCCTATTGCTTTACTCTCTTTTGAAGCAAGCGTTTGCGGCTCGGCGGTATGCCTTGCATGGCAAACTGCATCTGAGACCGACAATGATTTTTTCACGGTTGAAAAATCCAAAGATGGGAAACACTGGGAGCACGTTGTGGATGTCGAGGGAGCAGGGAATTCCTACAGCGTTTTGAACTACAACGCCATAGATAGATGGCCTTTTATGGGTCTTTCCTATTACAGGTTGAAGCAAACCGATTTTAACGGTGCCTTTGGGTATTCTCCAGAAGAAGCAGTTCGCCTGGAGCATGCGCATAGCGGAGGAATAACGCTTTATCCAAACCCCTCCAGCCATATCATCAATATAAAAAGCCTTTCAGATGATCTTCACAGTATAAGGATATTTAATGCTATAGGTCAAGAGCTTACTTCATTATTGCGGGTAGTGCAGCAGAGTGAAACGCATGTTCAATTTGACATTTCAAATCTCGCACCAGGGATTTACCATGTAAAGGCAGGCAGCAATTCCTGTTCAATGATGAAGCTTTAGTCATGCACCTCCTTATAAATTTAGGATAAAACATTTTTTGCAGTCACCTCTTCACTAACAACACATTTTCATGAAACACCCCATAGCCTTCCTCTTGCTCTTTTTAAACGTTTGGGCCTATGCCCAGGTAAAAATCGGCGACAATCCAGAGGCCATTCACCCCGCATCCATTTTAGAATTGGAAGATCCCTCCAGAGGATTGCTTGTAACGCGAATGACTACAGCCCAGCGGGATGCCATTTCGCTGCCCCCCGACGGATTACAAGTGTACAACACCACCACGGGCACTATAGATGTGTACCGCGGCGATCGCTGGGAGGCAACAGCCTACACCAAGGCCAATGACGGTTTGGTTTATGTGTATTCCCTGGACGACCTGCCTGCCCCTTCCGGCAGCGCGATAACACTCGATGCCAATTCTATGTATGTTTTCAGAGGGATTGTGAACATCACACCTTACTACCTGGAATTGAACGGGGCCAATTTGCGCGGCATTGATCCTGCACGCGATGGGGTAGCATCAGCCGTGAGCGGCGGCATTCTGAGAAGCACGGATGTGTCGGTGTTTATGCAAGACCTGGCCGTAATTCCATTGAGCGGCAGTACCAAGGCATATGATTTTAAGGACGGCACCGGAACGAAGTTTTGCAACCTATTTTCGGGCAACTCCGTGGTTGAAGCGGGTATTCCAAGTTTAGGAGTTGGTCAAATCAGCGGATTTGAGGCAGCTACGATTGTCAAAAATTATTGGAGCTGTACAGATGGTATAAAAGTAGCGGGCAATATGGGCAAATTTGCTTGCGGATTCACGTTTATCACAAATGTAACCACGGGTGCCGGGATAGAATTTATGGGGGATCTTGTGGTTGATGACATTGACCTTTCCAACAACTACTTTATTTACAGCGGTCAATCAGGAGTAAAACGCAATGCGGGAGCTCAGGTGGACACAGGCCGAATGACTACAAATATGTTCAGAGGTGTGGGCACAGTGCTGGATGGACTGAGTCCCCACGACATCGGCTGGCAAATGATGCAGAATTCAAACATTCCCAACACACGTGCATACGGCTACTTATATACGAACGCAAGTGCCGTAAGCACCAATACCCAGCCCAACAATACCTTCAAAAAAGTAGATGGAACCACCACCAACGCAAAACTGCTGAAATTTGAGTCTGGCACGAACAATCGGCTTACCTACAAAGGAAAGGAAGACATTGTTGCAAGTATTTTTGTTGCCGTTACAGGGAAAGCACCCTCTAACGGTGCCGATTTTACACTTGCAATTTCCAAGAACGGAACCGCCATCAACAATCCCAACCACAGCACAGGCGCCATGGTCAACAATCAGACATTTACATTGGTGCTCGAAACGGAGGCTGACATGAGCACAGATGATTACATTGAAGTAGTGATCAAAACAACTACAGGCGAGTCGTCGGTGTTGATTACCGATTTGCAATTCAGGGTGAGCGACTGAATCCTTAGGCCTCATGATTCATGTAGAGTTGCCCTCAAAATTTGAAGGCAAGACATGGGGAGGGCACTGAAAAAAACTACATTTCCAGTGGCTTAGTTCGTAGACAGCCAGACCAATGCATAAAAAACCGTGCAATTTGAAAGTCAGGCTTTCAAATTGCACGGTTTTTTGCATAAGCAATACAATCACAATCTTTTAACCGCATATATTTTTTGATCAAGATCGTCAAAGCGTTCTTGTAAGTATAAGACGTTTATTCACGTCGCTTTTTCATTAAAACAGCACGTTTCGTGTTT
>DAIOTP010000186.1:0-5554 GCA_036751905.1 Cryomorphaceae bacterium
GCCATCGCGGGCCTCGGCGGTGAAGGAGAGGAGGGTGATGGGGAGGACGTTGAGCATGCTTGAGCTGGAAAACACAAAATCGCCGTAGTCAACACCCAGGGGGTCTCCAACCACCAAAACCTGATCGCCTCTAACTTCGCTTGCAACCACAGCCGAGGGAATCTCATCCCAGTCAAAGCCATTCCACCTCGAGTAGCGCAAGAAGTCACCATCAGCTACCTCATTGCAGTAATTGGGATCGGGATTGCTAAAATTCAATGCTACACGCACATCGCTACCGCCTACTTTTTCAACCGTCCAGTAATCGCAATTGCCGATGTTTCGAAAATCCATCGGATCATTGCTGTTGCCATTGTAATACGCACCGGCATTGGGGTGCTCTTCGGCAAAATATTGTGCATCGATGGTGGTGGTTCCGCTCATGCCAAAAATGCGGGCGGGTTGATAGAAGGCATTTCCATTTGCGTCAACATCACCAATGGGGAAGGTGAAATTGGTGCTTGTGATTTTGCGAACGATTCCGTCTACAAAGCTCGCATTGGAAGCTCCGGTAGCGGTTGCCCCCAATCCCAATTCGAGCAGTACAGGGTATATGGAATCATCAAATTCCAAAATACCAGAAGTAAATACGGCGTTCTGATTGACGGTAATCCGGGCATCCGTATAAACTTGCCCAGCCGATTTGTTTAGTTCCATTCTATTGACTGTTATGGAATTGCCCTCGCCCACAAATATCTGGTCATTGCCACCTGATAAAATCAATTGCCCGCGCTGCGGGCTTGTGCCCGTAGCAGTGAGATCAAGGGTGCCGAGGATTTCGAGGTCACCGCGGACTTCAATTCCGGTTCCATTGCCGTGGCTGGTGCTTGAGCCTCCGTTGTAAGAGGCGTTGATTAAGCTTGAACCTGTTTTGACGATCAGGTCACCTTCAACTATGATGGGTGAGGCGTTAATGTTGTTGTTCCGTAGTACATAGTTGCCCGATCCAGATCCACCTACATCAAGGGTGCCTTTGATCAATGGAGCACTTGAAGCACCGTTGAATAAGGGGATTGCGCTGCTTGTAGGATTATACGTTCCCGCAACATTGTTCTCGAAAGTCAGATTGGGATAGGCCATGCCCACTGAAACTACTGACAAATCATTAGCGCCTTCCCTCCTGTATATCCAATTGGCCGTCGCTGGAATATTGGCTATCCCACTTTCGTAATTGTCGCGGTAATTGGTGGTTGAGGAAGTGTTGGTTTTGATGATGGTCGCGTCAGGGCCGAGTTGCCATGAGGCGCCTGATTCGAATGAAGTGCCGTTGGGGCTGGCGGCTTTGTCGTCCAGAATTCCATTGACAACGAAATCCGCACCCAAATGACTGTCAAGAAAATTAAGTATTGACCCCGTTGTAGTGTATTCCAGCTCAGCACCTGGTTCTACTTCAACAAAGTCGATGTCCGTGGCGATATTCAGCACAATTTTTTGACCATCGCGAATAAGTACCTCGCTTGAATTCTGGGCTACAGGGTAGCGGCAAGCATTGACATATGTTGTGCCATCATTGCTCATCTGCCAGCTCGCCGGATTGTCCCAGTTTCCGTTTGCTGTATTGCTACGATAGAATTCACGGGTCTCGTATTCATATTGAACAGCACGGCTTACGCGGGTGCAGCCACCGCGCGTTACTTCAGCGTAAAACTGAAAGTCGAGTAATTGGGCAGTATTTCCGTTTATGCTCAATGTAGACGAAAAGGCAGTTGAAGTAGCGCCAGTGGTATTGATTGGATTGTACAACTCAGATATGGTTTGCAAATCTTGCGCATTGACCCATGCATTGGTAAATGGATTATACACCTTCCATTGGGTACTGTTAGGGCCAGTACCCGTGCCACTCCATGTGACATTAAAATTCACCGGGTTGGAGCATCCCGTAAAGTCATTGGGTTGACTGCTCAAAGTAACATTGCTCCCAGAACCCAAAGTGTAGGGAGGAATTCCCAAATCGGCACAAGATTCAGAACTTAAATTAGTCCATTGTCCTGGAATGTAAGTTGGGCTAGGAGCGGTTGCCGTTTCAGATCGCCTTTGGGTGAAGCCTGCATACGTGCCACAGGGCGAACCAAAATTTGGGTTGTCCACGCGATCAATCAAGGTTTCGCCCGCACCTTTTCTCAATTCGATATAATCGTTTCCGTTGAAACCTGAGGTAGATACTGCTTGATCGGTTGTCAATGGGCATTCTATAGTGCTACTGCCTATTTCGAGAATGAAGACTGCTCCTGAAGCTATTGTGCCGATCAGGTTAATGGTATTAATTGAAATGCTGCCGCACCCGGGTGAACCGCCAATGGTGTTGATACGGATTTTATATTGTCCTGTTCCTAAATTAATGGCACTCGAAGTTGGGTTAAATATTTCAATGTAACTCAAACTTCCCGAGGAAGCATCATACACTTCCGTGATCATCGGTTCGCTGCCTGTTCCTGCTAAGCCACAGGTGCCTGAGGTGGTTAGAACAGTAAAGTTTGTAGTGCTTTCTAATGGGCAACCATCGATTTCTACTGTGATTGGGCCAGACGTAGTGCCTATTGGTGCCTCTGCAATAAGTGTATTAGAATTAATGAAATAGACTGTAGATGCGGCTGCACCTCCAAAGCTTACACCAGCACCCGCATCAAAATTGGTCCCAATAATAGTTACGATTGTACCAACGGGCCCCGAAGTGGGCGAAAAACTAACAATTGACTGGGTTGGAATACAGGCGCTACTGCAATCAACAATAAGATCGTCAAAGGCTAAATTTCCTGCGCTCTTAAAATAAGTGAAGCGAAACTGAATTATACCCGCTGGTAATGAAGGCGTTGTAAGTGAATTGTATGTTACAGTGGTACCGGTCGTGGGCAGATTGTTAAGGTTATCAATTGTTATCCAAGTCGAGCCATCATATCCTTCGACTAAAAGTGCTGAAGTCGCATTAGTACCTTGTCCTTTCACCCAGAAACTGAACTCTGAAGCTGGTTGAAGTAGTGTGGGTGTGGTGATACGATCATTGGTAGCATTAAATTGCAGCGAAGGACTGGCTGCGCCATAGTTACTAAAAGTTGTATACGTACCAATTGAGTTGAAAATCCAACCTGTAGGCGCAGAACTTCCTGAGTCAAACCCTTCCCCAAGACATGGCCCCGGATTTACCAAAAGCACAGCCGCATCCGAAGTTTCAAAAGCACAAGGAGCAGTTCCTGTAATCACAACCCTGTACAAATTTCCTGAGAGGCCTTCTGATGTCGAAGCCAACGTCATTGTTGATGCTGTCACGCCTGAATAGATGCCACTATTACTTAAATTGGCCCAACCATCACCATCTTCAACTTGCCATTGATAGCCAGACACTGTGCCTTCGGCTACAACCGTAAATGTTGTTCCGGTAGGGGCTGTAACAGTTTGATTCGTTGGTTGGGTGGCAATAGATACCGGGGCATTGACGACTATATTAGAGCCGTTGTCGGCGCCAAAAGTTTCGGGAGTATCTGATATCACTCTGATGCGGTAGCCTGTACCCTCAGATGCAGATAGGGGAATAGTTGCAGTTATTGGAGCTGGAGCTGTTCCCGTAATTGAGCCGATGTTTTGAGGGCTGATGAAAGAGCCTGAAGCATCGCTGAGTTGCGCTATGAATTGGTTGCCCACATTGAAGGTGCCGCTGGCAGTAAAATTTACAGTGAGGCTGCTGCCAGCGCAAAAAGGAGAGCCCGTAATTGCTGAAGTGCTAATCGTATTTGCCGGGGCAGGAGGGACTACTTCACCGTTAGCTAGTTGAATTGGCGTGCCTGGATAACCGACAAAGTCAATTTGTGCCAGCTGGCCAACAGTGAGATGACCCACTGAATTGCCTATAAGTATTTTACCTTCACTTCCACTGCTGCCAGCAGTGCCTGTCCATCCGGTTATAGAGAGTGTGCGTCCAGCGGTCCATGTTACCGAACTGCTGTTGGCGAAATTTAAGCTGTGGTTTCCGGTGCCCAATGCTATTGTGGAGTTTTGTGTTAATTGCAGTGTTCCTACGGTCTCATCACGGCCGGCTCCATCTGAACTGCGACCCAAAGCAAAGGTGCCTCCGGCAAGTATCATATTGCTAGCATCATCGATATCGTTGTTTCTTTCGATTCTCAGAATACCTGCCGTAATCACAGTATTCCCGGTATAAGTATGGGTTCCTGAATTTACATCTAGCCGAAGCTCTCCTTCCCCTGTTTTGGTTAGACTACCAGTGCCGGTCACGAAATTTATCAGGGTGATACGCTGACCAGCCGTGACTTCAAATGTAGCACCGGCTGCTCCCAAGGTAATTCCCCTGCGGCTGTCGAATGTAATGTTTGAGCCGACAGCGTTCCTAACACCCCCACCATTGATAGTAATCTGGTCGGCGGTGAATACCGCTGGATTTGCCCCAAAGCGACTTTCTCCTTGGGTTTCAATAAATCCTTGGCTGATTAGGAGTTTTCCTGTGAAGGTGTTACCCGAAGAGCTCAGTCTAAGTGTTCCAGCTCCAGTTTTCGTGAGAATGGTGCTTGTAGCGTTGCCACTTCCAGCAATTACATTAGGAATTACCAACACAGAGCTGGCAGCAGGTGCAAAAGTAATGCTGCTTGTGGTCAGGTCTATGGGTCCGCTCAGTGTGCGGCTACCTGTAGAGGCAAATGTGTAGCCATTTACGTTAAAGGTGTGTGATGCCCCGGCTTGATTTGCATTAATTGTTACTGTTCCAGGCGTGCCTTCAAAAATCACATCATCTGTAGCTCCCGCTGTGGTAAGGGTGGCACTGCCTGCCGCGTCGGTAGAGAATGTTGTACCCCAAGTGCCTGTGCCACCAACACCGTTGCCGGCACCGGCAGTAACGTCCCAGTATTTTGTAGGCGTAACTGCTGGGGAGGAGGTGACTAAAACATTATCAAGAGAGATTTTTGGTCGACTACCGCTAGAACCGCCTGTACCATTGTGATAATAAAAGCGAAGTCGTGCAGTGGCTGAATTGGTAAACCCTGCGGGTAAAGCCACGCTGACGGCGGCAGAGCTTGCCACGTTATTGGTTGCCGCAAATGGCAAACCTGTAGCTGTTATTTCATTGTAATTGGTGCCGTCAGTGCTTGCATATACCCTTAATGTTCCAACTCTGTTTCCAGAACCATTAAAAACGCAAGCTGCGTTGAATGAAAGAGTGCCCGCAGTTCTTCCGGTAAAATTTAAATACAATTCTATACCAGCTGATGTTGTGTTATTTGTAGTTCCGGTTGTAAGTAAGTTAATGGTGCCTGAACCTCTTTGAACACCTGCTGTAGTACCTGTAGTAAAACTTGTTGTTGCCCTAGTAATCCTCAAAGCACTTGGAATGGTGCCAGTTGCATTAATAGCCAAGCCCCTCCACATCTGCGATTCTGTGCCATTAAATCCATTTGGCCAGGCCGTGGTGTTGGCTATGTTTGCAAAATTCTGCGAGTAGTTACCAGAGGACATATCGTAATAAGTCTGCCCACTCACCCCACTCCATCCCCCCACAAAACACACCACC
>DAIOTP010000187.1:0-5476 GCA_036751905.1 Cryomorphaceae bacterium
ACGACCTGTGAGCGTAACCTATTTACGTGGTGCAGACAGACGGACTAGCAGATTTCAATTTTTGATCTTGCATTCATGGTTGTAAAAAAATGAAATTTATAGCTCGAGAATTATCGCTCAGGATTAAAAATTTCAAATAAATCAAGGCGTCAATGAATTGGATACGCCAAGCACTAATCCTTGATGCAGCGTACACAATAGCCAAAGGCACGGTTGCTGCTCACCACAAAGGCGGAATTTAGACCAAAACTGGCATCACAGGCAAGTGTACCTGATACCGTACTGCTCCAGTAGATCCCGAATGAGCCTTCCAAGGCAAGCGCAGCGCAGTCATTGATGCGGTAACCGACAGCAGGCAGTTTAAGTGGTGAGCCGAAAGCCTTTTCGATGCCAAAGGAATTATGAATGCCCCTTAAAGTACTGCAAAATAAACTCCTTGGTACCGCATCCGTAATACTTGACCAAAACATGACCCAACTGTATTGTGAATTTTTCTCCTTCCTTTTCGGGATATGGTGCAATATGGGATTGGGATGCAGCAATTTGCAATAGCGAGCAGAGTTTTGTGCCAAAACCTTTTTTTTCTTCAAAAAAGCTTTGCAAGAAATCTTTGGGTTCTTTAATATCTACCAAGTGGAGGGTGATTGGCGTTCCAGTGCACAACGCGTCAAACAGCAGCGCATTGATGTGTTCATCTGCAAAACCATACCCGATGCTGATAATTTCGCTGGCCTCCATTAAGTCCTTTTGAAAAGCCTTAAAATAAGAATCGTAGGGGGCTACATTCTGAATGTACAAGGGTTTTTTCCTTCCGGAAATGAGCGCAAAGGGTTGTCTTTCTATGCCATCAGGGTATACCACAGTATGATTTTTGCCCCATTGTTGTGGTTCCAAGCCCAAATGATTTCGGCGGTATAACAATGGCTGTACTATACCTTGGTAGCCCAAGTTTTCATAGGCCCAGTAGGCTGAACCGTGTAGGTTATAACATTGGGGAATATCAGCGTATTTTTTTACCGACTGCGCGTCGAATCCAGCATACGTAACATTGCTGCCTGGTCCGAAATGTATGGGATTGGTAAAGCCGTCTTTAAAAGGATTTTCTTCAATAGTCTTTGATTTCTTTCCCAAGCTTGTTTTCAGGTGACGGTTAAGGATGTAATCATAGTTTAGTGTATAGCAACGATAAAGCGCTTTATTCTCGGTATGGCTTGAATGAATATGCTGGGCCATTTTCACAATGAGTTCAATAGGCTGTTCGTGATTGATATCGTATTCAAATATTTTTTGTTTGACAAGGGCTTCAAAATAACAGCGTATCCATAGGGGGATGTAGTAGTAATTATTTTTGTCATCTTCAAAGGACCACTTCTTGCCTGGCAGATTGATTTGAATAGGAGGATTCCAGTTCTTCTTCATTGAGTTGTGGATTCTCGGATTTTCAATCAAATCCTTCAACAAGTATAGATCAGGACTCAATGTTTTCTGCTCTGCCAGCAACCTTCCCGCCACGACCATTTCATCGAGGAAACAGAAGAAATGTTCGAAGTTGGGTTTTTCAGTGCTCTCGGAGTCAAGGATTTCTTTAACGAGGTGCGAAAAACAGCAGTGTCCATTTATCTCAGGATTAAGTTGTAGACTTGCGTCATCAAAGAATGCATGCGTAAGCTCATTCGTGCTTGGGCCGCAGAATGCTTGCGCAAAACCAGCCCCTGTGAGAAGTACTTTTTTTACCATTTATCTTTTCTTTTAGGCAAATATCGGGGAGGTTTTTAGGAGAGTGTTATTGTTTAGACTGCTCTTTTGGATGACGAATGTGCAAAGTGGAAAGCCAAAAAAGGAAAGTGCGGTTCACTCTCAACTACTATTAGAATGTTGCCACAATTCAAGGTGCTGGTAATTCAGTAGAATCGGTTTCGACTTCTTTAATGGAATCTATTTTATGGCCTGTATTCTTCGCCTCCAGTATTCTGAGCCTATTTTCCAAATTGATTAGCTCCTCATTTAGTTTAGAATTTGGATCCTTAAAAAAAGTAATTGTCGAAATGCCTAGAGCTCCTGCTGTCGCAATTGCGATAAGCCAATTTGGAATTCTATCGAAAAATTCGATGACTTGATTTCTCCTTTTTTGCTTCCCGGTTTGATGATCCAAAAACTCTAAATACTTCAGAAACGTTTTGTGCTCCTCAACAACGGAAATCCCTTCTTCTGTTAGTTCAATAACCTCAAATTTCAAATTTACCCTTTTCGCTAATCCATATTTTTCTAGTTTTTTGATGGCTAGCTTTAACATACCTTGTTGTGTAACAATTTCTTTGAAATGTTTTTCAGCAGTGTTCCTAACGTTGGCCATTCCTCCTTTACTCGCGAAGAGCAAACAGTGGTTGGCGATTTCGTTTATCTGATTTATCGAGGTCAAGGATGTGTTGATGCTATGATATTTGGTGTTTCTAATCTCTTATGCAGCGGACAGAGTAACCACGAGCCCTGTTTTGACTAACAATGCTTGCATCATCCGTGGAGATAATTAGACGATTAGCGTTTGAACCAGAAACGTTGCTGGTCCAATAAAAACCACTTGTTCCCACGCTACTGAGAACACCATTTACAGCGTTTCTGAAGCCGGCTGCGGGTAGCTTAAGCGGTGAACCAAACGCTCCGGTTGTATTGTTTTCATCGGCCCAACTTTGTAGCTCTTGGTTCAATTCTGTTCCAGTTGGAAGTCTAAATCCATCAGGACAAGGTGTATTTATGCCTGTGACTCCTTGCCAGAGATAATTATTGATTGAGTTAAGCCAATTAGAATTTTCTATAATGAAAGAACCATGCTCAGCAATGGGATCTGTGGATTGTAATCCAGTGGTCGGAGAATTGCGGCATTGATGGCCATCACCAAACCTACCCCATTGAAAAAGATCACCATAAGCAGACTGGTCATTGGAAGAAGTGGCTACTTGTGAAGCTCCAAGGTTCCGGTCCATCCAGACTCGGCCCGTAGTTGGGTTTAGTACCTCGACAACGGCAGTTGGAACCCCTCCAGATAGACAGTGCACTGTTCCTTCTGAATATGGGATAGAAATTACTGTGATATAGTTTTCTTTTAATACAGACAGTTGCTCACCCAAAGTTGTAAGTGCTGTCAGTTGTATAGAATATGAACCCGATACATCAAACGTGACTGTAGGTGATGCTTCATTGCTAAATAATCCGTTACCAAAATCCCACTCCCATCTTTCAATCGTACCACATCCTGGAAGGATGGATAGATTGGTAAAAGTAACAGGCACACCAGCCATTATTTCAACATCTTCGGCCATGAAGTCAATAATTAATTGATCTGACAAGTCTATGCCGTCCGTTTCTACAATCAATTCATTGCTGTAAGTGCCTCCAGCGTCGTTTTCTGCGTATACGCGAATGTGGTATTTTCTGAGTTCACACAAATTATCCAAACTGCCAGTTTGTTCTCCAGCAATGGTCAAGAACTCTTTGACTGAATTGTCTAAACTTGCTCCTGGTTGCTCGCTCCAGCAAGCTGCTACCCTCTTTAAAGGAACTTCAGACTCCTCTATTTGAAATTTGATACTCACGTCAAGCGATCCTATTTCGATAACCTCTGCATTGATGTTAGGTACTTTTTGTAAGTTCCAATCAAGCAACTCCTTTTTATATCCGCAGAGGAAGCAAAGAAAAAGGCATATGATGGCAATTCGTAAGCTATTCCACATAAATCCAACCGTTTTTAAGTTGTTCTTGCAGTGAAGATGATCTTCTCTTATTCTCCGCCCCCTTTCTAATTACCCAAATGACGTCATAAATGGAAATAGAAACTGCCATAGCGTTCGAAACCAGCGATATTTGATGAAAGAGATTTGCTCGGCTGTAAAGGTTGCTTCTGTTTTCTGCTGTTATACCTGCTCTGTATCGCTCGTAGTTCCGGTTCGAAGCCAATCTTGTTCCAAGCGCAGTTCCTGCTGTAATCCCAAATAGTAACATACGACCCATTCCTTTTTCGCCTCCAGTTACAGCCATTGTTCCCCATCCCGGCAGTATAAGAGATTGTAGCGCTCTTTCCGGGCCCGCTGGTTTTGCATTGGTGAGGTACAGATTATCAAACGGTTTGCCTTGAATATTTCTTCTGATTTCTTGAAATTGAAACTTGCCATAAAAGTCAACATTAGATTCGCCAAATCGTCTAATTCGATCTTCAACATTGCCCTCGGGATTCATTGTCTTGAGCACTCCATTTCGGAAATAAGCATTAAATTCTCCAACTGAACGAACGTCCTTTTCTTTCAATAAATTCTCAGCGCCAGTTTGATATAGTTTTGCTTTCCAATCTTCTTGACGTCCTCTGATCACCACCACTCTCTTAGAAATATTACCATAACTAGGCTTTCGAAGCTCAAGTACATACTCCCCCTCCAACAACTCAACCACCGCCGGAGTCTTATACTCCGTCTTCTTCCCATCAATCCACACCTCCGCTCCCGAGGCTTCAAAAGGCTCTGTCATGATGCTCAAGACTCCAGTTCTCGGTTCTGGATTCAGGGTGATTGTTTCGACCTGACCTATGGTGAGAAACACCTCGCGGCTGTCGTCGTCGTGACGGTCTTTTTTGGCGGTGAGGGTATAGCTGCCGGGTGCGGTGCGGTGGTCAAAACTGCCGGTTCCAATTTGTTTGCCGTCGAGAAATATCTCGGCGTCCTCACTCTCGATGCGCATGGTGCCGTAGTTTTTGCTCAGTGCAAAAAAGCGCTCCGTGCTTTCTTCGTCCTTGACTTCGATTTGGCTTCGCTCGGTGCTGTGCATGGGCAGTTCAAGGCGGAGGTTGTAGGCGCCTGAGGGTTGCATTTTTTGCCGAAAAGGGGTGGTGCCTAAGCGTTGCTCGTCAAGAAAGACTTCTGCGCCTTCGGGGTCGGAGGAGATGCTGAGGGTGCCAAAGGCTGGGCGGAGGGCAAACTGAAGGTCTTTGGTTTCTCCATCGGACATGGCAAAACTTTCGTTGAGCTCATGGTACGCCGTGCTGCGCAGGCTGAGGTTGTGGCTGCCACTTTCCACCTGCAAGCCTTGTATAGGGCTTTTGCCAACCATTTTTCCGTCGAGGTAGACTTCCGCTCCTGCGGGATCGGTGCTGAGATTCACAAACCCAAAGCGGGGCTTTAGCTTCACCAGAGGTAGGGTTGAGGTACCGCCTTCGGCAAGGTCAAAGCGCTCCTCATGGTCGTGGTAGAGGTGGTTGCGCAGTGCGAGGCGGTAGTAGCCGGGCAACTGCCGTCCTTGATAGGGGGTTTGGCCCACGCGCTGGTCGTTGAGAAAAACCTCTGCGCCCGAGGGCTCGCTGGTCACGATGATAAATCCGGGCAGCTCCATGGTGGTGGCGGGCGTCCCGGGCTGGAGCGTCACTTCAATAAGCGCATCATCCTGCACCTCGAGGTCCATGGTTTTATCTTCATATCCCTGCTTGCTGAACGTA
>DAIOTP010000188.1:0-5461 GCA_036751905.1 Cryomorphaceae bacterium
GGCCATTATGGGCATCAGTATGTTACACTTCAACAGCCCCGATGTGTCCTTTTTTGATGGCCAGGAAAATTTGCCTGCACGATACACCCTGCACGGCCGCTGGCGCCATGACTTTGACGAGGGGTGGTTCATGCAACCCTCCGCTATGGTATCGCTTCAGGCCAAGGCACAGTCACTTATGCTCGGAGGCACGGTGGGCTTGCGCTTCGATGACCAGCCCAATGGCATGCGTGAGGCTTTTCTGGGTATCGATATGCGCAATGGCATTGAGCGCAATGGTGATGCCATTATTGCAAGTACTGGCATTCGCTATGGAAATTTTGTGGTAGCCATGGCGTACGATATAAATTACAGTACGCTCAACACAGCAACCAACAACAGGGGCGCCGTAGAGCTGAGCCTCGTGTATATCAGCCCCAGCTCGGCAGTAAACCGATTAACCATTCCCTGTGACCGTTATTAAGCTTCCGCAAATGGCGCTGCTTCTGGCGCTTTCCCTATTTGCCGCAAGGCTACATGCGCAGCCCAATGCCGAGGAGTATGCCCACCTGAGCGTGAACAAACTCAAGAAAATGGCCGAACACGCAGAGCGCTATGGTGACGCCTATACCGCACTGCAATTTTATACCCCTTACGCCCAAAAGAAAGCCGAGAACGCCAAAGTGCAGCAACACTTGGCCGAACTCCACGAAAGGGTACGCGATTATGCAGCCGCCGCGGCTGCCTACCACCGCGTGTTTGAGCTCGATGAGCGCATGCCCGAGGCCCTCTACAAGCATGCCACCATGCTCAAAATGACGGGCAAAGCCGAAGATGCCAAAGTGCAGTTTGAGCTACTGGCCTCTCTGGTAAAACCCAATGGGTATGACAAGTCATGGCGACGCACCGCTGCAGATGCCATAGCCTCCTGCGATACGGCCATTGCATTGCTGGCCCGCCCATTGAATATCACTGTTGAAAACCTCGGCGGCGGAATCAACGGCCCCCATGCCGAATTTGCACCCATACCATATGGGACCGACAAACTCATATATGGCAGTATCAAAGAACAGGAAATACGAAGCTTTCATGTGGACAGTGCCCGCACCATGCGCCGGCTATACCTCGCTGAAAAGGTGGGCGATGTATGGATGGATGCCGGCCTGTGGAAAGCCTCAATCAATGATGGCAGCGCCCATATAGCCAATGGCGCTTTCAGTGTGGATGGGCGCACCTTTATATATACACGTTGCGAGGAGAATTGGCGCAAACAAATGGAATGCGCCCTTTGGCTGGTGCGCGAGGGCGACAATGGCTGGGGCGAACCCGAGCGGCTGGATGAGGAAATCAATGTGCCTGGCAGCATGGCCACCATGCCCACCATGGCCCTGGATCCGCGGAAGGGATATGATGTGCTGTACTATGCCAGCAACAGGCCTGATGGTCAGGGAGGCATGGATATATGGTACAGCTACTACGATGCCAAAAAGAAGGCCTGGCGCAAGCCGCGCAACCTGGGCCGTCGCATCAACGGACCTGGTGATGAACTGACCCCGCTGTACAACAACAAGCAGAAGAAGTTGTACTACAGCTCCGAAAGTTGGCCCGGACTTGGCGGGCTCGATGTTTTTGCTGCACGCGGCGAGTTGCAAAAATTTGCTGAACCGCAAAATGTGGCTTACCCCATCAACTCAGCAGCCGATGACCTGTACTACGTGCTCAACGACGACCGCGAAACAGGCTTCCTCGTGAGCAACCGGAGCGGGGGCTACCAAATGATCAATGAAACCTGCTGTGACGACCTTTACAGCTTTTACATTCCCGACGTGATTCACCTCGCTATGCAAGGGTTTGTTATGCAAGTAGATGAAGAAGATTACCTGAAAGGCGCCGGCGATAAACTGAGCACCAAAAGCTTCAATGCCAATTTTTTGGATGGGGTGACCGTTGATTTGTACATCGTAGAGGACAGCGTGGAGGTGCTCATGCAGCGTAGCATCACAAAGGGAGATGGGAGGTATTTTGTGGATTTTGAACCCAACAACCGCTACAGGGTGGTACTTTCAAGGAGCGGCTATTTCAGCAACCATGTCGAAGTGGATACCCGGGGCATGAACAAAAGTGATACGCTTTTTCAAAATGTGGGCCTTGGCCTCCGCACCGATGCCGCAGTGGTGGTGGAAAACATACTCTTTGAATTCGATTCAAGCGATTTAACGGATGATTCAAGGGCCAAAATTGACGAAGGAATGCTTCGGGTGCTCATTGAGAATCCCGAAATCATTGTGGAAATAGGAGCCCACACCGACAACAAGGGCAGCGACAGCTACAACCAGCGCCTGAGCCAGCAAAGGGCAGAGAGCGTAATTGGGTACATCGCTTCCAGAGGAATTTCTAAAAATAGGCTGAAGGCCAAAGGATACGGCAGCAGCAAGCCCGTGGCTGCCAATGCCAATCCCGATGGCAGCGACAATCCTGAAGGCCGCGCGCAAAATCGCCGTACCGAATTCCGCGTGGTGGGTGAGTTGGCACCTTCTGCTTCAGAGTTGGACGCATACTGATGCCAGTGGGCTGCTTTTTGGCTCTTTTTTCCTTAAAGCGCAGGCCACGGCCGCATTTCCCTTCGGAGTTACCGCTCGTGTATTAAAACTGGACACAGGGCAGTGCAGCTTTTATTTTTGAGTCATGCAAATCATACTTACACTTTTTAAGCATGCATGGTTGAACTTTGTACGCTCCAAAGGGTTGGGCCAAAAGCTGATTGAATCGCTTTTGGTGGCGCTGATTATGCTCAACTTTGCCGTGAGCTTGTTTTTGGCGGGCGCTTTAGGAGGTGAACTTTTGGCCTTGCGCTATGCCACCTCTGAACAGCTCAAAGCGGCCATGGGCTTATTGCTGATGTACTTCCTTGTGGATGTGCTTGTGCGTTACTTTTTTCAGAAATTTCCCGTAATGGGCCTTAAACCTTACCTGGTGCTCAACCTCCCCCGAAGGAAGGTGGTGAGCAGCTTGCTCTGGCGGTCCTTGCTCAGTTTTTGGAATCTGTTGCCATGGTTTTTTGCCATTCCCTTATACTTCAGCACACTGCGTGACTCGGGTATCGAATTTCTCCCTTATCTTTTAGGGGTCTCGGCACTTGTGGTTGCCAACAACTACATCACATTTGCTTTGGTGGCCAATAAGTGGTCTAAGTCGGTCAATTTGGCTTTAATGCTCGGGATCACCTTGTTTTTGTATGCAGAATTCAATGGCTATATCACCGTGGCCCCGGTACTGGGTGCCTGGGTGCTCCCGGTCATTGCTGGATTTCAATCCGTGCTGTTGTGGTTGCTTCCTCTCGGCCTTGCATATTGGCTGGGCCGTCACTTGAGCGCGCACCTCAACCTTGAGCAACTCTCCGCATTTGACCGCGGCTTGAAGATTCACAGCAGTTTTGGCCTTTTCGGCAAATATGGTATTGTAGGTCAGCTGGTTGATTTGGAGTTGCGCTTGGTGGCGAGAAACAAAAGGGCGCGTCAATATTTTATCACAGGCCTCATTTTTGTTCTTTTTCCACTCTATGCGTTCAGCGGCGATTCCGACCCCTCGCCGGAAATGATGCTGCTGGTGGCCTGGCTCGTTACGGGTATGGTGACCCTCAACCACGCCCAACTTTTGCTTTCTTGGAACAGCCTTCATTTTGATTTTTTGCTCACCCGTGGCAAGGGTGTACAGAACATGATGCGGGCCAAGTACTATGCCATGTGCATCTTCTGCGTACTTCCATTTGTGCTGAGTTTGCCATATGCTTTCAAATTTCCGTTTTACGCCATTGCAGCCTTTGTGATGCTGCCCATGCACCTGAGCTTTTCGGTGTACGTATACATGTTGGTCGCTACCATTACAGCCCTCAGGGTCGACCCCAACGAAGGTAGCCTTATGAACATGAACGGTTTCGGTATGGTGCACTACCTCATTGTGATTCCTATTGCGCTCGCCCCGGTTGCGGTTTACGGAATGAGTTATTGGGCAGGAGGAACCAACTTCGCATTGCTCTTTACCGCAGGCCTTGGGTATCTGCTTTTCGCCCTGCACAAACCCATTATAGGCTTGATCGTACAGCTATTCAACCGCAGCCGCTACAGGCTTTCTGCAACTTTACGCAACAAATAAGTTATGATACACATCGAGAACTTGCACAAATCATTTGGCGACACGGAAGTGCTCAATATACCTGAACTCACCATTGCAGCCGGTGAAGTGGTAGGGGTGGTGGGCAACAACGGCGCCGGAAAAACGACCCTCTTCAGCCTCATGCTCGACTTGATCAAACCCAGCGCGGGCAAGGTCATGCTCAAAGATTTGAATGTAGCCCACAGTGAAGATTGGAAGCAATACACCGCACCCTATCTCGACGAGGGGTTCCTGATTGAATTCCTCAGACCAGATGAATACTTTCATTTCATTGGGAGTTTGTATGGCCTTTCGGCAAATGAGGTCGACGCCTTCACGACGCGCTTCAGCGACATATCGAATGGGGAAGTACTGGGTAGCAAAAAACTGCTGCGCGAACTGTCAAAAGGCAATCAGAAAAAGGCAGGACTTATTGGCACCTTGATAGGCCACCCTGAATTGGTGATTTGGGATGAGCCATTTGCCAACCTCGATCCAAGTACCCAGCTGCGCATCAGGGATTTGGTGAAAACCCGTGCCGAGGGCAGCACTTTCCTCATAAGCAGCCACGACCTCAACCATGTGTATGAGGTATGCACGCGCATCGTCATCATACATCAAGGCAAGGTGGTAAGGGATGTGCTCAGAGAGGACACGACACTGGAAGCACTCTACGCACATTTCGTCCCGGAAACGGCGGTTGAATAGGGAGCCCCGTCGCAGACAAGGTTGCAATTAAATGACCATCTTTGGGCCACAAACTTTATCATATGCAGCCCATACACACCCCCGATGCGCCCAAGGCCATAGGCCCTTACAGCCAGTCTATCATCCACAACGGTACGCTGTACATCAGCGGCCAAATTGGTCTTGATCCCCACACCGGCCATTTTGCAGCCGACGACCTCGCAGGCCAAACCCATCAAGTAATGAAGAACATTGGTGCGGTGCTGAAAGCAGCTGGCATTGGCTATGAAAAGGTGGTAAAGTGCTCGATATTTTTGCTCGACATGGGCAAATTCGCAGAGGTCAATGCCATTTACGGGAGTTACTTCAATGCGCCATTTCCGGCAAGGGAAACGGTGCAAGTGAGTGCATTGCCCGCAGGCGCGTTGATTGAAATTTCAGTACTCGCCGCAGTTTAGGCGTTCATGTGTTTGCGGTTCACGCCGTACAGAATCACGAAAATCAGACCCACGATTGCCGCAAACAGGTATACCAGTATGGTCACAATGTTGAATCCTAGAATGATGAGCGGTAAGATAATGCCAGCTATCTTGGCCCCTGTATATATGGTGAAGCCTATTCTTTTCAAATTGAACATAAGGTA
>DAIOTP010000189.1:0-5279 GCA_036751905.1 Cryomorphaceae bacterium
CGCCGAGCTCACCCCCAACCCCAACACCATGAAGTTTGTGGCCGACAGGGTGATTTTTCCTTCTGCTGATCCCGTAGAGTACCTCAGCGCGGCTCAAGCCAAAGGCTCATCACAGCTGGCGCTTGAACTCTTCAATTTTCCCTTTGTGAAGGGTGTTTTCATTGCGCACAATTTTGTGACCGTGGCCAAAACAGGCGACTTGAGTTGGGATCTCATCACCTTCGAGCTGCGCGAATTTGTGCGCGAATGGTGCCTCAAGCACGAGCATGTGGTGGAGCGCGTTCCTGAGCCTGTCCAGGAAGCTCATGGAGGTGCCGCTTCCGCAAATAAAGCAGCGCCAAAAGCCCCGGCAGTACCCAGTGAGTACGACGAAGCCATCATCAACCTGCTGAACGAATACGTAAAGCCAGCCGTGGAAAGCGACGGCGGGGCCATCGACTTTGTAAGTTTTTATGACGGTGTAGTGACTGTACAGCTGCGCGGTTCGTGCTCCGGCTGCCCATCGAGCACCGTCACTCTCAAAAACGGCATTGAGCAATTGCTCACTACGGAGTTGCCGGTGGTGAAGGAAGTGGTGGCGGAATCCGTTTGATCTATTCCGTGTTAGGACGGGCAGCGTATGAAATGTGCTTCTGAATTTCGAAGCGTATCCGGCCTATTTTGTTGAAAATCGATACGCTCTGTGCTAATCCGTCGAATTATAGCTTGTCTCGTTGCGCAAGAGCGTGGTAGCTGTCGATTTTCCAATAAGGATCATGCCATCAAAACTGGTTTTACCCCCGAGCACATTGTATCTGGCCAGTGATTTCTTATACTCCTCATTGCCCGGAGTGAATACCGCACCGATGAAATTCATGTAGAAAAACTCCTCTGCCTACGCTGGAAAAGGAATACACCAGTACAGCATTGTGGCCCTTTTTTGCTACACGCATTCCTTCTCTCAGCCGAAAGCGCATATTAAAGCAAGTCGAAGAAGAGGGTATTCAAACCCATGATGTTATTGGCTTGCTCAAGCACTTTGGACACCGTACCATCACCAATACTTTTGTGCTCATCCCCCAAAAATAGGCAGACCAGCTCTGGCGACTGCTGTCAATAAAGCCTTCCGCTCCTTTAAGGACGTTTCGTACAGCTTACCACACTAAGCCAAACTTTTTTTCCCTGATATAGAACAATATACAAACACAATCGCAACTTTCCGCAACCTTTTCGGCAACCTCTACAAAGCTGTGCGTCTCTTATGCACAGTTACACACTGTAAATGGTTTCAAATTTTCCTTGCAGGTTTTAAAGCGCTCCCCGAGAGCGCTTTAATTTTTTATGCTATCCGGGTAAAGGCTCGAAGCGCGCAAATTTAAAGTCAGGATTGGGGTACAGGTCTTCAAGGGCCGCATGCATGCGGTACACCACTTGCTTGAGCACTTCCTCAAAGGCGGCCACATCCTCTTCATGATCGAGATTAAGGTCGGGCATCAACCCCATATCCGAAGGTTTGGGCAGGCTCACGATCTGCGGGCGCAGCTGTGCTTCATTCCTTTCTGATTTCAACAACCATGCATAGAGCAGCAATTGCAACGCTTTGGGCTTTTTTGCAAAGGCTTCTATATCAAACTCTTTTACTTTCAAATCTTCCACTTTCACCACACCCGTTTTGAAATCGATGATGTGCAGCACATTGTCACGCTTTAGCATAAGGTCGGCGAAGCCCTTGATCAGCACAGTGGCAGGTCCATCTTCAAGTTGGCAGGTAAGTTGTCGGCTCAACCTGCCTTCGGTGGCTACAAATTCAATTTCGGTGCCGGCCTCCACTTCCTCGCGCTCCCGGCGCAGGTAGCTGCGCACCATGAGCAAGGCCGTTTCAAAATGCAGTCGGTTGAGGCCCTGTGCGTACTGATGCACCTCAGCACTTTCATCAAAGACGCTGCGTAGCGTGGCGTCGGTGCGGGCGGCCATTTCCTTCCACTCGGATGTGCCGAGAATGCGGCCCTCCTCATAGCTTTGAAACAGCCGCTCGAGGCATTGGTGCACGAGGGTACCAAAATTTGCCACGTCGAGATTGCCAGGCTCCGTGGGTGGACTGAGTTGCAATACAAATTCGTAGTACCACTCCAGCGGACTTTCCAGAAAACGGTTGATGCCCGATGCCGACAAGCGTTTTTCCAAATAATCGCGGATCAGCTTTTGTATGGCGGGCGTTTTTACCAGGGGATCGACTCCCGTGTGGCCTACCGCATCGACGGTATCGATCAATTGCTCAGCGATTTGTATACCGGGATACCTGGGCACCAGGTGGTACCTGAGCTGCTGCAAATAGCGCGTAGGCTCGGCAGCCCATGGCCCGGTTTGGTCTTCATGGTACACCAGGTGTAGCTGCCCGCAGCTGTGCATCAGGCGGTAAAAATGGTGCGCATACACCGACTCCTTTTCGCGCTTGCCGGGGAGCTTATGGTATGCTTTGATTTCAAATGGAATGAAACTCTCAGTGTGGCCCGTTCCGGGCAAAAAGTCTTCATTGGCATCGCAGAGGATGACACGCCCGAAGCCGAGGGCCCGGGTTTCGAGCAGGCCCATGATTTGAAGGCCTTTGGCAGGCTCACCAAGCAGGTTGATTCGGGTGGTTGCGAGGGCATCGGCTACAATGCTGCGCAAGGCTGTGGTGTCGAGTTCGGCCATTTGCGGAAAGTGGGCAAGCTTGCGCAAAAGGCGCTGCAGTGCCTGCAATCCCATGCGCGCCATGTGGAGCGCAAGCATGGCAGGGCGGTGCTTGGTGAATAGGCTGCCTTGGGCATCTGTGCCGCCGTACTCGTAGTCGAGGGCTTCGCGTGCCTTTTCGGCAAATTGAGCAAGCGAATCCGCAGCGGTGGTGGCATGGTGTGACCAATCGGCAAGCACAGTAGCCATCCAGTCGATGCCAGCCTTCTGCATTTGCTCCTGCGTGAGGGCCAGGCTGCTGTATTGGCTGCGCAAGTCGATGGGGGGCAGTGCGGGGCCGCCGCTTTCCAGCAGCTTGCTGAAGGGATGGGCGCTGAGGGCGTTGAGGGCTGTGCTGCTGAGCATGGGGCCCCTTTCATCGCGGAGCAGGTGCTCATGGAGTTCAAAAAGCTTGTCCATCCAGTCGGCAAAGGCGCTTCCTGAAAGCGGAATACCCATGGTCACGTTGGCCAGCTCCACATTGGGCGGCAGGCGGTTGAGTACAGGAATAAGCATGGCTTCATCGGCAAGCACCAGTACCGTGTCCTCAAGCTCATTTGCCGAAAGGCTGGCAAGAATGGCTGCCACGGCATCGACCTGGGCAGCTTTGGTAGGAGCCACAGTGTGGTTGATCCATATGCCTCTGTTGCCCACACTTTCGGGAGCTTGCACGGCAGTGCCCAGTTTTGCGCGCAAATTGCGCCGAATGAATAGGCCGGCGTGGTTTTCGGGATCATCGAGCCATATACTGTCGGTATCGAAATATACCTTGCCAAGGCCATCGGCTTCGAGCTGCCTCAGCACGGCGGCCTCACTGCGGGTGAATGCGTTGAAGCCGGCTACGGTAACGAAAGTACCATGGAGGGCCTCGCTGCGCTCGGCCCAGCCCTCCTCCACCAGGCGCGCTATCAACCCGGCATAACCAAAACCTTGCTCCTGCAAACGTCGGTTGTAGCCTTGGTGGATGTCTTTGAGCGCCGACCAAAATTTGCGGTAACGCTGCTGACGATCACTGAGTGGCTCATCGAGAAAGCTGAAGTTGTCGATTTCGCTGTACTCCATCAATTCCCTAAAAATCACTTTTGGGGAGATGCCTTGCGCCTCAATTTCATTGAAATCATCGAGCAAGGCATCACTCCAGCCAAAGAAGGCCGACAGATCTTGCGCTGCTTCCCCAAGCGCCTCCTTATAAGCGGCATAGCACTCGAACTTGAGCAGCAGCCTGTCGGCTTGCTGGAGTCCACTGAGGTGCTCCAGCCATGCATTGAGCGTGGTGAAGCGCGGCAAGAGGCCATTGTAAGCGGGTACGTGGCCGTATCCACTGGCAAAGATGTGCTTGAGGTGGTAGGCGGCCCTTCGCGTTGGCAATACAATGGTATGATGCTCAGGGGAAAGCGGGTGATTGAGAATGTATTGGGCTATGGTTGCCAGGAACTGCTGCATGTACTTTTATTGGTCGCCGATAAAAGTAGGTATTTGCTGATAAAAGCTGCAAGCTGAGCATGCATGAATGGTTGCGGCACACGAGGAGCGGTTGCGTTTGGTAAAGTCAATGTTACTTGGCGCAGCATTGCAACTTAGCGCCGAAGAAGCGATCTCACCGAAGGTAAATGCAGCGCAGCTGAGAAAAGGGGTCACGGGTTACTGTTCGCTAGTCACTAGCAGCTGACTTCTAGCGACCAGTGACTCCTGATCAACGGAAGCCCTTGCCGATGAAAGCCAAAAACTCTTTAAAGGCCTCCCTGTTGGTGAAAACCTGCTTGATTTCGTCGCCTAGGCTTTTGTTTTTTTGCTCTTTGGCAATTTCCTGCTGGATGTTGACGGGTCGGGGAGCCTCGCCGCCAGCGGCTTTGGTGTCGTGGTCGACTCTGTCGGCAAATTCAAAAAGGGCTTTGGCCTTGCTGTGGTAACCTCGTTTTTCCTCAAGAAGTCCGAGGTTGTTGTGGGCCACGGCATCATCGGGGTCGAGTTTGATGGTGTGCTCGTAGTCGGCAATGGCGCCTTCGAGGTCGCCCATGGCATCGCGGATGTAGGCACGGCTGGCATAGCGGTAAGGATTGAGGGGCTCGATGTCGCGGGCGCGGTCAAGGTCGGCGAGGGCCTGCTTGAGGTCGCCCATGTGGTAAAATGCCACGCCGCGTTCGCTGTACATGTCGGCATCGGCAGCATCAACGCTGATCACGCGGCTGTACCAGTATACGGCATCCTCGAAATTGCCTGCTTCATACTTTTTTCTGGCTTTTTTGTAAAATGTATTTTTGTCGCTCATTTTCTTCAATTTTCGCAGTGGAGTATCCCATTTACCGCAAGTATTACAATAACAAATCCTATTTCAAAGTGTTGGGACCATCCAGTTTTGTAGAGGTTCAGGTACTTGGCCGCTACTACAGCGAGCACCATTTCGAGGCAAAGATACTGCCCGACCGCAATTACATAGCCGATATGATCGCCATGGCTGGTGGAGGCTGGGAGGAAATTACCGCGGCCGAATATGAAGCTTTCATGAACATTTGCCGGCAGGAACTTGAGAAGGTAGGGTAGGTAGGGTTGCGGCTGGGCGGGAGGTTGGTATGGGGTCGCTGGTCGCT
>DAIOTP010000190.1:0-321 GCA_036751905.1 Cryomorphaceae bacterium
TTTAAGGACGGAAGCAATTGCTCGCTGCTCATCTACAGGCGGCAAAGGGAAATGGAAATCAGCTAAGTCTTTGAAATAAATTCTGACCCGCACACTGCCATTTCCTGCAATCAACATATAGTTTTCCCACAAGATGCTTTTTCTCAGATTCTCCAAATACTGGGGAAGGAGTTTTGTCTCATCGCATTCAAAAACCACATAATCACCACTCACCATAATCTCATCGGGAGAGTTCCATAAGGCAATTGAGCCAATATTGATCCGCATTGGGTTGTACGCAAACCAATTCCTGCGAACTATCTTACAATTGTTAAAGGAGCT
>DAIOTP010000190.1:331-5146 GCA_036751905.1 Cryomorphaceae bacterium
TGTTCTCTCATAGGGACCAAACCCTCTTTTTTGGTTACAGCAAAAAGTTTTTCGGTTCCGTGGGTGCCTTTATTTCTGATATTCACATTTCGAGCGCATTTGTCAATAGAAGTCTGTTTCCATCTGTTTTCAAACCCCCTCAACCGCTTCTTCCCCGTAAGCAATTGCTGGGCAAGCCCTTTGTTGCGGAGTTGGAGCTGGGCGATCAGCTTTTGGGTGGTGGAAATGGCTGTGTCCCAGGTGCTGAGGATTTCGGCGATTTTTTGCTGCTCGGGGAGGGGAGGGAGGGGAATGGGTAGTTGTTCAAGAGCTGCTTTGTTCAACTTATATCTTCCAGCGCCTTGACGAGTAATGTGGCTATAAATGCTTCTCCTGTTGTAAAACCAATAAAACCATTTTATCAAGCATTCATCAGTTCCCTTAAGCACATGAGCGTGATTATTTACATTAAATTTCCCGGAGGCCATTTGTGTCATGGATTGATCTTTGTATTTTAAAAAATGATCACCATCCTCAGCTATCAATGCATAAAGCCCTTTATATTGATAATCATTTATGTAATCTTGAATTTTGGTCGGTCCATAATAAGGATACTGGCCCTGAATGAATTTTCTCTCTTCTTCATTGATTGGTCTTCTTTTGTTATTCTCAATAATCAATGCATTTCCAACAGTATTCACCTCCCAATCCTCAGGAATCACCCCAACCTTGGTTTGCTTATAGCCCTCCGGTATGTCATTCATTTTTTTCATCATGATCTCATGTCTGTTAAGGCATCCTGCAGGTGTGGCTCTTCGGCTGCGAGGGCCTGATGCACTTGGCTGATGTGGTTTTGGGGAGTGGTGGCGGGCATTGCGTTCTTCATGACTGTTTCTTTTTAGGAGGGTCGAGTTTCTTCTGCTCGGCTTGTTCTATTTTCTTGATGCTGCCTTCGGTGGGCAGGTTTTCGGGTAGCGTGCCTCCCAGTTCCTGAATGGTTTTGCGCACCTTTTTACCTACCTCGTAGTGGGTTTTATTGGCTTTGGCTTTTCCTTGCACGTTTTCCCTTTTGAGTTTGTCTTCGGTTTGGGTGGCTCGGAAGAGGTTGGCGGCCAGTTCGGTGCTGCCCATGTGGTCGAGAATCTGTTGGCTCTTTTTCAAGCCTTTTTTGGCATGGATTTCTTTGGCGCCCAAGCCTCCATACAATCCCATGTACCCATGATTTTGGAAAATGGCATAGTCCATCGGCTCAATCACCCCAGCCCCTTTAGCGGCATCGGCTAGCTGGAGGTTGTGTCTTTTGAGTTCACTGCGCAGAAACAGGCGTTTTTCGTCCTCCGTACTCAGGCGGTTGTACGCCTCCATTTGGCTGATTTCCTGTATGCGGGTCTGTACCGCAAAATAGGTTTGGCCCAAGGCTACGACTTCTTTGGTGGGGTCTGCATTTTGCACGATCAGGTAACAGGCATAGCGAGAGAGTTTTACGCTCGGGTGAGATTGCTCGGCTCCTTTTCCATGGCTTATCACCTCGTGGAACTCCACGAAGTGATTATCTACAAGCTGCCCACTGTTTTGGCAGGCCTCTTTGGCTTTCTCGATGACTGGCAGGAAGTTTCGGTATTCCCGGTATTCCAGAATCTTGGCCAGCTTTCTGGCGCCCCAAAATTCGTGGCTTTGCCCATCCAGTTCTTTGATTTGCTCAAAAAGCGATTGGTTTTGGTGTAATGATTTGCTCATGATTCGTTCATTAAAAGCCCAATTCTGCTAAGTAATCCGCCATTTGCTCCTCCACGGCCAGCAGTTCCTGCTTCAGATCCTTGATGTTTTTTTGCGTAGCAGCGATGTCCACCTCCTCTTCCTCCTCAAAGGTGTCCACATAGCGGGGGATATTGAGGTTGAATTCGTTTTCTTCCACTTCCTGAATCGTGGCACGGTAGGCGTATTTTGTAATTATGAGTGATGAAGGATGAATGTTGAATTCCTTGACTTTGGCCTCCAACTCAGCTTTTGAAATGTTGTGTTTGGCCAATAACACTTCATTCATACCTAATACTTCATCATTCATGACAGTACATTGGAAGTACTTATAAGTCCATACGATCTTATCAATGTCCTGATCCCGCAAGCGGTTTTGGTTGGTACCGGATTCGTAGCCCTGGCTGGCATCAATAAATAATACATCCGTATTTTCTCCCTTGGCCCGGTTGAAGATCAAGATGGTAGCGGGAATACCCGTACCAAAAAAGAGATTGGCTGGCAGACCAATGACGGCTTCCAGCAGGTTTTCTTCGATCAGTTGTTGTCTGATCTTGCCTTCGCTGCTTCCCCTGAACAGCACGCCGTGAGGCAGGATGACCCCCACCCGACCCGTGTCGTGGTAGGTGGACTCGATCATGTGCGAGATGAAGGCATAGTCGCCCTTGCTTTTGGGGGGTACACCTCTGTGGAATCTGGCAAACTGGTCAGCTATGGCATTGTCCGCTCCCCATTTATCGAGCGAAAACGGAGGATTAGCTACCACTACATTTCCTTTCAATAAACTATCTTCTTCGAGTAATTTGGGGTTGTTGAGCGTATCTCCCCATTCAATTTGTGCATTGTCCACTTCATGCAGAAACATGTTCATGCGAGCCAATGCCCAGGTACTGCCGTTGATTTCCTGCCCATAGAGGGAAAAGTTTTTGCTGCCTACTTCCTTTGCTGTCTTAATGAGAAGCGAGCCTGAGCCACAAGTAGGATCTATGATTCGGTCACCGGGCTGTGGGCTGACCAGCCTTGCTAACAATTTTGATACCTGAGACGGGGTATAAAATTCACCCGCTTTCTTGCCGGCATCACTGGCAAATTTTTCAATCAGGTACTCATACGCATCCCCGATCACGTCATTGTCCTCCAGGTGGGAGGGCTGCAAGTCCAGCGCAGAGAAATCCACGAGAAGGTTTTTGAGCCTTCGGTTTCGGTCTTTGGTTTGTCCGAGGTTGGCTTCTGAGTTGAAATCGATGTTTCGGAATACGCGCTCCAGCTTGCTTCGATTGGCATCTTCCATGCTTTCCAGCGCGGTGTTGATCAATTCCCCCACATTGGCGGCATTGCGGTTTTCAAAGAGGTAGTCAAAGGTGCAGGCTTCAGGCACCTGGAACCGTTCGTTTCTCAATGCACGCTGTAACCGTATGTCATCCCCGTCATATTTTTTAGCATAGAAGTCCTGCTTGTCTTTCCACACGTCCGATACATACTTCACAAACAGCATGGTGAGGATGTAGTCCTTGTATTGGGAAGGATCAATCACCCCCCTGAAGGTGTCGCAGGCTTTCCAGACAATGTTGTTGATCTCGCTTTGGGTAATCGGTTTGCTTGAATGATGAGTCATGAGTGATGAATTATGAGTTTTTTTGCTTGGCGTTGAGAATGATGGTTCTGAGGATTTTTAGCAATTCAATTCCGTCATGGTGCAAGGATTCAAACTCGTGATGTTGTAAATATTTCGTTTCCGCTAATAGCTCTAGCCAATAAAGTGTTTCGTCAGCTTCCTTTTGTGCTATTCCTAATTTGTGAATGAAATCGGCCTTACTTTCTCCGTTTTGCGCCTCACGAATGTTTGCGCCAATAGAAGTACCACTTCTCATCAATTGCTTGCTCATGATAAATTCCTTTCTTTCAGTAGTAAGCAATTTGTAAAGGTTTACAATCCGAACCGCAAACTTGAAAGACTTCTCTTTAATGATGTTCTCCCTCATAATTCATAATTCATAATTTTCTTAATCGCTTCCTGATAGCGTTTCTGCTTTTCTTGCAGGATTTTTTGCGATAGCTCCATGTCCTTATAATGAAGTTGCTTCATGGCAATCACTTTTTCTTGTGATTGCAATGAAGGGAGTTTTATGGCAAATGCTTCCAACTCAGATTTGCGAATAGAAGGAATAGAGCTTCCAGCTCCCAGGATTTGAAAATAGGCCTGCGTTGGGGGCATGTTGAACAAGGTGGTCAAGAAGTCGGGAATGACCTTCGATCTGTCCACCTTGATGACAAAAAAAATAGAAGAAGCTATTGCCGCACCATACTCTTTTTGATAAGTCCAGGCAAAGTTCCTCGTCCCTTTTCCCACCAAAAGAATGTCGCCATCTTCTAGCAGGTGAGTTTCGTTCTTTTGGTCAATTTGAATGAATGCATCTACCTGATGGGTTTGATTGCCCCAATCGTCAAAATGCTTTGCCAGCAAATATGCAGCATCCCCACCATCCGTGGGCTTGCTGTAATAGCCAAACTGAAGTTGTGCAATATCACTGAGCTTTGCGGTCATTTCTTTGTAGATACTTTCAATTCGAAATCAAAGATACGAAATGCCCCCATATAGTAAAAATATTTTGTTGTAGATTTTTTCAAATTTTTTTTACGGGAATCAATCACATATCAACCACCGCAATGAACGCAGGAGCACCCATACCACGCCAAACAGAATTCTATCCTGAGCGCACTAAAACCAACCAGGGAATGGCTTGGGCAAAGGACGGAGCCGACTTGCTCCGCCAAGTTAATGCAGACAAACAGTCCGAAGATCAACGGATTCCGGCTATGGCTTTTGCTGCTAAATTCGGCCAATGAGATCGCACTGGTCAAGCCTCCCGGATTGCTCACTTCCACACGGTCTTTGAAGAGTTCAATCGCAGAAAGGAGAAAGACCCATAAAGAAATCTCACGCGACAATCCCTACACAGAAACCCACACGACCCTGCGCCATTGGCTCACTGATCATAGAAAACGCTCTTCTCGAATCTGACTGGAGAGGAGGAGCATATCATTTGATTCGATTTTTCGTTGTGAGGGCGGTAAGTCTTG
>DAIOTP010000191.1:0-5043 GCA_036751905.1 Cryomorphaceae bacterium
GGGGGCTCCCTGAATGGCAAGGGTCCTGGCGCAGCCGCCACAACTGTTAATCGCATATTTTATATATTCGTATGCCCACAAAAACCTACCCGGGTTGGAAAATCCTGTAGAAGCATTCGCAGCTCTGTTTTACTGAGGTAGGATATTATTAAAGCCAGGCCTTCGCCATCCGTAGGCCATAAAAATTAGAGGTATCATGAAAATCTTGCCAGCCGAATCCGTCTTTTTGCGCTCCCTCCGCTCCAAGGTCCTGGCCTTGGTTATGGCCTGCATTGCTGCTGTCCCATTGTTCGCACAGGAACTCATTGTTTCATTGCTCGATGGTGAGGAATATGAAATCAGCACCAGCCAGATACGCAGCATCAAATTCGTTGCCAACAACATGGCCATCTATCAAAACGATGGCAGCATCGTGTGGTGGGACCTGTCTGAAATAGCCCATTACACATTCGACCTCACCTCACTCCACACAATGCACCCAGGTGCCCGCCCATCCAAATCACTCCACGTTTACCCCAATCCCAGCCAGGGCCGGGTGTTCATTGAATACAGCGCGTTTCACGAAAGTGATGTGCGCATCGAAATCCTTGACTTTTCCGGAAAGGTGGTCGGGTTGCTGTATGATGGTGCACATCGTGATACGATCCGGGTATACTGGGATGCCTATACCAACCGGGTGGCTCCGGGCATGTACCTGTGCCGGGTGGGCAGCAGGGACAGGGTGAGCACCGAAAAATTCATTGTTCAATAAGTCCGGTCACATGAAATATCTGTCTTTTCACATTGCTTTATGCTCCAGCCTGATGGGCTTTGCACAGTACAACCAAAATATTGAATTCATCAACGGCACCGTAGCCACTCACGGGCTGAACAGCATTGACAGCATTTCATTTGACGGTGATGGCAGCCCTGTGTACAACCTCACCCTGACCGATGGCACTATCCTTGAATATACATTGGAATCCATAGAACAAGTGAGTTTTGACGGTGAAGCGCTGCATCCATTTCCGGTTGAAACGGTGCATTGCATACCCATCGGCACCCAAATCGTGGAAGTGGTCAACCCCATGACCGGCCGCACCTGGATGGACCGCAACCTGGGCGCCACGCAACAGGCCACCTCTCCTACCGATGCGCAGGCCTATGGCGATTTGTACCAATGGGGCAGGTTCAGCGACGGGCATCAATGCCGCAACTCAGAAATTACTGTGGTGCAGGCCACCTCCTCCATGCCCGGACATGATGAATTTGTCATCGAATTCACCAACTGGTTCAGCCCGGGCAATACCAGCCTGTGGCAAGGCGTGAGCGGGCTCAATACGCCGTGCCCTCTGGGCTTTCGCGTGCCTACAGAGTTTGAATGGTTTGAAGAATACCTTTCTTGGGCAGAAGGCTTTAACGCCAACGGTGCCTTCGCTTCGCCATTGAAGCTGCCCCTGGCAGGCGAGCGGCGGAGGCTGGATGGCGACATTGTCAATGTTGGCCTTGAAAGCCGTTACTGGAGCAGTTCCATCAGTTCCGGCAACAGCTCCATGCGGCTGGTGGTTACCGAAAGCAGTGTCAATGTACTCGGCATCAGCCGAAGCCATGGAAGTTCGGTAAGGTGCATTAAGGACTGAAGCCGCCTGCCATGCTAAAAATGCCGAGAACGCCTGTCACCATGACATCCAAGCTGCAAGCAAAGGTGAAAGCAGGCAGTGAACATAGCGACAAGTTTTATCTTTGAAGAAATTCTTCTCCGCCCCCAACCCCCCGTGCATCCATGGAAGAACCAGCCCACAAACAAACCCACCCCGCTGATACCGCTGCGGACCGGAGCTATTTGTTGAAGCTGCTGCAGCCCATCAAGGAAGCTTACGAAACGCAAACGGCGCTTACCTTTCGCATAGCAGGCGCGCGTGCCAAAGGTTTTTCCGTAAAGGTGGGTGGGCTCTTCGCATATGTACCTTACAGCCTCTTCGCTTGGGGATATAAGCACCTGGACTACTGGCTACATGTGGGTCCTAAAATATCAAAAGACCCTCCTCGTGTGAAGGGTCTTTTGAAGGCTAACCAAAACCTCTGCGGGCCTGCGATATGTTTTTACATATCGCACCCTACAGTTTAGGATACGAATATATAAAAAATTGCTGGTTCCAAGATTTTATTAAAAAAAATTTTAGGTTTTATCTAGCCAATCCAGGGGCAATTTCAAGCTGCATCGACCATAATCCTGGGAATCACTCCAAGTAAGAGCTTTGTTTTGTTGGGTTGGGCAATTGCCAGCACCACCCATAATTTTAAGCCAACAGCAATGTGCGGCCAAAGATGAAAGCCTGGCTTACTTCCAGAAGCCCAGCCTATTGAAGTATAAAGTTGGGCTTATTGCCATCCACCATGATCACTAAAATGCTAAAAAATGAAAAAACTTTAGAAACAACTTCACATTTCATTACTTTCGATTCGAGCAATCAGCGGAGGCATTGTGCGGCAATTGTACCGATTTGATACACCAATGAACATGTTACAAAACACTGATGCAGTGAAGTTGCAACCAAAATTCTCGTGCTGAACAATGCTGTGCCGCCAATGTTTGACCGAAATAACCAATGAAATACGCAGCGATCTTTTTGCTTCTCTTCTTTGCTCATGCCACATTCGGGCAAAAACAAGCCAACGTTTGGCATTTTGGCAATGGGCGCATCATAGATTTCAATACCGGGGCCCCTGTGTTCTCATCAGGCAGTCCCATCTTCAGCTTTGAAGGCAGCGCCTCCTACTGCGACTCTTTGGGCAACTTGCTTATGTACACCAATGGAGGAGGAAGGGAACCCGCCTTTGGTGGACAAGACCCGGGGCGCATATGGAACAAGAACAACGAGGAGATGTACAATATGCAGGGCACGCAAGGCGGCGGCTTTAGCTCTGCCCAATCGTCTGTGATCGTGGAAGCGCCGGGGCAGCCCAACCAGTATTATGTGTTCACGATGGATGAATTCGAATTCAATATCGGGTCTTCACCAGCCACAAATGCAGCGCAGCCTTTCGGTAGAGGCTTGAGCTATTTCACTGTAGATATGTCGCTTAACGGGGGACTTGGTGAAGTGGTGGTCGCCGACGAACGGGTGTTCGTACCGTCGTTTGAAGGGGTATGTGCTATCCGACACAGCAACAACAGCGATTATTGGATTCTCATCAATCAAGTCAATTCCCAATCCACCAACGGTTTGAGGGTATACCGCCTGAATGAGGAGGGGGTGGCGTTTCAAAACGCTTTTCCCTTAACGGGAAATAACGGAGGCATCATCAAGGCTTCCCCTGATGGCAGTAAGGTAAAATCAGGTACAATCCTGCTTGATTTTGATCCTTCGACCGGGCAATTGTCCAATCCCATTGAGATTGTGAACGGGGGCAACCAATTTGAGTTTTCGCCCAACAGCAGGTACCTGTATGAGAACACCCGGCTGAACAATTCGGTATTCGTGCTGCAATATGACCTTACTGCACCCAACATCAACCAAAGTGAGCTCGTGGTAAGCAATTTCGGTGGCCCGTCAGCTTTACTCGGCCAAATGCAGCTTGCCCCTGACGGGAAAATATACTTCCTGATACGGCTGAACGGAACCAGACTTCACCGCATCAACTGTCCCAACACCGCCAGCCCCAGCGTTGAGTTTGACATTTTCAACTATCAAAATGCCTTCGTGCTGGGATTACCCAATTTTCCCGCATGGATTTTTGAAAATGAGGATGAAGTAAGCGTTGACCTAGGGCCGCGCACGCTGAGCCTGTGTGAAGACCAATTTCCCTTTGTGCTCGATGCCCTCAATCCGGGGGCTACGTATGTATGGTCCACTGGTGCCACTACACAGTCCATCGAAGTCACAGCGCCTGGCGATTACTTCGTTCAGGTAAGCAGCCCTTGCGGCTTCGGGACCGATACCATTACCATCGTACCCTGTATAATCGACACCGAATGCGTGGTATTTGAGCCTACGGGGGCCAGCCAAACATGGACCGTTCCGGACGGTGTAAATTTCATTGCTGTAAAAATGTGGGGAGCGGCAGGCGGTGCCGGCCCTTCACCTGTCGGAAATGGAGGGGGCGCAGGCGGATACACCGAATTCAGCCTTCCCGTAGTCCCCGGTGATGTACTCACAATGGAGGTGGGTGTAGGAGGAATGAAGGCCAACGCAAACAGTGGGGGTACCGGAGGTTATCCCTCGGGAGGTGATGGAGGTAGCGGAAACCAAATCGAGGTAGTACTTGGCATTCCCAGAGATGTGGGTGGAGGCGGTGGCGGTGGTGGCCGGACGGCCATCGGGATAAGCGGTTCCATCAACCAACTGATTGCTGTGGCCGGTGGCGGCGGCGGGGCCGCCTTTGCTCAGTTTGGTGGCGCTGGCGGTGGCTTGGAAGCATCATTTACCGCTGCTCAAAATGAATTTGTCATCAACGGATTTGGAGGCACCCAAACCAGTGGTGGTGCACCGGGCAACAACGTTTTTTGTCCTCCGAATGTGTTTGGATTACCCGGTTTTGCATTCGGCGGAGGGAATGGTGCTACCGACCTGGCCCCTGACAGGAAAGGCGGTGGTGGTGGGGGTGACGGCTACTTTGGGGGTGGCGGAGGCAGCAGCCACGACGATTGCTTTGGCGTAGGATCGGTGGGCGGCGGAGGCAGTGCTTTTTTGTGCGCTGATTGCCCGGGCATCACCGGAAGCACCACTGTTGGGGGCGTTTTTGGGCAACCTGCCAACCAAAATGATCCGCTCCTCGCCCAATACCCGGGAACCGCTACCGGCAGCAATGGCCTGGATGGCGGTGGCGGTCTGGTGCAAATTTGCTTCTCCCTGGTCAATAATCCTTGTACACCCGTAACAGGCACCGAAGTTGTGGTGGCCTGTGAATCATTCACGTGGATTGATGGCATCACCTACACATCCAGCACCAATACCCCCACCTTTACCTTTCCCGGCGCCTCGTCAGCGGGCTGTGACTCCATCCTCACCCTCAACCTCACGATCAATGATGCGGTGACGGCCAGCATCAGCGCAACGGCTT